>JACOSU010000122.1 GCA_016178685.1 Candidatus Eiseniibacteriota bacterium | reverse complement strand
CGTCCTTGATGAAGATGCCGCGCATCACGGTGATGAAGTACCGGGCCGGCACGAGGGTCGAGATGGCGCGCAGCACCCAGGGGATGCTGTTGAGGTCGAACATGAGCCCGGAGAGGAGGAATGCGGGCAGGAACGTCGCGAGCTGCGAGAGCTGCGACGCCATGAGCTGCGACTTCATCGTGGCGCTGATGTAGATGCCGAGGCTCAGCGAGCCGACGATGAACAGCGTCGCCATGACGCCGAGGAGCACGGCGCTCCCACGGAACGGCACGGCGAACACGTACATCCCGAGGAGCACGGTCGCCACGACGTCGATGAGGCCGATGGCGAGATACGGGAGCAGCTTGCCGAGGATCACCTCGGCCGGGTGCACCGGGGTGGCGGCGAGCTGTTCCATCGTGCCGCGCTCCCACTCACGGGCGATGGTGAGCGAGGTGAGCATCGTGGCGATGACCATCATGATCACGGCGACGAGCCCCGGGACGATCATCGGCGCGCTCTCGAGCGTCTCGTTGTACCACACGCGGGCCTGCATCGTGACCGGGGCGACGGCCGGGGCGCCGCGCGACGCGACCTTCGCGCTGTACGCGCTCACGATCGCGGTGGCGTAGTTCGCGGCGATCCCCGCCGTGTTGGCGTCGGCGCCGTCGATGATCGCCTGCACCGGCGACGGCTGGCCCGACGCGAGGCGCCGTTCGAAGCCCGGCGGGATCACGAGCGCCAGGCGGATCGCGCCGCGGTCGAGCAGCGGCCCCACCTGCTGGCGGCGCGTCAACTGGTCGGTCACCACGAACCGGTCGGTGGCCACGAACGACTCGACGAGCTCACGGCTCCGCTGCGAGTGGTCCTGGTCGAGCACGGCGATCTTGATCTCCTTCACGTCGAAGCTGATGATCGCCCCGAAGAACACGACCATCATCGCCGGCACGAGGAACGCCATCGCGAGGCTGCGCGTGTCGCGCCGCAGCTGGATGACCTCCTTGCGGGCGATGGCGAGCAGGCGGCGCGAGCTGAACGTCATCCGGCCACCGCGCCGCCCTCGCGGCGGACGAGCGAGACGAAGACGTCCTCGAGCGACGGACTCACGACCCGCATCCCGGAGCAGGTGATACCGCGCGCGGCGAGGAAGGGTGGGATGAACGCCTCGGCTTCGGCGACGTCGCGAACCACCGCATGCACGGCGCGTCCGAACATCGCCGCCTCGACGATCCCGTCCTGGTGCTGCAGCGCCTGCGCCGCCGCCGAGGCGTCGCTCGCCGTGATCGCGACGATCGGCTCGGCCATCTGCGTGCGCAGCGCCGACGGGCGATCGAGCGCGATGATCCGACCACGGTTCATCAGGGCGAGGCGGTGGCAGTACTCCGCCTCTTCCATATAGTGCGTGCTCACGAACACCGTCGTGCCGCGGTCGGCGAGCGAATAGATGAGCTCCCAGAAGTTGCGGCGCGAGATGGGGTCGACGCCGGACGTCGGCTCGTCGAGGAAGAGCAGCGGCGGTTCGTGCAGCACGGCGCACCCGAGCGCGAGCCGCTGCTTCCAGCCCAGCGGCAGCTCGCCCGTCATCTGGGCGCGGTGCGCGGTGAGCCCCGCCATCTCGAGCACCCAGTCGCGCCGGGCGGCGAGGCGGTCGCCGGTCACGCCGTAGAGCCCCGCGAAGAACGCGATGTTCTCGTCGACGGTGAGGTCGCCGTACAACGAGAAGAGCTGCGACATGTAGCCGATGCGCGTCTTGATCGTCTCCGACTCCGTGCGCACGTCGAGGCCGTCGACCTCGCCGTCGCCCGAACTCGGCGCGAGCAACCCGGTGAGCATCTTGATGGTGGTGGTCTTGCCGGCGCCGTTGGGGCCGAGGAATCCGAAGATCTCCCCGCGCCGCACGTCGAACGTGACCTTGTCCACGGCCACGAAGTCGCCGAAGACGCGCGACAGGTCGCGCACGCGCACCGCGACCGGGGCGGGAAGAGTCGCCGACTGGCTCACGCGGCGCCTCCATCGGGTTCGAGCCGGTCGATGAAGACATCCTCCAGCGACGCCTCGATCTCCGTCACGTCGCTCACGCCGATCCCCTGCGTGGTGACGCTCGCCTCGATCTCCCGCCATTCCCGGCCGCTCTGCCGCCCTCTCCCCGGTTCCCGCTCCTTGCCGCGCCCTTTGCGCCGGAGCACCACGTGCACCACGTCGCCGAACAGCGCCGCCTTCCGCACCGCGGGATGCCGCTGCAGCAGTTCCACGGCGCGTCGCGGGTCGGTCGCCCGCAGCACCATCAACTGGCCGAACATCGAATCCATCAGCTTCGTCGGCGTGTCGAGCGCGAGGAGGCG
>JACOSU010000138.1 GCA_016178685.1 Candidatus Eiseniibacteriota bacterium | reverse complement strand
GCCACAGCACGCCCGCGGCGAGCACGAATCGCAGCAACGACAGCACCAGCGGCGGGAACTCGTGTAGCGTCTGCTTCGCCACCAGGAACGTGCCGCTCGAGATCAGCACGTTGAGACCGAGCGCTGGAATCAGAAGCGGCGGGCGGGATCGGGACATGAGGGCCGCAACCTACGCGATCGCGCGGGCCGGGGTCCATCGCGCGCTCGCGGCGCGGCGGGTCGCGGGGTTCATTCCCGCGCGGCGCGGCGGGTCGCGTTGATTCGTTCCGGGCACCGTGGCGGGTCGCGGGTAGTCTCAAGACTCTGGTATCCTCTTCGGCCCATGAACACGCACGCACTCATTCGCCGCAGATTTCGCACCACGCGCATCAAGGCGCTCACCGTCCTGCTGGCGGCCGCGACGGTTTCGCACGCGACCGCCTCGCACGCGGGCGCCGATCCCGCGCGAAGCTCCGCACCCCCGGGCGAGAGCTCGATGCCGCCCGGCGCGTGCGCCCGCCCGCATCTCATCGCGCGAATCGGTGAATCGGTGCGCGCGGGCGATTCCATCGTGCTCGAATGGACCGGCATGGACCCCGCGGTGGACGAGCTCGAGATTCAGCTCTCGCTCGATGGCGGACGCCACTTCGCGGTGCGCGTCTCGCCCGAGCTCGATGCGCGCGCTGGCCGTTACGTGTGGCGCGTTCCGAATCTCGCGTGCGCGGACGCCCGGCTCCGGCTGCGCTTCTGCCGCGAGGGTCGCGAGATCGAAGGCGAGAGTCTGGCCGCGTTTCGCATCGCGGCCCGGCCGATGGAAGCGGCCGAGCTCTCGCAGGTGAGCGAAGGCGGATGGTGGAATGGCGTGCGTGATGCCGGCCCGGGCGCAGCGGATGAATCGCTCGCATCGGGCGGGCTCCGCTGGAACGCCGACGGGGACGGCCAGACGATTGGAATCGTGACGCGCGTCGCCACGCCCCGCGAGATCGCTCGGGCCATCCCGTTCACGTTCGAATCGTGGTCTTTCGATTCGCGCTCGCCAGCTCCGCGCACGGACAGCGCTCCGAGGGTCGTTCCGCAGAGAAACTGAGAATTCGTCCTTCGCGCGTTTCCGTTTTCCCCTCCCTGCGAAAGGACGACTCCGTGCACGTTATCCACCGGGTGGCGAAGGGCGCCATCCACACGATCTCGATTTCAGCCGTGTTGACCCTCACGGCCGCCTCGTCGTTGGCCGCAGCGGAGCCGGCGTCCGCGGGCGCGCGTTTACCCGCCGGGCCCGCGAGCGGCGCACCGGAGCCGGCGTCCGCGCGGCCACCTTCGCGGACGCCGGGCACCGCGGGGGCGGACAGCGCGCGCGTCATGGCGCACGCCCCCTCCAAGTACGAAGTGCTGGTTTCCGCCACGCGGAGGGCGAGCGATCCCATCGAGGTGCCGAACGGCGCGACGGTGGTGAGCGGCGCCGAACTCAAACGGCGCGGCGCCCGCACGCTCGCCGACGCGCTCCAGGATGTGGTGGGCCTCGACACCGGTGAAGGTTCGGACAATGGAATGCGCCTGCCGAACGTCGGGATGTGGGGCCTCAAGGAATTCGACGCGTTGCTCATCACGCTCGACGGCGTCCCGGTCGGCGGCCCGTTCAATCCGTCGCTCTCTCAGATCGACGTGAACGGGATCGAGCGCATCGAGATCGTCAAGGGCCCGCAGGGCGCGATGTACGGCGCCTCGGGCTTCGCGGGCATGGTGCAGGTGTTCTCGCGGCACGAAGAAGAAACGAAGGGCCACGTCACGCTCGGGGGCGGATCGTTCACCGATCTGCGCGCCGACGCAGCGCTCGAACGCACGCTCTCGGACGGCGTGCACGCGCGGCTCTCGGGGTTTTCGCAACGCTCCGACGGCTGGCAGGATCGAACCGGATTTTCGATCGATCGCGGAGCGCTGGGTCTTTCGAAGTCGTTCGGCGGATCCAACGTGAGCCTCGATCTGTCCGGCTATCGCGACAATCAGGCATGGGGCACGCCGATGCCGTACGACTTGGGGCTGCCGCTGCCGGGATTCGTGGTGGATCGCAACTACGCGGTCTCGGGCGCGCGCCTCGAGCACCGCGTCTTCAGCGCCGTCACGAAGCTGACCACCACGCTCGCCGAGGGCCGGGAAATCGCCGGCAGTCTGAGTTACGCGCGCGACCATCAGACCTCACTGCGCAGCTTCCCGATGGACTTTCCGAACGCCGACACCGCGGGCTCCGAGGGCGTGCTGCTCGAACCCCATGAGACCGCGGTCTTCGGGGACGCGCATTTCTTGTCGCGCTTTCAGCTGAGCGGGGCGCATGAATTCACGGGCGGCGCGGCGATCACATGGGGCCGCACCATCGCATCCGGAATCGGCTTCGACTTCGACCAGGCGCTGGCCGATCCCTCGACCATTCCGGGAGTCGAAGACGTGCCGGTGGGCGACCACCGCTCGTTCGAAGACCGTCGAACATTCCTCGGCGTCTACGCCCACGACTCGTGGACCCCGACGCGGCGCTTCACGGTGGCGGGCGGGGGACACTACGACCATGCCCACGAGAAGCTTCACGCGTTCGGCCAGGAGGTGGGCGGGCCGGCGGTCACGATCGACGATTCGAAGACCTCGGGCGCGTGGTCCGGCGACTTGTCGGGGCTCGTACGGCTCGCGCCCGCGGGCTCGTCGAAGCTCGAAGCTCTGAACGCGTACGCAAACTGGAAGAGTTCGTTCAAGCCCGCGGCGCCCAATCTGACCGAGGCCGAAAGCGCCGAGATCCTCGAGCCCGAGCGCAGTCACTCGGTCGAAGGCGGCTTCAAGCTTCGGGCGTTCGCGCGTCAGATCGAAACGGGCGTCTCGCTGTTTCAGATGGATCTGAGCAACCTGGTGGTCTCGAACCTCGATGCGCTGGGCAATCCGGTGCTGATGAACGCGGGTAGCGAGCGTTTCAAGGGAGCCGAGGTCGATCTGACGTTGTCACCCGGCGTGCTGCCCGGACTGACCCTGTACGCCGACTACGCCCACCACGATGCCCGATTCGTGGAATTCACGTTCGTCACGCCGGACGGACAGTTCCGTGACGTGGGCGGCGAGCGCCTCGAACTCGTCCCGCAGGATCTCATCGACGCTCGCGTCGCATATCGTGCGCCGCTCGGCGTCTCGGTATGGGGCGCGCTGCGATACCGGGGCGATCGTCCGCTCAATCGCCGGAACACGTTCTTCGTCGAGCCCTACGAGGAGTACGACGCCGGAGCGAACTACGATTTTGGTCGCGGAGTGGTGGGCGTCACTGGCCGCAACCTCGGCGACAGTCGCCATCTCGTCACCGAGAGCGATATCGGCGACTCGCAGTTCTACGTCGCCCCGCCCTTGCGCGTGAGCGCCGAAGTGAGCGTGCGCTTCTGATTCGGAGCGTCTCGCCTCGCGGCCCACGAATGGGCGGCGGGCCGTGATCATTTTCCAAGGATTCGGAATATGCGCCCGGCGAGTGCGAGAGCACCTACCGGGCGCATTGCCGTTCCCCGACCGACAAGGCAGCGGTGGTGGGTCCACTTCAGCCGACCGGCCCCCGATAGCGATCAACCTCCGCGGAACCCGGCCATCCGCCCCTTGCCTGTCGTGGTCGAGATCTTCCGATCTCGTTTTCGCTCCGTCGCAAGGCGCGGACCAGAGCGCGCCCGACGTGCGGCGGCGACCGCAATCCCACGCCACTCGCATGATTGCGCGCGGAATTGGCCTCGGCGTTTCACGCGTGACCCCCTGGGCCGACGTCACCCGCGTGGACGGTGGTGACCACCGGCGGGCGGGACGCGGCCGCGATGAGCCCCCGGGCGAAAATCGGAACCGGCCCCCCCCAGGGGCGGCATTGAGCACCTGCCGCCGGGCCCAGAAATCGCCTCGAAGAATACCCCTTGACTTGCTGCACGGACGTGCACTATATTACCTGAGTGCCGGGTCCCAGCCGGGACCTCAATCGTCGAGGAGGCCACATCCCATGCTGAATGACCGTGCGCACGAAATCCTGGGCTTCATCAGGCGTTTCGCGCGCGAGCACGGATTTCCCCCGACCATTCGTGAGATCGGGGTGGAGTTCGGCATCTCGTCCACCAACGGCGTGCGCTTCTATCTCAAGATGCTCGAGAAGGCCGGATACCTGAAGCGCTGCGGCAAGATCTCGCGGGGCCTGGTGCCGGTCACCCCCGGCGGTGCGGTGAGCTCGGCGCCGTCGTTCGGATATCCGTTGCTCGGAACCGTGGCCGCCGGCCAGCCGATCCTCGCCGAGGAGTCGTTCGACGGATCGCTCGACCCCCGGGATGTGTTCGGTGACCCGCGCGGAATGTTCGCGCTTCGCGTGCGCGGCGACAGCATGATCGAGGCCGGTATTTTCGAGGGCGACTACGTCGTCGTGCGCCAGCAGGAGGCGGCGAGCGCCGGAGAGATCATCGTCGCGCTGGTCGAGGACGATGCGACCGTGAAGTACTTCCATCCCCGGCGTGGAAGCATCGAACTGGTCGCGGCGAACCCCAAGTATCAGCCGATCGTTGTTTCATCCGGGATGAATTTTCGCATTCTGGGGGTGGTGCGTGGAGTGATGCGAACCGTCGGACGCTAGGAGCGGATCCGGCTGGCGTGAGGTCCCCCCCAGGGAGCGTGGCTCCCGTTTTTCAGGTACCAGAGCTGCACATTTGTTCAAACGTCATCGCAGGAGGCATCGCCGTGAATCGCACACTGGCTCCCAAAGTGAAGGAATCCCTGCTCAGTCGTTGGGAGCCGCTTTACCGCAGCCGGCTTCACTACCTCGTCACGTGGAGCACGCGCGGTCGTCGGCCCGTGCTGCGCGAGCGGCATATCACCGCGTTCGAAACGCTGATCCAGCAGGCGTGTGACGAACGCGGCTATTCGCTGCTCGAGGTGGCGGCGGGATCCGACCACGCGCACGTTCTGATCGGTCTGCGGCCGGCCCAGAGCATTTCGAGCGTGGTGCGCGAGCTGAAGGGCAAGTCGGGCATGGCCCTGCTGACCCAGCATCCTGAACTTCGCGTCTGGTTGCGCGGGAACCTGGTGTGGGACGAGCGCTATGCGGTCGAGACCGTGAGTCCGGCCCGCGTAGACAAGGTGCGGGAGAGGCTGCACAATTTCCATGCGCATCCCAACCAGCTCGCCGAAGCGAGCTGAGCCGGGCAGGACGATGGAGTCAGACGGAACATGACTTGCGAGTGACCGACGTCGAGTTTCTGCCCGGCGATGGCAGGGCGGTGAAGCGTTGCTACGTGGCGGTGCTCGGCATGAAAATCTCGCATCAGATCGGGCAGCGTGCGATAGCGCCGACAACGTTCCCCCAGAATCTTTCAGCCCCTGAGAACTCTGTCCCCCGAGCTCATCCTCGTTCCGGGTGAGCCGGCAGCGCCTCGGGGACGCGCAGCGACGCGATGCCGGCGGCGAGCAGCACCAGCGCGGCCCCCAGCCACTCCAGCGGCCTCAACCATTCACCAAGCAGGGTCGCCGCGGCGAACACCGCGACGACCGGCTCGAGCGTCGCCACGATGCTGGCGTCCGAAGCCGACAAGCGCTTGAGCCCGGCGTAAAAGAGCGAAAACGGCACCAACGTCGAGAACACTCCGAGCGCCAGAAACATCAGCCACGCCGCGCCATCGTAGCCTGCCGCCAAAATTCTCCACGGCGGCGTGACCACCGCCCAGAAGAACCCCGCGATCGCGAAGGTATGCACGAGCACGGTCTCGGGTGAGTAGCGCTCGAGCCCGCGTTTCGAGAACACGACATAAAACGCGAACGCGAATGCCGAGCCGAATCCGATCACCCAGTCGACGGCTCGCGCATGGATCGCGGCCGGGTCCAGGTTGCCCACGACCAGCGCGGTGCCGGCCACCGCCGCGACCACCGCGATCAGCGTGTGTGAGTGGACCGGCTTTCCTCGAATCGCGTCGTAAATCACGATCAGCACCGGCGCCAGATACTGAAGAAGAATCGCGAGCCCGACCCCCAGCACCGAGATCGAGTGATAGTAGCTGCCCTGAACGGCCGCGACTCCGCAAAGACCCAGGATCAGGAAATATCCCCAGTCGCGCCTCGCGACGCGCAGAGATTGCGGGCGGCGCAGCGCGAGCCATGGCGCGAGCAGCGCCACGGAGATCAGCAGTCGCAACTCGACCACGGTGAGAACAGGGATCTGCCGGCGTTGAAACACGAAACGCGCGAGCGTGGCAGACGTGCCCCAGAGGAACGTGGCTCCGAAGACCAGCAGGCGCCCGCGCGCCGCGGACCGCGCGGATCCGCCGGGGGAGGGGCAAGGCAGCGGTGTCCCACGGACTTCGTCGCTCGCGCCCGCGGGCCCCGCGCTCACAACAGTCGCTTTCGCACCAGCCACAGGTTGCGCACCGCGCCGGCGTGCCGGATCAGGACCAGCACGTGCGTGCCGGGCGGGCCTTCGAGCGCGCGTGTCGCTTTACTCACATCGAGCTTGATCGCGGACGAACCATTGATCGCGAGGAGTTCATCGCCGATCCTGATGTGAGCCTGCTCGGCGGGAGATTGCTCGACCACTCCAACCACTTGGAGCGTCTCCTCGCGGCGCTCGAGCTGAAGACCGGGATGGCAGTATTCGTGCGGTCGGGGGTTGCGCCAGTCGGGAATCGGTTCGAGCCACAGAACCGCGTGCGGATAGTCGATCAACACGTTGAATCGGCGCAGGAACGAGGCGCCGAGCAGTCCGTCCACCGGCTCTCCGATCGCGCTCGAGAGCTGCGTCTCGAGTTCGCTCTCGATCACCGCGACGTCAAGGTCGCTGACCGTGGGGTTCGCGGACGTACCGCTCAGTTCGAATTGCGGTACCAGTGTGATCCTCGCGTCGGATACGCCGATCAACGTGGGCGCGGCGAGACCCCGGATCGATCTCCAGGCGGCGGCCTCGGGAGCCGCGCGCTCGAACGGGCCTCGGAAGAACGCGCACTTGGTGGCTCCGGTATCGAGTATCAGGGTCATCGCCGCCCGGGATCGAGCGGAACCTGGGTGGCCGAAACTTGCCGACAGCACGATCTTGCCGTCGCCCTCGAGCCGGAACGGAACGGAGATCGCATGGGGCCCGAGCAGCGAGCCCAGCCGGTCGCGCGAGGCGGCAACCCCGCTGGTCGCGGCCGAGCGAAGGTCAGTGGCTGGAATGAGCGCGATCTCACCGCGCTGGTAGTCGATCAGAACGGCGCGATCCGAGAGCGGGCGATGACCAAGCAGGCCCAGCACGGGCCGATCCGTGACGGCACGCACGATCTGGGCCTGGATCACGAGCACCGGCGAGATCTGATCGACCTCCAGTTCCCCGAGCTTGAGACGCGACAGCGGGCGCTGCGCGAGGCCGATCGAAGGACGCGGCTGCGAAACGAAGTTCGCTCGAGGTTGCGCACCGATCGAGTCGATGCCCGCGCCCGCGCTGTGGCTCGAATCGGCGCGCGGTTCGGACCGCGCCTGGTCCGCGGGATCGCTGATTCCCGCCCATTCAGCCAGGGCTTGGTCGAGCGCCAGAAATCCGGCACCGGTATCGAGCACGAGTACGCCCGTCGTGTCGCGGCCCGCGTTCCCACGCACCATCGTGGGAATGAGTGGAAGTCCCTCGAGGTTCTCGAATGAAAAAACCACCGTGCCCTCGGGCCACCGGCGCTGGGATCCATGGTGCGGCCGCGCGACTGTTACAGCGCCATGCGAGGCCGAGTGCTCATCAGCCGACGAATTAGATACAGTAAGTGTATATATTAGAATATATTGAATAAATACACATGTCGTACTGGTGGCGGTCAAGAAAGGCGCCCCGCGGGTACGGTTCCGACCAATGCTTTCGGATCGCGGCGGGAGGGCACCCGGCAGCGGGAGGGCAGCCGGCGCGCGGGGACCGGCCGAGCAAGGACGGTGCGATCGCCGACGCTGCCCATCAGCTCCGCACGGTTTCGCGGTAGCGACCGGCGTCCATCCCCAGCTCGACGCTCTCGCTGCCGGACTCGAGCATGGTGCAGCGCCCGGCGAAGAACACTCCAGCCTCCATTACCACGCTCAGGGCCGTGACGTCACCTTCGACGCGGGATCCCGACTTCATCTCCACCACGCCGAGCGCACGGATGTTCCCTTGCACGCGGCCGCGCACGACTGCATCGCGTACTTCGATGTCGGCGCGCATCAGGCCGTGTTCGCCGACCTCGAGGCGCTCACAGTTGAGAATGTCGCCCTCGAATTCACCATCGATGCGCAGCGTTCCAGAAACCATGAGCGTTCCACGGAGGCTCGAACCCACCCCGATTACGGTATTTGGCGGCGGCGTCTCCTCCGCCGCCTGCGCGCGGGGCCTGAATTTCATCATGACGGTCCTCCCTGACTTTCGTTGACGGAGCGGCTCAGGCCCTAGAGAACACCCCAGGCCTCGAACAGCCGCTCGAGATCTTCCTGGCTGTAGTATTCGAACTCAACTTTTCCGCCCTTGCGGCCCGGTACGATCGACACGCGCGTACCGAAGCGTCGCTGGAGCCGTATCGACCATTCTTCCAATCCACTGATGGATTGCAGCCGGGTTCTGGAATGTCTCCGCCGCAGCCGCCGCTTTACGAACGCCTCCGTGCGGCGCACAGAAAACCCCTTGTTACTCACGTAGCGGGCCGCTGCCAGCTGATCGCCGGCAGCCTCGAGGCCGAGCAGTGCCCGGGCATGCCCGGCGCTCAATGTTCCACGTGAAACCATGTCCTGGACTTCGACCGGCAGGCCCAGCAAGCGAAGCGCATTCGTGATCGAGCTGCGCTGCTTTCCGACCCGCTCGGACAACTGATCGTGCGTAAGACCAACGTTTTCTACAAGAGCGTGAAACGCTCGTGCTTCTTCGATAGGGTTGAGGTTCTCGCGCTGGATATTCTCAATCAGCGCGAGCTCCATCATCTCCCGATCCGTGACTTCGCGAACCACCGCGGGAATCCTCTCGAGCCCGGCCAGTCCCGCGGCCCGAAGGCGCCGCTCGCCCGCGACGAGTTGATATCCGTCCGCACCGATTCTCCGAACCAAGACCGGTTGCAGCACACCGGTCGAGCGGATGGAAGCCGCCAGCTCGCTGATCGCTTCGTTATCGAAGTGTTTTCTGGGCTGAAACGGGTTGGCTCCGATCTCCGAGACGGGCAGCTCGCGCACTCCGCCTGAGCGCCCTTCCACTGTGGCGGTAGTCGCGCTGGAGGGAATCAGCGCCTCCAGTCCTCTTCCAAGAGCCTTTCTATGCATGATTCATGACCTCCCGCGCCAGCTCGCGGTAGCTGTCGGCGCCTGTGCTGTGTGGGTCGTAAAGCACGATTGGCTTCCCAAACGATGGGGCCTCGCTGAGTCGGACGTTGCGCGGAATCATGGTCTTATAAATTCTTTCCGCAAAGAACTTTCTGGCCTCGTCTGCAACTTGTTGAGAGAGATTGAGGCGTGCGTCGAACATGGTGAGCAGGACACCCTCGATTCGAAGCTCAGGATTCAAGTGATCCTGCACCAGTCGAATCGCACCGATCAGCTGGGTCAGCCCCTCGAGCGCGAGGTACTCGCACTGGAGGGGGATCAGGACGGAGTCCGACGCGGTGAGGGCGTTGACGGTCAGGAGTCCAAGCGACGGCGGGCTGTCTATCAGAACGAAATCGTAATCGTCTCTAGTATTGGCAAGGCAGGTTTTGAGGCGGGTCTCACGCGCCATCATCCCGACCAGTTCGACTTCCGCGCCCGAGAGGCGCTGCCCGGCTGAAACCACATCCAGATTCGCCAGTGCCGTCGACACGATTGCCTGAGGCAATTCGGCATCTCCGATCAGCGCTTCGTAGGTCGTGATTCTCTGATCGTTGCCGTTGATGCCGAGCCCGCTCGATGCGTTGCCCTGCGGATCGATGTCAATCAGAAGCACACGCCGGCTCTCCTGAGCCAGGCACGCGCCGAGATTGATCGCGGTCGTGGTCTTGCCGACGCCACCCTTCTGGCTGGCGATTGCGATGACGCGTCCCATTCCCTTGAGCGCGGGCGGCGAAGTTCGCGCCGACCCTGATGAGGAGGTTGATCGGAGGACTATCCCTGCGCTGGCAGGCTAGCAGCGCCGGGGCACGTGGACAAGAAGATTGTTCCACGTGAAACATGTCAGCCGAAAACTAATATCTATCTGTAAAATAGTCTAGTTCAGATCGGAAACCGCTTGAACCTGGCAACCACGCTCTGGCCCGATCCGATCCCGAGAAGCCCTTCGAACGACCAGTGCTCCTGCCACTCCGGATTTTCCGCCATCTCCCGCTCGCGCTGTGACCCCTTCCACAGGAACGCCACACCACCCGGCTTTACGAACTCGCGCGCGAGCGCAAGGGTCGGCCCAAGCGTCATGGTTGCCCGCGACGTGAATCCGTCGTACGCCTGTTCGTGCTCGGTCCCCAGCAGGTTCTCGAGCCGGTCGGTTATCACGTCCAAGCCTGGGATCGCAAGATCCTGAATCACTTTGCGAACAAACAACGTCTTGTTGCGCCTCGATTCAACCAGCGTCCAGCTTGTTCCGACTCCAAGCAGGGCGAGCGGGAGCGCTGGAAAGCCCCCGCCCGTTCCAAGGTCCATCCAGCGCTTCGCACCACTTGACTTGAGCCAGTGCCCGGGTTCGACCGACTCACGGATGTGGCGATCCAGCACCCGGTCGACATCGTGCCTAGAGATGAGATTTGAGATTCCAAAATTCCACTCCAACAGCAAGCGCGTGAAGGCTCGAAGGCGGGCGGTCGCGGCATTCGGATCGACCTCGAGCTTAAGCAGGTGCGGCACCAGGGCACCCCAGTCCTGGCGGCCGATGACCTTGTCCGGGTCTACGACGCGCACGGCCGAAGATCTCTGGGATCTCTGGCTTGAACCCGTGTAACTACTTTGTGTGACTTGTTTTATATAGCGAGAGTGAGACCCGGCCACCGATCTAGAATCGCGCGATCTCATCCTCATAAGCGCGGCGGCTCTTCCTGCGCTCAATTCGCGAGGGGCTCCGCCGAGGTGGTCGGGCCGCTTCGGCGTTCGAGAAAAACCGGCGGACCGGGGAGCGCCGCTGCCACTCCTGCTCGACGGGCGGGTGCTTGAGGAGCCACCCCGTCTCGACGAGCGCGATATCGAAGCGCCCGACCGTCGCGATCGCGAATCCGAGCTGCGCGGCCCGGGCGATCGCGGGTCCGAATTGCGCGGCCCGGGCGATCGCGGGTCCGACCTGCGAGCCGGCCTGAAAGTTCCGCGCGCTGGCCTCGCGGACCCGCCGGCGGACCCGCCACGCTGGGACCCGACCGCACGGGATTTTCCGGCTCGACTGCGACGGGCCTCGCTCATGGCCCGCACCCTAGCACGTCAGCGTCTCGACGGCGCCTCTGCGCCCGGCCCACGCACGGGAAAATTTCCACGATCATCCGCTCGCCATCCATTCGAAACTCGTGACGCGCAGCGCCGTGCCAGTACCAAAAGTACGGCTACGTCCGCGGGGGACACACCAGCGATCCTGCCCGCCTGGCCCACCGAAGCGGGCCTCCATCGCCGCAATTTCTCGCGCGCTTCGATCGAAATTCCCGTGAGCGGATCGTCCCACAGCGCCGCCGGGAGCTCCATCTGTTCGAGTGCGGCAGTGCGCTCCGCTCCGCGAAGCTGTCTCTCGATATAGCCACGATACTTGACGCGTACCTCGAGACAGTCGCCCCAGGCAGGCGGTAGCCCCGGCTCGACCCCTGCGCTAGCGAGTGCAGAATATGAGCCCTCCGGCCGCGCGAGAAAATCAACCGCGCGGATGGTCGTGCGCCGCCCCGGCGCGGGAGCGACCGCGGCGTCATCGCCCGGCAGGTGACCAACCGCCGATTCGTGTGCCGGCGCGGGAGCGAGCGGTGCGGGAGCGAGCGGTGCGGGAGCGAGCGGTGCGAGCGCGAGCGGCACGCGAGCGGGCACGGTGACGCTCACGCGCGACAGCCGGCGTTCTTCACGATCGATCGCAGCGTACTTGGCGCACACGCGCTCGAGCTGCTCGTCGCTCAGAAGCCCGATCGAGTGACCGATCGCGGCGAGACGCTGATCAGCGTTGTCGGCGCGCAGCAGCAGCCGGTGCTCAGCCGCCGACGTGAACATGCGATACGGCTCCCGGTGTTCGCGCGTCACGAGATCATCCACCAGCACGCCGACGTACGCCTGGTCCCGCCGCAGCACGAACGGAGCGAGATTCTGCACCGCGAGCGCCGCGTTGACGCCCGCCACGAATCCCTGAGCGGCGGCCTCTTCGTACCCCGACGTGCCGCAGATCTGGCCCGCGAGGTAGAGCCCGGGCACCTTCCTGACTTCGAGCGTCGGACGCAACTGATGCGGCAATACGAAATCATATTCCACGGCGTAGCCCGGGCGGATCATTTCGGCGCACTCCAGACCCCGCACGGTGCGCACGAACTCGAGCTGCACATCTTCCGGCAGGCTCGACGACATGCCGTTCACGTAGATCTCGGGCGTTTCGCGACCTTCCGGCTCGATGAAGATGTGATGCGATTCTCGTTCGGAAAACTTCACGACCTTGTCCTCGATCGATGGGCAGTAACGCGGGCCTTGGCCGCGAATTTCGCCCGAATAGAGCGGAGAGCGCGCGAGATTGTCGCGGATGACGCGATGGGTGCGGGAATTCGTGGCGGTGAGGAAGCACGGCACCTGATCCACGTCGAGACGATCGGTCCAGTGCGAGAACGGCTGCGGAGGATCGTCGCCCGGCTGGGGCGACATCGCGTCCCAATCGATCGAGTCGCGGTGAAGTCGCGGCGGCGTTCCGGTCTTGAGCCGCCCGCGCTCGAGTCCCAATTCGGCGAGACACTCGCTGAGGGCGCGCGCCGCGTGCTCTCCGATGCGTCCGCCCGCGATCTGTCGCGGCCCGATATGAATGAGTCCGTTCAGGAACGTTCCGGGCGTGATCACGGCCGCGCGACATCGCAACAACGATCCGTCCGCGAGCTCGACTCCCGCCACGCAGCCGCGTTCGAGCCTCACGTGATTCGCGACCCCCGCGACGCGCTCCAGATTCGGGACGTTCCCCAGCAGGCGAGCCATTTCGATCGAGTAGCGCGCCTTGTCGCACTGCGCGCGCGGCGACCAGACCGCCGGCCCGCGGCCGCGATTCAGCATCCGGAACTGGATGCCGGCGCGATCGGTCACCACCCCCATGATTCCGCCGAGCGCGTCGATCTCGCGCACCATGTGGCCCTTGGCGATTCCTCCGATCGCGGGATTGCACGACATCTTCGCGGTGTCATCCAGGACGACGGTGAGGAGCGCCGTGCGCAGACCCCTGCGCGCGCAGGCGTGCGCCGCCTCGCATCCCGCGTGGCCCGCGCCGACCACGACCACATCGTACGACCGGTCGGCCGGGCGCGGATCCGGCGTGCCTGGCTCCTTCGGGTGTCCGCTCATTTGCCGATGCAGAAGCGGCTGAAGATGCGATCGAGCAGATCGTCTCCCACACCGCGCCCGGTGACTTCGCCGATCGCGCCCAGCGCATCGCGCAATTCGAGAGCGACGATCTCACCGGGCGCTCCGGCGCTCGCGACGTCCCGGGCCCGAGCGAGCGCCGCACGCGCGCGGCCGAGCGCTTCGATGTGCCTCGGATTCGAAGCCGCGAGCGCGAGTCCGCCGGCATCGCCGATTCCGGCGCCGATCAGTTCGGCGAGCGCATCGCGCAGCGAATCGATGCCCGACCCCTGGGTGGCCGAGACTGCGACCACGCGGCGCGGCTCGGCGCTTCTCCATGACTCGAGCGAATCGAGCCTGGCGGCCCGCGGCAGGTCGCACTTGTTGAGCGCGACCAGCACTCGCTTGCCCTCGAGCGCGCGCGCGATCGTGCGATCCGCCTCGGCGGGCGCGGTGGAGCCGTCCACCACCCACAGCGCAACGCGGCAATCGGCGATCGCGGCGTGCGTGCGTTCCACGCCGATTGCCTCGATCTCGTCGCTCGGATCGCGCAACCCGGCGGTGTCCGAGAGCGTCACGCGCACGCCGGCAATCTCGATCGCCTCGCTGACGCGATCGCGGGTGGTGCCCGGCAATTGTGTGACGATGGCACGCTCTTGTCCGAGCAGGGCGTTGAACAGAGAAGATTTCCCCGCGTTGGGACGGCCCACCAGCGGGACGCGCGCCCCTTCGCGGATCGCGCGCGACCAGTCCGAGCCGTCGAGCAGAGCGGCCAGACTGGCGTCCACATCCGAGACGGCCTCGACGACGTGCGCCGGCACTTCGATTCCGCCCACGTCTTCGGCGAAATCCACCCGCGCCTCGACTTCGGCCGCGGCATCGGCGAGACGTTCCTCGATGGTGGCGAGCCGGCCCGAGAGAGCGCCCGAAAGTTGCGAGAGCGCGAGCTCGCGCGCGGATTCGGTCTCGGCATGGATCAGGTCCGCGACCGCTTCAGCCTGCGCGAGATCGAGCCGACCCGACAGGAAGGCGCGCAGCGTGAACTCTCCGGGGCGCGCGAGCCGCGCCCCCGCGGCGATCAGCGCATCGAGCAACCGCGCGGCGTTGAGCGCGCCGCCGTGACACGACAGCTCGACCACGTCTTCGCGCGTGTAGGAATGCGGCGCGCGGAACAGCGCCGCGACGACTTCGTCGACGATCGGCCCGGCCGGATTCTCCGCGGAGCCGGCGGCGCCGGGCCACACGGCCCAACCGTGGTGAAGCGTGTGCCCGGCCGCAGCGGCCAGCGTTCCACGGCCGTGGAAGACGCCGTCGGCGATTTCCAGCGCGCGCGCTCCGCTCACCCGCAGCACCGCGAGGCCCGCCGCCCCGGGTGCGGTCGCGATCGCGGCGATCGTGTCGTCGAATTCGTGCATCGGCGCTCTCCCAAAACGGCCGGACATCCGCCGCGCCGCGACTCGGCGGGAAAGACAAAGCAAACGGCGCCGGGCGGAACACGCACCCGGCGCCGCACCAGAAGCGACCGGGCTAGCGGGCTCTTTCTCCCTCGGGGAAATCCGCCGGAGCCACCGCCAAGCGTTTGATCATTCCGTCGCCGAGCGCGTAGGTCTTGACCCGGGAATCGTCACGCAGCGTGACATGGATGATTCTCCGCTCCTGCGCATTCAGATACTCGGTCACGGTTTCGACCTGCTGCGCGACCGCATCGTCGGCGAGTCGGCGCGCGAGATGCTCGAGTTCTTCCTCGCGGCGCTTCCAGAAATCGTTGATCTCGAGCTGGAGATGGTAATGCGAGCCCTCGCCGCGATTGACCATGCGATTGAGCAGGTGCTGAAGCGCCTGCCTCACCTCGCCCTTGCGGCCGGTGAGCATCTCGTCGTCCGTCGACACCTCGGCCACCACATCCACCCGGTCGGCCGACGCGGACGCACTCACCTTGGCCTCGAAGCCCATGGCGCGAAGCAGTTCCTCGGTCCAACGCCGCCCTTCGCTCGCGAGCGCTTCGTCGCTGAGCACCGGACCACCGGCTTCCCGGACTGCCCGCTCGCCCGACTCCTCGCGATCCGCACCTCGCGCCGGCGAGGTTTCGCGCATCGGGACAGGTTCGCGCATTTCGATCCGGCCGCCGGAGGACTCGAACGCCCCCGCGGGCTCGAGCGCTGCCGCCGTTTCGAACCCGGAGGTCATGTTCGTCACGGAAGCGGGATCAGGCAGGGCCGGCGCAGGCTGCATCGGCGCAGTCCCGGCTCTGGATTCGGCGGCCTCCTCGGGGTGGACCGGCCGCTCCGCTCCGAATTTCTCTTCAAAGCGCGGCCCGCGACCTTCCCCGCCACGTCCCTCACCTCCACGGCCCCGCCCGCCGCGGCGCCCGCGACGGCGCGGGCGGCGTGATTCGTCGCGAGGCAGTCCGTCGCCACCGATCGCTTCCCGCGAGAGTGGCGCGGTCGCGGAGGCCTCGATCGGCGCCGCCGGGCGAGCCGTCACACCCGGCTCGTCGCGACGCCGGTCCATCTCGCGCCCCTCGCGCCGTTCGTCTCCCCGCGCCAGCTCGTCGTGGGGACGCTCCTCGCGAGCACGTTCTTCGCGGGGGCGATCGTCGCGCGGGCGACCGTCACGACCTCGCCGCTCCCTCCCGCGGCGCTCTTCCTGGCGCCGCTCCTCGGGCGGGGGAACCGCGCCGGGTGGTCGACTCTCCGTTCGGCCTGGCGGTGCGCGGCATCCATGAAAACCGCGCGCGCATGGCCGCGTTGGGAACGCCCGTGGTACGCCGGCTGCTCGCGATGTACACGCTGGCCGGCGGCTTGGCCGGCGCAGCAGGAGCCCTGTCCGCGCAGACGAACGCGATCGTCGGTCTCGACAGCTTGTCGTTCGCGCTTTCGGCCGAGGCACTGGTGATGCTGATTCTGGGCGGAGCAGGGCGGCTGCACGGTGCTCTCGTCGGTGCGGTGGTCTTCACGCTGTTGCATCACACCGCCGCGTC
>JACOSU010000137.1 GCA_016178685.1 Candidatus Eiseniibacteriota bacterium | reverse complement strand
CGGCGCGCGATCGAGCAGGAACTGTTCTACGGGGAGCTGCGCGGAGTGGTGAGCACCAACGAGCTAGAGATGGGAGTGGATATCGGCGGAATCGACGCGGTGGTGATCGTCGGCGCTCCGCCCACGCTTGCGAGCCTGTGGCAGCAGGCCGGGCGCGCGGGCCGCAAGGGTTCGCCGGCGCTCGCGGTGCTGGTCGCCTACAACGAGACCGTAGACCAGTACCTGATGCGCCACCCCGACTACTTCTTCGGCCGCTCGCCCGAGGCCGCGATCATCGATCCGCACAATCCCTACATTCTCTCACAGCAACTGGCGTGCGCCGCGCACGAGCTGCCGCTGGCGAGCGAAGATCACGCGGCGTTCGGCCCCCAGTGCGAAGCGATTCTCGCGGCGCTCGAGGAAGCGGGCGAAACCCGCACCATCGATGGCCGCTCGTACTGGGCAAGTCCGGATTTCCCCGCCGCGAAGGTGAGCCTGCGCACGATCTCGGGCGACACCTACACCATCCTGGACGCAAAACGAGCGAACGCGGTGATCGGAAACGTGGACGCGATCAGCGCGCTCGAGCTGCTCTATCCCGAGGCGATCTACCTGCACGACGGGCAGACGCATTTCGTGCGCGAGCTGGACCTCGAGCAGAAGGTGGCGTACGTGGAGCCGCGCGACGTGGACTACTACACGCAGCCGGTGCTCGAGACGCACATCCAGATCCGCGGCGAGCGGATGCGGCGCGAGTGGCGCGGCGAGTCGCTGCGCTTTGGAGAGCTCACGTACGCGTGGCAGACCGTGGCGATGAAGAAGATCCGGTTTCGCTCGCTGGATTCGATCGGCTACCACCCGCTCGCGCTTCCGCGCCTCACGCTCGAGACCAGCGGGTTCTGGTTCGCGCCCTCGGAGGCCGCGTGGCGCGCGCTTGAGCGGCGGGGGCTGAGCCCGATCGAAGGCATGAGCGGCGTGCGCAATCTGTTCCTCACGCTGCTCGCGATGCTGAGCATGTGCGATCCGTTCGACCTGGGGGGCAGCATCGATTCCTCAAACCTCGGGCGGCCCGCGCTGTTCATGTTCGACCGCTATCCGGGGGGCCTCGGCTTCGCCGAACAGGGCTACGCGAGGCTCGATGAGATCGCGCAGGCCGCGCTCGATCACCTCGAAGCCTGCGCCTGCGAGAACGGCTGCCCGGCGTGCGTCGGCATTCCACTCCTGCACGTCGCTCAACAGCAGGATCCCGATCTCGGCCGAGCCCGCGACATCCCCGGCAAGGAAGCCTCGCGCGCGCTGCTCCAACACTGGCTCGAGCAGAGTTGATCGTGCCGAAATCGGATGTCCTCCGCAATCGTTTGAGTTCGCTCACTCGCGCGCGTCGCCTCGGCGATGGAACGGCGGCGTCCGCGCAAGCTTCGGACGCCGCCGTGCGCACGCCGGAGTCGACGACGGACGCCGCCATCCTATCGCCTGCGCCAGTGGCCGAAGGGGTCGAAGCGTTCCTGCCGGGCGGTGAGTGGCGTGATGATCGCGGCGCGGTGTACGTGCATGAACGCCTTCGATCCGACATCGAGCGTCGGCGGTCGCACTGGGGACTCCTCGATGCGCCGCCCACGGATCTTCCGGAGCTGGAATGGCTCGCCGGGATCGGGCTGGAGCGCGCGCTGTTTCTCGATCTCGAAACCGGGGGGCTCTCTTCCAGCCCGGTGTTTCTGGCGGGCACCATGCACTGGAGCGGCGAGGACTTCGTGCTGAGGCAGTACTTCGCGCGCCACTACGGCGAAGAGGCGACGCTGTTGCGCGCACTCGATCAGTCGGTGCGACCCTTTGAGGCACTCGTGACGTTCAACGGCAAGTCGTACGACGCGCCGTTCCTCATGAACCGAGCCGCGCTTCACGGCGTGAGCCTGCGCCTGCCGCCGGCGCACCTCGACCTGCTCCACCTGTCGCGAAGACGCTGGAAACGGGAGCTGCCCGACTGCCGGCTGCAGACGCTCGAGCGGCACGTGTGTCGCAGGCGCAGGTCGGGCGATGTGCCGGGCGAAGAGGTTCCGGGGCTCTACCACGATTATGTGAAAAGCGGCGACCCGTGGCGGCTGGTGCCGGTCTTCCACCACAACTTGCTGGACGTGATCACCATGGCCGAGATCCTGCGGGCCCTGTGCGCCCCGCCTACGCGGCGCCCGCGTTCCCGTTGACACTGGCGCGGCGGGAGGGCCATACTTTTCGGGTCCTGTTCATGCGCGTGGAATCCACCGGGCGAGCGTGGTCATCCGTGATTTCCGGGAATCGTTTTCAGGTCGTCTTCCGTCTCAATCGGGCTCCACGTCCCGCTCCTGGTGTCGCCCCGGCGGGCCCCCCCTGCCGGGGCATTGTTGTCCCGCCCACGAGAGGATCGTCCTGTTGTTTCCGGGGAGGCTCGTCCACGACCCATGGCTAACGGCGAAGATCGGAGCATCACCTGTGTGGATTGCGGCGAAGAATTCATCTTCACCGCCGGAGAGCAGGCGTTCTACCAGGAAAAAGGACTGACCAACGCGCCCACGCGTTGCAAGAGCTGCCGCGAAAAGCGCAAGGGCGAGCGCGGATCCAGCGCGGGACCCAGGGGAGCCGGCTCTTCGCGCGCATCTTCGGCGGGAGGCGGATCGAAGGAAATGCACGCCACCGTGTGCTCGAACTGCGGCGCCGAGACCCTGGTGCCGTTCGTCCCGACCGGCGTGCGCCCGGTCTACTGCCGCGACTGCTTCAGTACCCTGCGTGGCGATCGCCCCGGGTCCGGACCGCGTGCGGGAGCGCCGGGGCCGCGCCGGGATTCGCCTGGCGGGCGCGGCTGAGCGCCGGGACCGTACCGCGAGTCATCCGGGGCGCGGGGCGGTGCGCCGGCCGCGCGCCGAGAAAGCTCCGGTCCGCGCGCGAGCGCGCCGCGCAGTCCCGGCACGGGCTCGGGCGACGGAGTGCGCACGCAGGGCTCGGTCAAGTGGTTCAACGAGTCGAAAGGCTTCGGATTCATCCAGGACGATTCCGGCGCGGAGCTGTTCGTCCACTTCAGCGCCATTCAGGGCGAGGGCTTCAAGGCGCTGCATGAAGGCGAGCGCGTCGAATTCGAAGTCGTTCCGGGAGAGCGCGGCCCGCAGGCCGCGAACGTCGTCCGGATCGGCTGATCGTCGAGTGACAGGATTCGCCCCGCAGTGCGCGCCTCAACGCCGGCGGGCCGGCATCGCGCTGAGCGCCTAGAGCGCCGGCGCCTTCTTCCATGGGAACAACTGCGCGAGTCCCTCGTCCTCATTGCGGATCCACGGCAGCACGGGCCCCCCGCCCGACGGACGCGCGCGCGACGAGCTGAAGGTGGCGACCGTGGACAGATCGAGCGGCGCGATGTTCGATCCGAATTGGCGATTGACCGCGGCGATCAGCGCGTTGCACAGGATGCCGTGCGCGAAATCGTTGGGGTGGACGCCATCCAGACTGAACAGCCCGCCGGTCAGGAACGCGCTGGTGTAGGTCGACCCCCGGTACTCGAGGCCGACCGTCGCGGCCTGGCGCAGCAGCGCGTTCAGGTCCACCAGCGCAAGGCCACGCGTCGTGGCCTCGCTCGCGATTGCGGCGTTGTAGGCTGAGATCGCAGTCTGAACCGTCGTCACCTCGCCGGCCGAGAGCACCTTCGAATTCTCGAGCGCGACCCCGGTCCCGGGGGCGCCGGTCAGGTACGAATACTGGCCGATCGGAAATCCGTCGCCGGCCGCGAGCGCGCTGGCGGCCGTGAGCAGCACCAGATCACCGGGGCCGAGCGGCGCGTCACCGGCGCCCTCGTGGCCGATCAGGGTGAGCGGCACGCCGCCCACGAACACAGGATTTCCACTCGCATCCAGTACGTAGGGTGGAAACGTGGTGAAGAATGGAATGCTCGTGACGTCGGGGACGTTGAACATCGCGACCTTCGCGCCCGGGATCAGCGCCTGCAGTCCGTTCAGCGTACCCGTCAGCAGCGCGGCGAACGTAGCCGACGGAAACAGGGCAATCGCGCCACCGCTGGTGGCGTAGCCGAGCGCCTCGTTTGCGCCGTACTCGAACGTAATGAATGTGGGAGCGCGGCTCGCGACCTGCTCGAGAATCGTGCCGCGGCTGCGCTGAATCAGCGTGAAGTACGTGAAATTCGTGCGACCGACCGGATTGGGCGACGTGTGGTAGGCCGAGCTGTCGGCTACGTCGAACAGCAAAGCCCCCGGGATCGCCATGTTGTGATAGGCCGAAGGCTGCGCGAAGTTCGTGGGCGCTCCAAGCGGGCGCCCGGTGTTGTTGATGACGAGCGGGTTGAGTGACACGATCTGGAGCAGCGGCGGAATACCGTCGGCGCTGATGCTCGGAATCGTGAACGACGACGCGCCCACGTGATTCGCGAATAGATCGGGAAACGATTTGTCCTGGTGATTGTCCACCACACCGCCCGACTGGTATCCGGTCGAGATGCTGGTGCCCATCGCCGCGACCACGCTGAAGTCGGCGCTCCCGCTCCGCAGCGCGGGAGCCGATATGGGCGAGATTTTGCCGCAGCCCGCGAGCGTCAGCGTGGCTGCGCCGAGGGCCATGAAACTGCGATGCGCCGAATTCATGTCGGAGTTCTCCGGAAGAGGCCGCCTACCAGCGGACCTCGAAGCTCAGGCCGGCCAGGTTGACGAAGGACTTGTAGGTGCCGTCATAGCCGTCGCGGTTGACGCCGTCGGTGCTGCGTTGCGAGACGAACAGCGCCAGGTAATAGGCGTTGAACGTCCACCGGTCGGCGAACGGCATGCCGAAGCCGATCGAGGGCCCGTTGCGGTCGGCGTCGGGCAGCAGCGGGCTCACCGATTCGGTGGGCGCCGCGGCCTGGTCGAAGTACCAGCCGAACCGGTAGGAGCTGCACTTCAAGCGATGTTCGGCGCCGAGCCGCACCTGCCATGAATCGTGGTAGTCCTGGACGATGGTCCGATTGTTCGCCGGGGTCTGGTGAAAATAGACCGGCAGATCGCTGAACGCCGACCACTCGACGAAATTGAGATCGCCCTCCAGCGTCCACTCGGGCTTCGGCGACCACGCCACGCCCGCCGATCACAGCGCCGGGAAGCGCAGCACCGTGCTCACGCCCTGATTCGGCGGCAAGTTCGCGGCCACCAGCGCGTCGAACGAGGCGTTGCCGGTCGGAATCTGGGTGAACGTCGCGGTGCCGTCTTCATGGACGACGACGCGGCTGCGGTAGCGCGCGCCCAGCTTCCACTTCGGATCCGGATCACACGTGAGCGCCGCGTTCCAGCCCCAGCCGGAGGTGTTGTCGCCTTCGAGCGACGACCTCGCGACGTCCACCTGCGCGCCGCCCCCGCCCGGCACGATCGCCAGAAGGCGGTTGTTGAGTTCGACGGTCGCGACCATGAAATCGGGCCCGAGCGCCACGCTCAGCTTCGGATTGACCGCGTACGCCGCATCGAGGCTCAGGTTGTAGGCATTGAGTTTCGCGTCCGTCACAATGTAGCGGCCGGTGAACCTGTCGTGGTTCTTCCAATCTACGCCGAGGCCGAACGGCACGTTGAACGCGGCGCCCACCGCCCACGCGTTCGAGCAGCGGTGCGTCACGTAGATCGTGGGTGGGAAGAAATACTTGTGCTCCATCTCTTCCGTGACGCCGTAACCCGGGTAGGGATTGACCCCCGCGAAACTCGTGACGGGACCCAGCACGTTGCCGCCTGCCAGCACGCGCGTGCCGGTCAGCCTCGTGATCGCGGCGGGATTGAAGAACATCGCGGACGCGTCGTTGACCGATGCGGTGGCCGCGCCCGCCATGCCGAGCGCTCCGGCGCCCTGCTCGAAGATCGCGTACCCGGCGGCGCACGCGAGGGCCGGCGTCAGGGACGCGAGGGCGATCGCGGCCGCGAACCACCTCCAGTTCCTTCTCACGACAGGAATCTCCCGCGGGCAGGGATCGGGCATCTCATGCGCTCGCGGGCGTCCCCGTCGCCGCGAACGAGTGCGTGTAGAGGTCTTCGATGATCCGGGCGAAGTGCTGGTTGACGATCCGCCGCTTCACCTTGAGGGTCGGCGTCAGCTCGTCCGCATCGGCGCTCAATTCGCGGGGCAGGAGCGCGAACGACTTGATCCGCTCGAACGGCGCGAGGCCCTCGTTCAGCGAATCGATCAACGGCTGATAGAGCGCCAGCGCCTCGGGGCGCAGCACCAGGTCCTCCCGCGAATCCGTCGCCCAGCCGCGTGCGCGCGCCTCGGCTTCGAGCGAGGCGAAGTTCGGCACCAGCAGTCCCATCACGCACGGGCGCCGGTCGCCCACCAGCACCGCTTCGGAAACCCACTTGCTGGTCTTGAGCTTTGCCTCGAGCGGCTGCGGCGCCACCTTCTTGCCGCCGGCCGTGACCAGCAGGTCCTTGATGCGGTCGGTGATGAAGAGCCGGCCGCGCTCATCGATGCGGCCCACGTCGCCGGTGTGGAACCAGCCGTCCGTGAGCGCCGCGCGCGTGGCCGCCTCGTTCTTGAAGTAGCCCTGCATCACGTGCGGTCCGCGCGTCAGGATCTCGCCGCCCTCGCCGATCCGCACTTCGACGCCCGGAATCGGAGGGCCCACCGAGCCAGGCGTCTCTCGTCCGAGGCGGTTCAAGCAGATCACCGGCGAGGTCTCGGTCAATCCGTAGCCCTCGACGATCGGGATGCCGACCGCGAAGAAAAACTCCATCACTTTGGCGGAGAGCGGCGCTCCGCCCGAGATGCAGTAGCGCAGCCGACCGCCGACCCGATCGCGAACGCGCGCGCCCGCCAGCCGGTCGGCGATACGGGCATGGAGCGCGGTCCACGGCGGGACGTGTTCTTCGGCGAGCCGCGCGCGGGCCGCGGCGGTGGCGCCGCGCAACGCCCAGAAGAACAGGCGGCGCCTGAGCGGCGGTTGAGCGAGCGCGTTCTCCATCACGCGCGCATAGACCTTTTCGTAGAAACGCGGCACGCCGGTCAGGATCGTGGGCCGCACCTCGACCGCGTTCGCCGCCACCGTCTCGAGGTTCTCGGCGTACGCGATCGTGACGCCCGCGGCGAGCATGGCGTAGAGCCCGGCCATGCGCTCGAGGATGTGGCACAGCGGCAGGAACGACAGCGAGGTGTCGGTCGGCAGCAGCGACATGACCTCGAGGCACGATGCGACGTTCGAAGCGATGTTGCCGTGGGTCAGGATCGCGCCTTTCGGCTCTCCGGTGGTGCCCGAGGTGTAGATGATGGTCGCGACATCGCGGGGCTTAACCCGCGCCGCTTCGGAACGAAACGCCTGCGGATCGCGCGCCATGCGCTCGCTTCCACGCCGCGCCACCGCCTCCCACGACACGTCTCGCGGGTGATCGAGCGGCGACGGATCGATCGAGATCAGCGTGCGCAGCGCCGGCAGCGATCCGGCGACCGCGTGTAGCTTCTCGAGCTGCGCCGCGTTCGACACGATCGCGGTGGTGGCTTCGGAATTCTCGAGGATGTAGCGGCACTGGGGGGCGGTGAGCGTGGGGTAGATCGGCACATTGATCGCGCCGAGCCCGAGAATCGCGAGATCCGCGATCGGCCACTCGTAACGGGTCTCGGAGAGCAGCGCCACGTGGTCGCCGCGCCGGATCCCGAGGTCCTGAAGTCCGAGCCCGAACCGCTCGACATCGCCGAGCGCACGCTCGGCCGAGACCGCGTCCCAGCGCCCCGCCGCCTTGCGCATGAACTGCGCGCTCTTGCGGTAGCGCGAGACGGTCTCGAGAAAGATCCCGATCAGCGTAGCGGACATTCCGGCCTCCTGGCCGAGTCGCGCCGTCCTCTGGGGGCGGTGCGAAGAGAGGCAAGCGATAGCACCCGGGATCCGTGCGCCACAAGAACAAAACCGAACCCGTTTCCTTGCGGCCAGCTTGCCGCCCTATCCTTGGTCCGCACCAAGGACGGGGATACCGCGGGAGCCCGTCCGCAGTCACATCCTCCCTCCGCACCATGGACGGCTCCATTGAGAAAACCAAGCCCGTCCCCATGCCCTTCCGCGCGTTCTTCAACGGGGACCGGCGAATTGACTTCGCCCGACCCGACTCGGATGATCTGTCGTGTATGGTCCGGGTTTCTCGTGATTACACTTGAAGGAGTCTCGAAATGACGGACACCGCCGAGGCACAGGCCTCTCTGGAAGCAGTGCTCAAGGATGAAATCGTCCGCATGTACCAGGAAGTCGCCGACAATCCGAAAGGCACGTTCCACTTCTTCCACGGGCGCGAAGCGGCAGAGCTGTTCGGCTACGCGCCCGAGTGGCTCGGCCGCGCGCCCGCGGATGCCGTCGCCTCGTTCGCCGGGGTCGGAAATCCGCACGAACGTAGTGATCTCAAGGCGGGAGAGACGGTGCTCGATCTCGGCAGCGGTGCCGGACTCGACGCGATCATCGCTTCCTGGAGCGTGGGCCCGAACGGCAAGGTCATCGGAGTCGATCTCAATCCGGCGATGTGCCTCAAGGCCCAGGCGCACGCGGCGGCGACCGGGGCCCGGATGGAATGTCAGGTGGGGCGCATGGAGGACATCCCGGCGCCCGCGGACTCGGTGGACGTCGTGATCTCCAATGGAGTGATCAACCTGTCCTTCCGCAAGCGCCGGGTCATCGAGGAGATCTTTCGCGTGCTGCGGCCGGGAGGTCGGATTTCGATTACCGACATCGTGAGCGCCAAACAGCTCTCTCAGTCGATCGTCAACGATCCCAAGCTCTGGGCCAGTTGAATTGGAGGCGCTCTCCCGGAGGGAGAGATGTTCCGGCTGCTCGAGGAGACCGGCTTCACTCGCGTGCGATCCGCCGTCGTCCCGCGGTTTCGATTCCGCAAGGAGTCGACGCAGAACTCGGCCGAGGCCTACGGCGTCAAAGCCGTGATGATGACGGCGCTCAAGCCGGATGCGGACAAGGAACCGGTGCGAACCCCCTGACTCATACCCTTCGCATCATTGACAACGTCGCGGGCGGTGCGGGAAAGTCGCTGCGCCACGAGTAGCGGGGCATAAGAGGGAGGCGACGCATGGCGACGGGACGTCGCAGGATTTGTCCGCGAGCCGCGGCAGCCGCCGTGATGCTGGGCTCTGCGGTGGCCGGCTTCATCGTGTCCGCCGCGGCCGATTCCGCGGAGCCCGTCGCGCGCGGCGACAGCGCGTACGCGAACCGCCAGCTGAACGAGGCGATCGCGCATTACTCCGAGGCGCTCAAGGAATCCCCGCGCGATCTGCGCGCGCTGAGCCATCTCACGCGCGCGGAATCGGAACAATCCGAATCCGAAAAGGGCGACACACGCGACCGCCTCGCGGCCTCGGCGGTCGCGCACGCTCGCACCGCGGTCGAGGTCGCGCCCGACAGTTCGGTGAGCCACGTGTGGCTGGCAGTCGCGCTGGGGCGGCAGGCGCTCCATGCCGGGCCGCACGCGAAGCTCGGCATGGCGCGCGAGAT
>JACOSU010000136.1 GCA_016178685.1 Candidatus Eiseniibacteriota bacterium | reverse complement strand
GTAGCTCATCTGGCACTGGGCGTTGACGGCCGTGCTGGTGAAATGGATGTAAACCCAGTCGGCGGTGGCGGGCGCCGTGCTCGAACCGTCGCCGTTGGTGTCCCCGGGATTGCCCCAGAGGTCGTCGCGCTCCGAGGTAAAGACGATCGGGTTCGAGACGTTTCCGTTTGCGATCAGGCCGCCGTCGATGATGAGCCCTGAGCCATCGAGTTGGAACTTCAACACCACGCCGGGATCAATGGTGAGCACCGCGGGATTCAGCATCTCCAGCATCCCGTTCATCAGGTAGTAGGTGATGTCGGCAAATCCGGCGATGGTCCGCTGGGTCAGGTGGGAGTTGACACCGATCTGCTCTCCGATGATTCCGAGCGCGGTGATCTTGTTGGTCTGGAACGTGATGCCGGTGAAAATGGGCGTGGCCGACACCGACATCAGGATTGGCGTCGAGGTCATGTTGTTGATCGCGACGGTGTTGAGGGGTGGCGAGCCAGTCCCGTGGACCACGACTCCGTGCGCGGCGTCGCTCAGCAGCGTGTTCGAGATCCCGATGCTCTGATTCGTCATGTCCACGAGGCCGTAGTTGCCGTAGTTCGTGCCGAACTTGAGCCTGCAGTACTGGAGCGAACCGGTGGCGCCCTGGGCGAAGACGATGCGGTCCCAGTCGCCAGGGCCCGGATGCGTGATGGAGCCGTTGTTGTTCGTGTCGCGCGGCTGGCCGAAGTTGTCGTCGTTGATGGAGGTCACCGTGACGGTATCCGTGACCGTCCCGTTCATCGTGAGATTGCCGCCGCCGTTGACGTAGAGCCCCTGGCCGAGCGGCTTGATCACGACGCCGGGACTGATCGTGAGGCTGCCCGGCGAATTGATGGTGAGGCTGTTGAGAAGCACATAGGTCACGTTGCTGATCGGGTTCACGCCGACGGTTGCGCCGCGCTTGGTCAGGGTCGCGGTCGTGTTGAGCGTGCCGCCCCGGAGGCCAAAGGCGTCGTAGCCATTGTCTCCGCCCGAGAAGGCGAGATTGGAGATCGCGGGAGTCGAGGTGAAATCCACGATGATGGGAGTCAGCGTGGAGGTCTGGATGCTGGTGCCCACCAGCACGGGCGAGGAATTCCCCTGGCACTCGAGGCCGGTGTAGGAACGTCGGATCGTGCAGTCGGTGACCGCGCCCGAGATCCCGGAAAGGAACTGCAGCGCCCCGCGCTGGTAGCACCCGGCGAAACCGACATTGCAGAACACGAATCGGCTCGAGTCGGGCGTCATGCTGGCGATCGTGATCCCGCCCCAATCCGACGGCGCGGGCACCGTGTTGTTGCCGTCGCCATTGGTATCCCCACCCTGCGTGTCATCGCGGATGGACGTGAGTTGGATCTGGTTGCCGCCTTGTCCGTTCGCCTGCAGGCTGCCGCTCACGTACAGCACCACGCAAGGATCGAACTTGACGACGGTCCCGGGATAGAGCGTGAGCGTGACGCCACCGTTCACGGAAATCGTGTTGCGCACCCAGAACACGTCCCCCTGGATCGCAGCTCCCGACCCGGATGGACCCCATGAAGTGTTGGCCGCGACGCTGCTGGTGATTTGCACAACGAGGGCGGAGGCGGGAGCGACCCAGGCCACAAGGCCGAGCAGGCCCGTGAGGGTCAGGCACCACAGAGCGCGGCGACGCATAGCACGATCTCCTCGGGGGGTAGAGAATCGACTCGCTGATTCCTGGATTGGGCGGCAGGTCCGCGCGGACGGCATATTAGCGCAGAAGCGGCAGGCGCATATGAAAAATCCAACAGGCTTCCGGGGGCCCGGGTATCGGGACAAATCCTCACGCCCGACGGAAAGCCGAGGTCTCCGCCGTGCTCATTCACGGCGGTGACCGCTGGATGGTCCGAATGGCGCATCAGGTGGCGGGATGGGCGGACAGCAGCCCGGAGTTCCCGAGCAGGCGCCGCTGGATCGCGATCACGCGCCGGATGCCGCGGCGCGCGAGCCGGATCAGTTGTCTCAGCTCGATCTCGCTGAACGTCGCGCTCTCGCCGGTGCCCTGCAGCTCGATGAACCGGCCGCTTCCGGTCATGACGACGTTCATGTCGACGTGCGCGCTCGAATCCTCGCGATAATCGAGATCGAGGCACGGCACGCCCTCGACGATGCCGACCGAGATCGCGGCCACGGTGTCGCGAAACGGCGCCTTCGAGAGGTGCCCACGGTTCGAGAGCGTGACGAAAGCATCGTGCAGCGCCACCAGCGCGCCGTTGATGGACGCGGTGCGCGTGCCTCCGTCGGCCTCGATCACGTCGCAGTCGAGGATCACCGTGCGCTCTCCGAACGACGCGAGGTCGGTGACGGCGCGCAACGAGCGGCCGATCAGGCGCTGGATCTCCTGCGCGCGGCCGCCGGTCTGGCTCGAGCGCGGCGTGCGCTCGCCGGTCGCGCGAGGCAGCATGCCATATTCCGCGGTCACCCACCCGCGGCCCTGCCCGCGCATCCAGTTCGGGGTGCGATCCTCGACGGTCGCGGTGCACAGCACGCGCGTGCGCCCCATCGAGATCATGGCCGAGCCCTCGGCATGGGGGATCACGCCGCGCTCGATCTTGAGCGGACGCGCGGCGGCGGGATCGCGGCCGCGGTCGCGCATCAGCGTCGCGGGCGCGGATTCCCGCGCTTCGCGTTCACGAATCGGCTGCGGCTTGCGTGTCACGGCTTCCTCCTCGGGATCCAGGTCATGCGCCGCTTTCGCGAATGGCCATCGGGCGCTCGAACCACGGCAGGTCGGTCTGGTCGACGACGGTGATGGCGGGCAGCTCGTGCCCCAGGAAGCTCTCGGCAATGCGCTGGAAGTGAATGCGCTCGTCGCTCAGGAAGAACTGATGCCGCGCCGGCCCGGCCGCGAGCTGGCCGCGCTCGCGCAGCAGCAGGGCGGTGGCACGCGCCGCTTCGGCGCCCGAGTCCACCAGCTGAACGCCCTCCCCCAGCAGATCGTGGAGCAGCGGGGCGATCAGCGGATAATGCGTGCAGCCCAGAATCAGGCTCTCGAGCCGTGCCGCGCGCACTTCGATCAGGTACTCGGTCGCGATCTCGCGCAATACCGGGTGATCGATCCAGCCCTCTTCGATCAAGGGAACGAACAGCGGGCAGGCGCTAGAGATCACCGACGCTCCGGGCGCGAGCTTCGCGATCGCATCGGGGTAGGCGCGGCTCGCAACGGTGGCGGGCGTGCCGAGCACGCCGATCCGGCCGTGCAGGCTCTGCGCCACCGCCGCGCGCGCCGCCGGTTCGATCACGCCCACGACCGGCACCTCGAGGCGGCGCTCGAGCGATTCGAGCGCGTACGACGACGCGGTGTTGCACGCGACCAGCAGGCACTTGATGTTCCGGCGCACCAGAAACGTGGCGATCTCGAGGCTGAAGCGCGTGACGGTGTCACGCGACTTGGTGCCGTAGGGCAGGCGCGCGGTGTCGCCGAAGTACACGATCGACTCGCCGGGCAGCGCGCGGCACAGCTCGCGCACCGCGGTCAGGCCGCCTAACCCCGAGTCGAAGACACCGATCGCGCGCGAATCGCGGGGGACGGGCACGCGCGGCCTCAGGGCCAATCCTGGACGTCGAACGGCTGGTCGAGCGGCAGGTGACCGCCGAGCGTCGCGATCGGCGCCCCGTCGCACACCAGCAGCACACGCTTCACTTCGGGCAGGTTGGCCCCCAGCGTGCGCACCAGCGAAGCGACCGCCACGTATTCGGCGTTCGAGCCCCCGTGAAATCCTGACACGAACGCGCGCGACAGGTCGAGCGTCAT
>JACOSU010000135.1 GCA_016178685.1 Candidatus Eiseniibacteriota bacterium | reverse complement strand
GAAGTTGTGATCGAAGGAGCCGGGCGTGCGCAGGCCGTCGACCAGATAGAGACCGTCCACGTAGAACTTGCCGCCCGCATCGAGATACGCCCCGACCCCGTCCTGATACGACTGGAGCAGCCTCGAATAATCCGTGCGCTGTCCGCGGTACCACAGCACGGCGTCGAACAGCTTGAAGGTCTGTTCGAGGTCGGCGCTGGATCGGAACGGCTGGGTGAATTCGAGGCGCAGAATCGAGAACGTCCCGGCCGGCAGATTGCGGATCGCCGCGTTCGAGTACAGCGTGTCGAACGTAAAGTTCGCGGGCTGGGTCGATGGATAGTCGTCGATGACGAGCAGCCGCGCGTGCGATCCGGTCACCGGCGCGCGCACGAACCATTTCATGCTGTCCGGCGCCCCCAGAAGTCCGCCGTCATCCAGTGCCTGCACGTAGAGCGTGCGCAGGCGGGACGTGTAGACGCCCGCCTCCTTGAAATACGCGCTCGGCAGCGTGAGCCCGGTGACGGTCAACTGGAGCGCCGTCGCGTGGCTCGCGGGGCGCACGCCGGCACTGTCAAAATAAACGAAGTACTTGATCTTGCTCGCGTCGCCGTCGGCATCCTGCACGCTCCAGTTGACCGTCACCGACGCGAACGTGGTGTCGGTCGAGTGCAGGCGCGAAGCGATCGTGACCACCGCGGGATGGTTGCTGAAGTCGAACTTCTGCCGGGCCGGCGTGGGATCGCGCTGACCCCGGTCGTCGATCGAGCGCACCTCGAACACCGGGCTCGTGGATCCGGCCGGCGTGTACACGGTGAGAAGCGAGTCCCGCCGCTCTGTGAACGCCCACTGGGTGTCGGTGGGAGCGGCGGGATTCAGCAGTCGCGCCTCGAATCCGACCACCTCACCGTCGATGTCGCTGCCGTACCAGTAAAGGTGCACCATGTGATTGACGGTGTGATTGACGGTATCGCTCGGAAACTGGACGAACAGCGAGGTCTCGGGCGGCAGATCCCCCACCATCACCCTGCGCGGCGAGCAGCCGGCAAGCGCGAGCATCAGCGCCAGAGCCGCGCCGGCCAGCGCCGCAACTTTCCGGGACGCTCCCGGGCGCGGCGCCGGGACCTTGATCGGGAGCGCGAGCGTCATCAGAAGTTCTCCCGGTCCGACTTCACGATCAGGAACTTGCTGACCGTCCGTTTGCCGGTGGCCTTGTCCTCGACCGAATACAGGTAGAGCCCGGTGGCCGCGGCCTGTCCGCGCTTCGTGATCAGGTTCCATGCGTAGGTGGTGCCCGACAGCGTGGGCGGGCTCACGTCAATCTCCCGGTTCGGGTCATAAACCCCGCGCGCACCCTCGCCGTGGTACGTGCGTCCATCAAAATCGGTCTCGAACACCAGGTCACCCGAGAGCGTGAAGATCTTGAGCGTGCAACGCTCCGGCAGCCGCGTGAACCACAGGTAGTGGTCGCGCACGTTCGAGCCCTGATCCCAGCGCGCTTCGACACGATAGGGATTCGGGAACACGATCGGCCCGCCCGGCACCTCGCCCGGCGCCGCGCCCGGAATCGCGAGCGTGTTGTTCTGCGTCGTGCCGCTCTCGAGCGATTCGATTTCGCGGTTTCCCAGGTCGTACGAAGTCACCGCGACGAAGTACTTGAAGCCGTCCCGCAGCGACGGAATCGTGTAGCGATAGTGATACGTGACGCCGTCGAATACGGCCGGCGTCGCGAGCCGGACCGCGGACATGCCGGTGTTGAATCCCGTGGTGTCGTGCGGCGGATCCACGAGATCAAACTCCGCGATGCGATGCAGATCGACACGGCTGGATTCGACACCGGGAAGATCCTCCCCGATGTAGACCCGATAACCCTCGAAATCTCGGGGCAACGGGCTGGTCGGATCCTCGAAGAATTCCGGCGCATCGTCCCAGTAGAGATCCAGCGCGTTCTGGCGCGCGACCACGTGGAGCGAGGGCGAAGGCGGCGGCACCGGGACCACGTAGTCGAGGTCGAAAGCGTGTTGAATCACGCGGGCGTGACGCTCGATCTCGCTGGGTTGCGCCCCGCCCACGATCGCGAAATCCACGCTGACGCTGTCGCCGGGATCCACCTCGGCGAACGGTCCCACCGAGTTCAGCTCGACCGGGTCGCCGCTCTGCGGCTGAAGCGAGTCGCCCTGCAGCGTCGAAATGGTCCCCGCGCTCATGAGCGGGTAGCGTTCGATGTCCTGGTCGCGAAGCGAGCTGCCCGGGCTGTAGCGCCACGCCGACAGCGTGACCTTCTTGTCGCTGGTGTCCGCGAGGTTGCCGGGCTTGACCCCGAGCACCTTGATGCCGATCCACTCCGGCACGCGCTCGAAGATGCATCCGTTCGGGACCGGCAGGCCGAAACAGTAGTGCTCGCGGAACAGGCGCAGCGAGTCTTCATACGCGAGCAGTTTCTTGCTGTACCAGCCGCCGATGGTGCTGAAGGCGCCGGACGGCGGCCAGCTCGAATAGGAATTCTTGGGGCCGCTCGCAAGTTCGGAATAGAGACCGACCCACAGGTTCTTGAGCGGCGGCCCGTTGTTCGTGATCACGTAGTGGAAGACCACCGCGTGCTGGAAGTCGGCGAACGACCACATGTAGTTCTCCTGCCGCACCAGCAGGTGCATGGGCCGGTGATTTTCGCTGTTGTTGTCGGAGCGCTTGGACGGCACGTCGCTGTAAAGCGAGATCACGTCCTGCTCGCTGACCGCGTGAACCCCGGGGCGATAGGCGGGATTCTTCGGGAGCGTGGATCGGTAGCGGAAGTCGTTGGTGGCCGGCGTGTATTCGGTCGCGCTCGCGGTCGCTCCACCCTGGGACCCGTCCACCGTGGCGGTCGTGACCCCGATGAACGGCCCGAAGTCGTCGATCGCATGGGCGCCGATCCACAGTCCCCCGCGCACCATGTGCTCGTAGCCGGTGCCGAGCGGGTACTCGAGCGAAGGCTTGCGCGAGGTGAAATTGTTGCCCATGAAGCCGTAATTCGTGAGCGTCACGCCCACCTGGTTGTTGCTCGTCTCGTAGATCTTGTAGGCGATCGAATCCGTCACCGCCTGAATGGAAAACGGCGGCAGGGTCTGGGCATGTTCCTCGGCCGCCCGCGCGTGCGAAACCCAAGCCGCGGCAAGCGCGAGCACCAGCATCAGGATTCGGTTCCTGCGTCTCATCGGCGCCTCTGGTAGCGGACGACTTCGCGCAGCGTGGGATCCCCGACGAACACCAGGGAGTCGTCCGCGGCGAGCGTGACGGGGTTCTGCAGCGCCTGCTGGAACGCGTCCAGCTCGACGTCCACGCGCTGGACCCACGCGCCCGAGGCGTCGTAGCGCTCGGCGCGATGATTTCCCCGGTCGGCGACGTACACGAATCCCTGCAGATCCACGGACACGTCGAGCGGATTGTCGAACGAGGGCGGATCGTCGCTTCCGTTCACGATAAAGCCGCGGGTGTTGCTGAGGAGGGGGCTCAATTGCTGCAGCTGGCCCTGCGTGGGATCGGTCGAGTAAATCCAGCCGCCCGCGTAGCTCGCCCAATCAATCTGTCCGACGTCCCCGACGGTGCCGATCCCGGGGCTGCCTTCGACCGACCACGTGGTGTCGCGATGCCACGCGGCGCCCGGCATGTTGTGGTCGGGCGGATCTACACCCGGGTAGCGCGGACCGCGCGCGTAGCGGTAGATCACGGGGCGGAACACGCGCTCGGCGAGCCGCGGATCGAACGGGTTCGGAAGAAACGCGATCGCGATGCCGGCGACGTACACCAGCCCCTGTTCGTCGGCCGCGACGCCCCGCACAAACGCGAGGCTGGTGTCGGTGAAGGTCGAGACCGTGTCCCCGCCCAGAAGATGGAATTCGCGCACGCGCCAGTATGCGGACAGATCGAAGATCCGGGACTTGGGATCGTGCGCGCCGGTCGCGGGATCGGAGCGGGCGAGCAGCGTATCGCCCTGATCGAGAACGTAGAGCCGGCGCGGAGGCGAGAGCGCCGGCGCGGTTCCGGCACAGATCGCGACCGGGTTGAACAGTGAGCTGAGCGGCGCGAACGCGTCCGGACCGAACGGGGCCGGAGCGCCGGTCTTCGCGGTGCGCGAATAGAGCGCCACGTGTCCGCGCGTTCCCAGTCCGCTGCCGCCGGTATTGAACAGCAGGAACAACTGGGAGCCGGTGCCCTGCGTGAGCAGGATGTCCTGGATGCCGTCCATGCCGGTCCAGGTCGCGATCATCTGGTAGCTGCCATCGCTCGGGATGACGCGAGCGCCGTGGACCTCGGTCGGGAGCGTGAACTTGCCGCCGCACCCGGAGGCGATCGCGGCGATCGATGCGATCGTGCCTAGCGCGGCGATCGCGACGATCCGGGTGCGCCGTTCGCGCGCCATCAGAACCTCATGTCCAGCGAGAGACGATTGACCGCGCCCAGCGACGCGGCGCCGGTGTAGGCGTAATCGAGCGAAGCGTGGGTCTGCCCGACCGAAAAATAGAGGCCCGCCCCGGCCGCGTACTTGAGCGCGTCGGCGTTGAAATTGTAGCCGCCGCGCAACGCGAGGCGTCGCTGCCAGGTCCATTCGAGCCCGGTTTTCAACTGCTGCGCATTGTCGGCCGGCTGATTGGCCTCGATCGAGACCGTGAGCCGCTGCTGCGGATTCTCGACCGGCTCAAACGCCAGCCCGTAGCGGAACACCGTCGGCGGGTCGAAGCCATCGTAGGAGCGCTGCTCGCCGGTGTAGGGAGAAACATACGTCCCCGAGGGCTTGAGCTGGGCGCCGAAGCTCGTGAGCGAGGTGGCGATGCGCACGCTGCCGTAGCCCAGGTAGTAGATCGAGCCGAGGTCCACCAGCCACGCGCTGGTCGAGGGTCCACCCACGTCGGTGCCCAGATCCTCGTGCACCCACTTGAGCCCGGCGCCGATCAGCAGCTTGTCGGTCCACCGCCTCGCGTAGGCCACTCCCGCCACCGCGTCCGAATACACGAACGAATTTCCGGTGCCGTAGGGCTTGCTCTCCGTGGTCTCGTCGATCCGGGTGCCCAGCACGCCGAACTGGAAGCCGACCGACCCTCCGATCCGCTTGACCGGGAGCACGCAGGCAAGGTGCTCGTAGCGCACATCCGCCGGCCAGTCGACGTGCGACAGCTGCAGCTCCTGCCGCTGCTCGGAGGCGAGCCCCGCGGGATTCCAGAAGATCGCGCTCGGATCGTTCGCCACCGCGACGAACGCATCCCCGAGCGCCGCGGCCCGCGCACCCACGCCAATCTTGAGGAACGTGCCGGATGACGTGCCCGAGCGCTGATCGCCGAGCGAGAACTGCGCGCGCGCCGGCGGCGCCGCCATCAGCGAGGCGGCGAGCCCCAGGGCCAGCGCGAGGCGACGCGGATCAGAAGTCATAATCGAACTGCAGCCTCCACTGGGCGCCCGGCCCGTAGTTCGACGGGTCGTCGATGTCCCGATTCTTCACGTACGGATCATTGTCGAGCACGTTGGGGAAGTACACGGGGTCATACGAACCCACGCCCCACACGCGCCCCTGGCCGGTCACCGGGTCCACCCGGTTGATGCTGTGAGTGCTGAACAGGTTCTTGCACGCCACGCTGAAATCGAGCTTGCCGGCCGAGGTCTTGAAATAACGATTGAACTTGAGATCGGTGAACGTCTGGAACGGCGCGTTGCGCGAATCGGTGTTGCCCACCGCGCGGGTCTGGTTGTCGCCGATCGCCTTGAGCGGCGTGTAGGCGCGGCCCGACTCGCCCTGCACGTACAGATTGAGCCCGGCCTGCTTCATCCATCCGAGTCCGGCCGGCGCTTCGCGATCGAAACGCATGTCGAAGCTCACGCCGAGCTTGTGCGGACGGTTCCAGGTCACGAAGTGCTCGGTCACGGGAGTCTCGCTCGCCGTGCCGCCGTTCAGCACCGAGGCGCGTTGGTCGTTCGGATCGCTGCTCTTGCCGCGCGTTTGCGAGAACGTGTAGGTGACGCGCCCCGACCAGAAGCGGGTGCGGCGCTTCTCGATCTCGATCTCGAAGCCCTTGGAGCGCGCGAAACTGCCATTGAGGTACGCGGTGTAGTTGGTGGGACCCGAGGCGCTGCTGCTCTCGAGGACCTGATAGGTCACGGCGTCGGGATAATCGTAGGTGTCCTTGACGAAGAACGTCAGGTTCGCGGCCGAGCCCCGCGTGAACTGATGCTTGGCGCCCAGCTCGTAATTGATCGAGACCTCGGGATTCAGGTTGGGGTTGCCGAGTTTGGGATAGGACTCGCTCGAGACTGACGTGAGCTTGGAGTACACGAACTGATACGAGGGAATCTGAGTGAAAATTCCGTAGTTGAAGAAGAAGCTGCTGTTCTCGGTGATCGGGTGGGCCACGATGATGCGAGGCGACCAGCGCAGCTTGTAGCGACGGCCGAAGAACGCGCGGGTGTCGTTGTAGAATTCGTCGCGCAGCGCAGGCGTCACGTTCCGATTCGAAGTGTCCGCGATCGCCGCCTCCACCTCGCGGCCCATGAACCAGTAGTCCGCGCGCAGCCCGAAGTTCGCCGTGAAGCCTTCGTATTCGAGCCGGTCGCGCACGTAAAGATCGCCGACCCACGGATGCACCAGCCACAGATCGTGGGCGCTGCCGAGGCCGCTGGGATCGTACTTCCAGGGATCCTGGATGGTCAGGTACTGGACGCTCTGGAAATTGTGCTCTAACCCCATTTCCATCTCGTTGCGATGGTGGCGTTTCACCACCGATCCCACCATCGAGATGGTATTCGTGTGGCGGTCGGCCCACACGTTGTCGTCTCCCGTGTCCCAGAAGTAATCCGAGGAGCGCGAATCGTTGGGGAACGCGTCGATATCGTTGGGCTGCTCGTAGTCGGTCCAGGTCTTGGCCTGCACGTCCTGGCGCTGCGCGAAGAAGTAACGCGAGAGCTGGAGATTGAAGTATCCGGTGCTGGAAAGCGTGCGGCGCCACTCGACCGAGCTCTGGACATTGTCCTCGAAGAACGTGCCCGCATGATCGATCCGGCGCTGCCACCGCCAGGGATACGCGGGATCGCTCTCGAGCCCGTTCACGTCGAGGCGAACGCGGCTGAATCCCTGGTCGATCGCGATGCGCTTGCTGAAATCGAACGTGAGCTTGTTGCTCGCGCTCGGCTTCCAGGTCAGTCCGTAGCGCGCCGCCCACTGGTTGTCCGCCGCGGGCGCGAACATGTCCGGGTACTTGAAGTGGTAGCCGAAGAACGAGTCCTCGTAGCTCGAGAGCAGCCGGTACGTGGGCTCGGGCCGGAAGAAGTTCTGCTGGAACTGTTCCCACGGCGTGCCGGTCACGGGGTCCAGGTAGCGATAGCGCGTCTCGTAGAGGCTGCTCGAAACGTCGAGGATGCTCGAAAACTCTCCGGGCGCGCGCACGCCGACCGCGTGCAGCAACGGCTGGAAGATCGGATCGCGGCCCGAGACCACGACCTGCCACGCGCGCCCCCCGTAGCTGCTGGTGGCGGTCGTGACCCCGAGCTGGAACTTCTCGTTCGCGTCGCGCAGCTTGACCTCGACCACCCCCTACAGTGCGTTCCCGTAGCGCACGTCGTACGCGCCGGTCGCGACGTTGACCTCGGAGACCGAGCGCGCGTTGAGCTGGCCCGCGGTGGACTGTCCGGTCACGAGGTCGCGGTTCGCGACACCGTTCACGACGAAGACGGTTTCGTCGGAGCGTCCGCCGCGCACGTGGATCTGGTCCGCGTCGCTGCTGATCCCGGCCTGCCGCTGCAGCACGTCGTTCACGGTGGCGACCGACAGATTGCGGATCTCGGCCGCGTTGGTTCCGCGAATGGTCGCGCCCTGGCGGACTTCGACCAGCCGCCGCTCGGCCGAGACCTCGACCATTTTCTCTTCGTGGACCACCACGTCCTCGAGCCGGATATCCAGCACCGCGGGCTTCCCCGCGGACACGATGACGCCGGTGTGATCGACCGTCTTGTAGCCCAAGAACTGGATGCGCACGTCGTAGGAGCCCGGCGTTAGGCCGCTGATCTGAAACTGGCCCTCCGAATCCGTGAGGCCGCCGCGCCTGGCGCCCAGCAGTGTCACGGTCGCGAATGGAATCGCGTGCCCGGTGCGCTTGTCGGTCACCCGGCCCGTGATCCCGCCCTTGTCCTGCGCGAGCGCCGGCAGGGCGGTCGCGAGGAGCAGCATCACCAGTGGAAGGACGGACCTCCGGGGCATGTGGATCACTCGGGTCTCGGAATGGAAAGTGGATTGTCGAACCTAGGGACAGACCCGCTCCGGGTCAAGCCCAAGTTGGTTAAGCTCTGGTTTCGGAAGGCACATGGGCGGTTGTGGGTGGCCCCGAGCGCCCGGGCAGGGGCGGCCCTAATGCGCCCGGCGACCCGCGGCGCCAAGCGCCCGGGCAGGGGCGGCGCAAGGGGATGGCGCCTGCGGCGCGGTCAGACGCCGGTCAACCGGCGGTCGTAATCGTCGGGAAATTCCTCCGCGAACACCTGGTCGATCTCCAGATTGGACTCGCGCAGCATGCGGGCCTTCTGGGCGTAGGGCAGGAACGAGCTCTTGAACCCGTTCATGATCACGCGTTTCACGTCGTAGGGGCTGAGGCGGAAGGCGCGGGCGGCGAGCGCGATCTCGTTCGAGACGGTGGTGGCCGAAATCAGGCGGCTGTCGGTATTGAGCGTGACGCGCAGGCCCTGCTTGAAATAATAGTGGAACGGGTGTTCCCGCACCGTCCGCACGGTGCGGGTCTGCACATTGGACGAGAGGCAGACTTCGAGCGGGATGCGGTGGTCGTTGACGTAGCGCATCAGGTCGCGGTCCTCGATCAACCGCGTGCCGTGCCCGATGCGATGCGCCCCGCAATAGTGGAGCGCCTGCGCGATGCTGGCCGGGCCGAACGCCTCGCCGGCATGCACCGTCGAGTTGATGTTCTCGCGCAGCACGATCTCGAACGCGCGCCGATGCGCCTTGGCCGGATAATCCTTCTCCTGCCCGGCGAGATCGAACGCCAGCACGCCGCGGCCCTTGTAAGCCACCGCGAGTTCGGCGAGCGCGACCGAGGAACGCGGGTTGAGTGAGCGGATCCCGCAGATGATCACGCCGGTCGAGAGGTTGAGTCTGCGGCCCGCGTCGGCCAGGCCGGCGATCACCGGATCCACGATGTCCTCGAACGACAGTTTCCGCTTGCGGTGAAGGATCGGCGAGTAGCGCACTTCGAGGTGGCGGATGTTCTCGGCCGCCGCGTCCTCGGCCAGCTCGTAGGCCACGCGGTACAGCGCCTCGCGCTCCTGCATCACGCTCAGCGTGATGTCGAAGATTTTCAGGTAATCCGCGAGGTTTCGCGTGCGGCGGCCGGCCTCGAGCAGGCGCGTCAGCTGCGGCAGCTTGCGGGTCGGAAGTCGGATGCCCTGCTCATCCGCGAGCTCGAGCACGGTCCGCGGTCGCAGGCAGCCGTCGAG
>JACOSU010000149.1 GCA_016178685.1 Candidatus Eiseniibacteriota bacterium | reverse complement strand
CGCCGGAGGATGAGCGAGAGATAGGCGCGGCTCATGTCGGGACCGTCGCTCTGAACTCGTCGCGCAGCGATCGCCAGATCTCCGTCTCGAGGCGCGCGAACTCGGGAGTGCCGCGGAGCTGGAACGAATCGCGGGGGTATGGCAGATCGAAACTTCCGGAGACACCGAGCCGTGGCCACGCTGGCTGGCGGTGCGCCACCTGGGCCCGGCGGCACGGCCGCGCTACGCCGTGCACTTCACGAGAAAAGGAGACCGCTGGGTGATCAGTCACTGGTTCCGCGAGCGCTACACGGGTACGGATTCGACGCTGCGCGCGATCTACGGCACACCCGCTGACGATTCGGTGCGCGCGGCGAAGCGGAAATCCCAGGCCACCGGGCACCCGCCGAAAAGCGCCTCGAAATGAGCGGGCGGCATCGGGGCATCGCTCGCGCCGCCGGGTCGCGGGCGGCCGGCGGGTCGCGGGCGGCCGGCGCGAAGCTCATCCTCGGGTGCGCTTTCATGGCCGGGCTGGCGTACGGTTGTTCCAGAACCGCGCACGTTCCGTCGGCGAATCCGGATTCGCTTCATGCGGTGGCGCCCGATTCGAACGCCATTCAGGCGCGAGACGTTCAGGCGCGCTGGGAATCGGGCGTCGCTCCCGACGAGGCCGCGCGGGCCACGGCGTCGCTGCTGCTCTCCGATCTCTCGCGCCGCCTGCCCCCGGAATGGGAGTCGCGCAGCCATTCGCTGCTCGATTCGCTCGCGGTGGGGGCGGAAATCGCTTCAGTGCGCTGCCTGCTCGCCGTCAATCTCTTCGCGAGGTCGAACCCCGAAGCGGGATCGTGGCCGTGGCTCTACTGGTGTGGTCCGAAGCGCCCGCGCTCGCAGGCGATCGAGGGTCGCGGGCTGCACCTGCTGTCGATCGCGGCCCCGCCGCACGACACCGGGAGCTGGTGCGCGGTGCTGTTCAGCCATCGCGCGGGCGGCGGACAGGAGCCGCTCGTCATGGTGTAGGGTCACGCGCATTCGGACCAGCCGTGGAACCTGGTCCAGACGCTGGGCACGGACTCGCTGGGCGGCACCGGCACCGGCGCGTTCGCGGTCTCCGACACCGCGTTCGACCTGGTCGCGAACACCTACCGTGGCGCGCACGGCTTCAACGAGTGCGCGACCTGTCCGCACGTGTTCCACGCGCGCCGGTTCCATTGGAGCGGCACGGGATTCGTGACGGCTTCGGATGAGATCGTGCCGTCGCCCTACGCCACGTTCGTGACGTTCATCACCGCGCTTTCGCTCGACGACCGCGACGCGGCGGCGAAGCGCGTGACCGATCCCGCCCTGGTGGATCGCGCGCGCAAGCTGGAGTGGGGCCGGCCGAAGGGCGCATGGCGCGTGGCGCCCGAGACCGACGAATCCGCCGGCTCGATGGTTTTCTTCCGCGGCAGCGACGAGGCGTGGCGCGTGCAGTTCGTTCCGCATGGCGCCGACTGGCGCATCTCGGGCTTCGACATCGCCCCCCGCAGCATCGAGTAGCCAGGCGAAAGGCCCTCGCGCTATACTGCGCGCCTTCCCGGGCGTTCCCGAGCGCCCGCGCTTCACTCGGCGGTCCGTCCTGCGCGCGGTCCGCGAGGATTCGTCTCATGCAGGCTCATCCCGCACGCTTCCTCGAGTGGCCCGCGCCGCGCGAGGGTGATGCCCCGAACGCGGCGTGGCCGGATGGCGCCGCTTCTGCGGCCGACGGCCTCTGGTTCCCATCGGTGGCGGAGGGTGCGCTCGCGCACCGGCGGACGCTGCCCGCGCGCGAGGCGCGCTTCGGCGATCTCTCGCTGCCACTTCCCCGACCGCTGAGCGAAGCGCTCGAGCATCTGGGCATCGCGCGGCTCTACACGCACCAGGCGCAGGCCATCGAGGCGCTGCGCGGCGCTCTCGACACGGTGGTCGTGACCGGCACGGCGAGCGGCAAGAGCCTGTGCTATCACCTGCCGGTGTTCGAAGCGCTGCTGGCGGACGCGCAGGCGACGGCGCTTTACCTGTTTCCAACCAAGGCGCTCGCGCAGGATCAGCTGAAGAGCCTGACCCGTCTCTCGGCCGGACATCCCGACGTGATGAAGGCGGTGCGCGCCGGAGTCTACGACGGCGACACCCAGGCGGCGTCCCGGCGCCGCATCCGCGACGGCGCGAATCTGGTGCTCTCGAATCCCGACATGCTGCACCAGGGCATCCTCCCGTCACACCCGAAGTGGGGAAGGTTCCTGCGCAACCTGCGCTACGTCGTGGTGGACGAGATCCACGCGTATCGCGGCATCTTCGGCTCGCACGTCGCGAACGTGTTCCGCCGTCTGGAGCGCGTGGTGAGGCACGCGGGCGGCGACTTCCGCTATGTGCTGTGCAGCGCGACCATCCGCAATCCGCGGGAATTGGCGGAGTCGCTGACCGGCAGAGCGGTGCGCGTGGTGGACGACGACGGCGCGCCGCGCGGCGAGCGGCACTTCGTGTTCTGGAATCCGCCTCATCTCGACGCTTCGAAGCTGGAGCGCCGATCCTCGAACGTCGAAGGCAGCGAGATCTTCGCCGGGCTGATCGCGCGCGGCGCGCAGGCGCTGGTGTTCACCAAGTCGCGGGTGGCGGCCGAGCTGGTGTACCGCTACGCGCGCGAGCGGCTCGAACCCTTCGCGCCCGATCTGGCCGCGCGGCTCAAGCCCTATCGGGGCGGGTACCTTCCCCAAGAGCGGCGCGCGATCGAGCAGGCCCTGTTCTCCGGGGAGCTGCGCGGCGTGGTGAGCACCAACGCGCTCGAGCTGGGGATCGACATCGGCGGACTCGACGCGGTGGTGATGATCGGCTCGCCGCCGACGCTCGCCAGCGCCTGGCAGCAGGCCGGCCGCGCGGGGCGGAAGGGCGAGCCGGCGCTGGCGGTGCTGGTGGCCTACAACGACACCGTGGACCAGTACCTGATGCG
>JACOSU010000148.1 GCA_016178685.1 Candidatus Eiseniibacteriota bacterium | reverse complement strand
GGCTTCGGCTTCGCTCCCGATCAGCAGCGCGACCGCGCCGTCCGTGATGGGGCACGAATTCCCGACCGTGACCGTGCCGTTGCGGCGGTCGAAGAACGGCTTGAGCTTCGCGAGCGCCTCGAGCGTCTGCCCCTCGCGCGGGCCCGCGTCGTCCTCGACCATCGCAAAGCTTGGCTGGGCGAACACCGGGGCGATTTCCTCACGCAGCTTCTCGCGCGCCGCCACCGTGCGCCGGTGGCTCTCGAGCGCGAATTCGTCCTGGCGCTCGCGCGAAATGCGGAATTCGCGCGCCAGAGCTTCGGCGGTCTGCCCCATGTTGAGCCCGCACGTGGGATCGGTGAGGCCCTCCATGAGCGAGATTCGCGGCTTGAGGAGCGCGGGCCTGAATCGCGACAGCGCGCCCAGCTTCTGCAGCGGAGTCTCCGCGCGCATCAGACCTTCGAGCCAGGTGCCGTACTCGTAGGGGTACATGAGCGGGATCTGGCTCATGGACTCCATGCCCCCGGCCATCACCAGCTGCGCCGCGCCGCAGCCGATCCGGTAGGCGGCATCGGCCACCGATTCCATGCCCGAGGCGCAGTTGCGATGGACGGTGAAGCCCGGCACTTCCTTCGGCACCCCGGCGCGCAGCGCGACGACGCGCGCCACGTTCGCGGCCTCGGCCGGCTGCGCGCAGTTGCCGAGGATCACCTCATCGAGGCGTGCGGGATCCAGCTCCTGGCGGGCCAGCAGCTCGCCGACCGCGATGCGGCCCAGCTCGTACACCGGCACGCGCGCGAACGCGGTCCCGGCTTTCGCGAACGGTGTGCGCAGTCCTCCCAGGATCCAGGCCGGACTCGCGGTCATTCGCGCGGCGTCTCCGTTCACTTGGATTTCGGAAGTTTCGCGAGCGCTTCGCGCGCCCGGTCCTGGATCTTCGAATCCAGGGCGCTGCTCACGGGCGGAAGCGAGATCCCGGTCTCGAATTCGCGCCGCGCATCGGCTGTGCGGTGCAGCACCGCGTAGGTGCGGCCGAGTTCGTAATGGTGATTCACGTAATTGGGCTGGAGCGCCACCGCCTTCTCGAGATCGGACGCGGCGTTCGCGAGCGTCGCGCCCTTCGGCACACCGCCGAACAGGCCCGCGGCCGAGCGCTCCAGGAACGAAAGCGTGGCGATCTCGCGATTCCACAGCGCCCGCACGTGATAGGCGCGCGCGTTGCGCGGATCCAGCGCGATCGCGCGATCGGCCTCGGATTTGATCTCGCGCGCCATGCCGAGCTTCG
>JACOSU010000134.1 GCA_016178685.1 Candidatus Eiseniibacteriota bacterium | reverse complement strand
AAAAATATCCCAGAATGGGATATTGATTTATAATAGCGTTATCTACTTCTCGGCGGGGCACGGCGGCGGGTGTATGTTGTCGAAGCTGAGCCTCACAAGTCGCGCCGGTTGAACTGCCAGAGCGCCAGCAGAAGCGCGGCCAGCGTGTAGCCCGCCGCCCAGACGACCATCGCCCCGCTGGGCACGGCGGCCGGAGAAAACGGGGTCAGCGCGAGGTCGCGCATGAGCGCGGGCTGCATGTGGTAGGCGGCCAGATGCCAGAGCGCCTCGCTGGGCACCAGCAGGCTGGTGAAGATGCCGACGTTGCTGGCGGTGGCGTTGCCGAACAGCGCGCCCACTTGCTCTACCCAGCCGCCGATGAAGGCCAGCCCGTATAGCCCGAAGACCATCACGCCGTTGGTGAGCGTGCTCAGGCGCGTGCCGCCGGCAATGGAGAGCGTCAGCAGGAAGGTGCCTTCCAGCGCCATCAGCGGCAGGCCCAGCGCCACGTTGGGCGGGAGGTAGCCGCTAATCAGCCACGCCACCAGCAGAACGCCGCCCGCCGTCAGCGCGAGGTAGCCCATCAGGATCAGCCAGAAGCCGAGCCATTTGCCCAGCACCACCTCGGCGCGGCGCACGGGCTTGGTGACCAGCGACTGAATCGCGCCGGAGCGGATTTCGCCGGAGAGCGTGTCCACCGGCATCAGCGCGGCCATCATCACCACCAGAAAGTTCACCGCGTAGAGACCGGCCATCACCAGGAAGGCCAGCGTGATGACGCGCTGGCCGGGCACCCCGCCGCCGGGCCGCGCTTCGACGTTGATGAAATAAAAGCCGGTCGCGAAGATCGCGAGAAAGCCTAAAGCGAGAACCGTCGCCACCAACAGCACGCGGCGGCGCAGGGCTTCGTGCATGGTCAGGTAGGTGATCGCCAGCGTGCCATTCATCTTACCCCGGCCTTTCATCCCCGCCCATCACGTCGAGGAACAGCGCTTCCAGCGATGGCTTGCTCGCGCCGAGATGGTACACCTCCACGCCCTGTCCCACCAGCCAGCGCGCGATCTCCGGCAGACGCGCTTCGCCGTCGGTCCGCAAGCGCACCACGCCATCCTGTTGATGAACCGCGCGCCCGAACTGGCCGAGTTGCGCCAACAGCGCGGGCGCGACCGAGCCGAGTTTGAGTTCAACCTCTACCTCGGCGCCCTGCTCGGCCAGCGCCATCTCGCGCACCACGTAGCCGTGTTTCACAAACGCCACGCGGTCACAGGTGACCTCGACCTCGCTCAATAGGTGTGAGTTGAGGAACACCGCCGTGCCCTGCGCGCGCAGGCGGCCAATGATGTCGCGCACCAACAGCCGCCCCAACGGGTCGAGGCCGGAGGTCGGCTCGTCGAGAAAGACCAGCGCTGGCGCGTTGAGCAGAGCCTGCGCCAGCCCGATGCGCTGGAGCATCCCCTTGCTGTAGTCGCGCAGTTTGCGCCCGGCGGCGTCGCGCAGGTCAACCAACCCCAGCAGGAAGTGCTCCGGCAGAAAGCCCATGCGGGCGCGCGCTTGCGTGTCGCCCACCGGCGCGCCCAGCACGCGCGCGTGGCCGGCGGTCGGCCTGACCAGCCCCAACAGCATCTTCATCGAGGTGGTCTTGCCCGCGCCGTTCGGGCCCAGAAAGCCGAAGACCTCACCCGGCCGCACGGTCAGGGTGAGGTCAGCCACGGCCACTTTCGAGCCGAACTGCTTGCGCAGGCCGCGCGTTTCGATAGCGAGAGCCGTCATGCGCGCCCTATTTCAGCGAGTTGGCGAACTCGACGACGTCGGTGCTGGCGAAGCCCGCCTCCAGCGTAAAGACCATCTCGCCCTCTGACCAGAGCAGGAGGGACTGCTGGCGCGCTGAGTCGCCGAAGCGCGCCGACGAGCCGCCTGTGCCGCCTGTGGTGATCAGCAGGCCTGTGGTGCCGCGCACGTCCACCTCGCTGAAGGAGGCGGCGTTGGCCGGTATGGGCACCAGCATGGTGCTGTG
>JACOSU010000133.1 GCA_016178685.1 Candidatus Eiseniibacteriota bacterium | reverse complement strand
TCCTTCATGAGCGAGATGAGCGGCGAGATCACGAGCACCGCGCCAGGCAGCAGTTTCGCCGGAATCTGGAATGTGAGCGACTTGCCGGCGCCGGTCGGCATCACGCCGATCGAGTCGCGTCCGGCCAGCACCGCGTCGATCAGATGCCGCTGCCCGGGCCGGAACTCGCGGAAGCCAAAAATCGTCTCGAGCACCTGCTGCGGGTCGGTGAAGCGGATGTCGTGAAACAGCGGCACGGCGGGCTCGGACAAGAATCCTCCCGGGTGGGAAGCGGGAACACGAGTGCCAGGGGCTGCGGGAGAACTCAACCTATCACAGCGGGCGCGGGTTCAATCGCGCTCGATCGGGAGTCCGCGTTCGATCCAACCGCGAATGCCGCCATCCAGAGAAACCACGTTGGTGTAAGCCATCTTCTGCAGGTTGTCCGCCACCAGCGCGCTGCGGAAGCCGCCGCCGCACTGGAGCACGATCGGCGCGGCGTGATCGGGAATTCGTTCCTCGATGTCGCGCTCGATCACGCCCTTGGACAGGTGCACCGAGCCCGGAACGCGGCCTTTCTCCCGCTCGGTGTCCTCGCGAACATCGACCAGGATCCAGCGCTCGCCGCGCGTCAGGCGTTCGCGATATTCCTCGATCGTGAACTCGCGCACGCGCGACCTGGCGTCGTTGACGATCGCGAGGAATCCCGGCGAATGCCGATGGGCCATGCCGGGGCTCTCAGCCCGCCGCCCGGGTGGCGACATCGCGCCGCGCGGCGTCGGAGTTCGCCGCCTGCGCGTCCCCGGCGTCAGAGTCCCCGGCGTCGGAGTCCACGGCTGGGGAGCGCTCCGCGCCGTTTGCGCCCCGAGCCGCGAACGGCTCTCCGTCGGGACCGTACTCGCGCACCACGCGATAGAGCGCGTCGCGCTGGACCGGAATCTTGCCGGCCTCGAGGATGCTGTGCACCATGCCGGCTTCCGCCATTCCGACCGGGCTTCGCGCGAGCGCCGCGTGCGCGATCTTCTCCTGGCCGATGGTGCCGTCCATGTCGCTGGCGCCGAAGTTGAGCGCCACGCCCGCCGTGTCCTGGCCCAGCATGATCCAGTAGCTCTTGACGTGCGGCACGTTGTCGAACACCAGGCGCGAGATCGCGATGGTCTTCAGATCCTCGATCGCCGAAGCCTGCCGGCGCACCAGCCCGGTCACGCCGGGCTGGAACGCGAGCGGAATGAACGCGAAGAATCCGGGCGCGCGCTGTTCGAGCCCGCGCAGCAGGATCATGTGGTGCACGCGTTCGGCGCGCGTCTCGATGTGCCCGTAGAGCAGTGTGGCGTTCGAGGGAATGCCGAGAGCGTGCGCGATCTCGTGAATCTCGAGCCAGCGCTGCGCTCCGATCTTCTGCTGGAAGATCTCGCGCCGTACGCGCTCGCTGAACACTTCGGCGCCGCCGCCCGGCAGCGCATCGAGCCCGGCGGCGCGCAATTCGGTGAGCACCCACTCGGCCGGCTTTTTCGTCAGCCGGCAGAAGAAATCGATCTCGACCGCGGTGTAGGCCTTGACGCTCAAGTCGGGCTTCTTCGCCTTCACCCAGCGGATCACGTTCAAGTAGTCGTCGAAGCGCCACCGGTCGTGAAGCCCTCCCACGATATGGATCTCGCTGATCCCGGGCTCGACATGCGCTTCGATCTGCTCGCGCGTCATGGTGTACGCGCCCTCGGCCCCGGGCTTCTTCGCGTAGTCGCAGAACCGGCACGCTAGCACGCACACGTTGGTGGGATTGAGCTGGCGGTTGACGGTGAAATAAACCCGGTCGCCGTGGCGATCGCGCGCCATCGCGTTGGCCAGCCGGCCGAGCTCGAGCAGCGGGGCGTCGAAGAGCGGGACGCCCTGCTCCTGGCTCAAGTGCTCGCCTTGGAGCAGCGTCGCGCGCGCCGCCGCGATCCGAGGGTCGCCAGGCCTCAACCCCGCGACATGCTGGAATTCAACCGCTGCCATTTTGTCCCCCCGGGTGCGATGCCGAACGGGCCGCAGTATAGCGGCTTGCAAGGATCGGGACGAAACGCGCGGGTGGGCGTTTCCGGGGAGCGGAGTCCCGCCGGAAACCGGATCCCCGGCGCGGCTGGCGTGCGCCGGGCCCGCACCGGCCGCGGCCGAGGCGCGCCGATCGACACCTGGCGTCGATCAAACTTTGGGGGGGTCTGCAAGGGTTCCTTTGGTCTATAATCTTCCGCACCCCGAAATCGGTCTCTGGTCCCCCGGGAGAATGCGTCATGCGCCATTTCATCATTCGGGCAGCCGTGCTTGCCATGCTCATCGGCGGCACGACGCTGGCGTATGCCTTCTCGACCGGGCCGCCCTTGACCCGCACCGGCGCCGAGATTCTCGCCGGCAAGCCGGCCGAGCCCAACTGCACGGTGTGTCACACTCCTGAACCCGTGAACAGCAACCCCAACGGATCGTGCAAGATCGTCGGCGCGCCGGCCCTGTACATTCCGGGCAATGCCTACCATTTTGAAGTCCAGCTCAACTACAACTGGAGCGCGACCGGCATCTCTCCGTATCCGGTCAAGTGGGGTTTCGAAATCACGGCCATTCAGGCTTCGAACGGCGACAGCGCCGGGACCTGGATTCTGGGCGCGCCTCCCGATTCGTTTCAGATCAGACGCTATGCCACGTCGTCCCTCTCGACGTACAAGCGCCGCATCTACCTCGAGCACACGATCTACGATTACCACTGGGGAGAGAACCAGGACGGCCTGAGCGGCCCGATCGCCTTTCACGTGACGTGGGTGGCTCCGAGGGGGGACAGCGGCAAGGTGATCTTCGCCTGCGCCGGCAACGCCGCAAACGGCGACAGCGTCTCGATCGGGAGCGGCGATCACATTTACACCACGGCCGAGAGCACCTACGCTAACATTTTGCTCGACGTCCGGCCTCCGGTCACTCAGAAGTTCGTCACCGCCTTCGAAATCCCTTACCCGAACCCGATGACGCGCTGCCTGAACCTCCAGTTCCAGATCGGAAGAGCCGGGCCCGTGGACCTCTCGGTCTTCGACCTTCAGGGTCGCCGCGTGCGCACGCTGGTGCACGAGAGGCTCGAACCCAGCGAATACGGTAATTTCTGGGACGGGCACAACGACTCGGGCGTCCAGATGAAGAACGGCGTTTACTTCATCCGCCTCTCGGCCCCCGGACTCACGAAGCCGCTCTCCCACCGGGTCACGCTGGCGCGCTGATCACAGCCCCAGGTACCAGGTCGCCTTGATCAGGAAGATGTTGCTGGCATCGAGTTGAGTCAGCTGGCGGGTCGAATGGTTGAGGTCGAAATCCCCGCTCGGCTCGGTATCCTGCCGGGTCTGCGTCCACACCAGGAACAACGTGGAGCCCGGCCGGTATTCCCAGCGCAACACCGCGTTGCCGCGCAGCGACAGAAAATTGAAGTCCCGCGATCCGATCGCGATCGGCGGAGCCGGGCCCGCTCCGTCCGGATCGGCGATCCCGCTTGCCGGATCGAAGGTCGAGCCATCCTGACCGTACACCAGAAATTCGTAGCTGTTCGGGCGCGAGAGCTCCTTGAATTCCGTGTACTTGCCCGAAGCGATCAGCGGCTGCGCGAACATCTGAAGGCTCAGCGCGGGCGTGAACGACCAGTTGAGCGTGATATCGGCCGAGACCGTGGTCTGATCGATCTCTGCGAACACGTAACGCTTGCCAGAGGTCGCGGTAGCGAGCGGATCGACGTACTGGCCGACGTACTGGGCGTCGGTGATCCCCCGCGAGACGTTGGGGCCCATGCGCAACAGCACGCTCGAGCCCGGCTTCCATTCGAACCCCGGATTCACGGACCAGTCGCGGCTGCCCGCCTGGTCGCCACCGACGCTCGCGCTTACAAAGTAGAACAGCTTCTTGTTGCCGTCGGTGTCGAAGTAGGTGCCGAGCGTGGCGCCCCCTGGCCGCTTCATCAGCGGGCCACCGCGGGTCTGGCGGTCGCTGGTGTTCTCGGGGGTCACGAACAGATATTTTTCCCAGCTGTACGCGTTTCTGAATTCCGTGAAGCTGGAAACGTAGAGTCCCAGCTGGGTGCGATCGCGGTCGTAGTTCATCGAGCTGAAGATCGCGCCCGAAAGGTCGGAGTATTTCTTGAACCGCCCGTTCTCGGTCCACTTGTATCCGAGCAGGGTGTGGAGGTTGAGGACATTGCTCATGCCCTGGAACCCCATGTCCTGCAAGTCGAGGCGCGGTGACATGAAGCCGATCGCCGAGTTGCTGATGATGCGGCCGCTCTGCTTGTTAAGCCACAGGCGGGTGCCGAGGCCGGTCAACGAGGTGGCGGCGCTGTCGACGGTCAGGTAGCGCGAATCCGGTCGCTGAAAGTAGTGAAGCGAATTCTGCTGGAGATCGAGCAGCCGCGCCGCTGTCCCGCGCACGTTGGAGAATGCCGACCAGCCCGACAGCACCCAGGTCTTGTCGTGGTCGAGAGACGTCCATCCGTCCACGCCGCCCAGGAACGACGTGTGGCTCAACTGGTCACGGAGCGCGGGGTCGTCGAACTGGCGGGCCGCGAGCGTGCCCATGAAACCCAGCCCCTGACGATCGCCGTGAAATCCGCGCAGCGCGCGGGCCACGCCGTAGTAGGTGGCGGGCTCGATCTCCGCGGTTCCCCGCACCCCGCCCGATGAATAGGTTGCGGCTTCCTTCGCGGTCAGCGCATGAAGCGTGCCGATGTTCCAGCCGCCCAGCACCGAGCCCGTGATCTTGGCGGCCGCGAGGATGCTGGTGCCCGCGGGAGCGTCCACGAAATCCGCGGGGGGCGGGCTGCCCTGCGGCGTGCGACCGATGCGGCGCGTATAGAAGAACTTCGGATCCCACCAGTTGAAGTTCGAGTAGTTGTTCGCGCCCTGGTTTCCAAAGTTGTAGATGGTGTTGCCTTCGACGAAGAACGGGCGCTTCTCGTCGAAGAACGTCTCGGTATCCGAAAGGTTCACGACCGCGGGGTCGACCTCGACCTGGCCAAAGTCCGGATTCACGGTGGCATTGAGCGTGAGGTTGCTGCCGAGGCTGGTGCGCAGATCCCCTCCCGCCTGGCTCTTGATTCGCGATCCGTCGTTGAACGGATCGCCGGGGCTGGCCGGAACGTACTCCACCCGCGAGGTCACATAGGGCAGCACCTCGAGAAAGCGTCCGGGATTCACGCTCTCGATTCCGACCAGGCTCGGAAACCGCGAGACGAATCCACTCTCGTTCTTCGGCACGAACACCACCCAGTCGGTTTCGTTGTGCCGGGGAATGTCGCGCCGAAAATTCGCGCCCCACAGGTAGCGTTCCTGCCGGTGGAATCTCAGCTGCGAAAACGGAATGCGCATCTCGGCCGTCCATCCCTGCCGGTCGACGACGGCCTTGCCCTGCCACACGCCGTCCCATGATCCGTCGTCCCACTCGTTGTTGAAGAGCGTGCCGTCGTAGAGCGTTCCCGCCGCGTTGATCTCGAAGTAGTAGCCGTTGCGGCCGTCGTGAAACGGGTCGAGGAACACGCTGAACCGGTCGGCGGGAACATGCACGTCCCGGCGCGCGAGCCGCGCAAGAAGAGAATCGGGCGCGGTGTCCCACATGCGCGCTCCGATGTAGATTGCCTTGTCGTCGTAGGCGATCCGCACTTCGGTCTTCTGGCTCGGCGAGGCGCCCTGTTCGGGGTCGCGCTGCACGAAGTTCGTCACCGGCACGGCCTTCTGCCACACCGGCTCGGCGAGGCCGCCGTCGATCACGACCGGCGCGGCGAGGCGCATGGCGTGCATCTCGGGAAGATGCGCGAACACGCTGTCGATGGGAATCGACGGGGGCACCGTCGCCAGCACGATCATCGGGATCAGGTTGAGCAAGATCGGCGCTCCGGATCGGGTACGAGCGGATCAGGGACGAGTATCAGGCGATTGGACCACGCACCCCGGCGCGCAGTTGGAATGTACCGGTGCTGCCCTGCCCGGCGCGGCCGATGGACGGGACCAGCGCGGCGTCAGGCGTCGTGATCGAGCTGCGCGGGCGCGCGCGGTGGGGCTCCGCGTGATGCGCCCGGGCGGTCGGCGCCCGATGGCGACGGGGGTGATTTCGAGGACGCGGACGAGCCGAACAGACGAATGAATTCCGGATGGTCGCGCAGGCTTGCGAGGTCGGGATCGTGGCGGGGCCAGTCCGCGATGTAGCTGGGAATATTGCGTGTCCCTTCCTTGAGCTCGATCAGCGCGCGATCCGGAAGGCCGGCGCGGGCAAAGGCGCATGCCGCGTTGTAACGCAGTCGGCCGTCCTCGGGAGCGATCGTGATGGCCCGCTCGGTTTGAGCGATCCCGGCTTCGACCTGACCATCGCGAATCAGCGAGATTCCCAGGAATACCCGCGCCAACGCGTCCTCGGGATGCCGTCGCACGAACTCGATCCTGTGCTCCAGGTTCTGCTGGGACACGCGGTTCGCGTAGTCGAAAGGTCCCAGCACTTCCAGGCAGTCCTCGAGGTAGCCCGAAATCACAATGCTCGCTGGGCCCCGGCGGATCAGGTGTTCGAGGACGGGAACGGCCTCCTCCGGTCGACCCATCGACATGTAGCTCCAGGCCGTCCATTCCATGGCCTGAGCGTTGTCGGGATCCGTCCTGCGGATGTGATCCAGCGCTTTCAGGAGCTTCTCGGATTCCCCGCGGAGGCGATAGACCATCGCGTGAACCAGTCGGGCCTCGAGCAGGTCGGGCTCGATTTCCAGCGCACGCTCGGCGCAGACCATGGCCTGATCAGCGACCTCGAGACCGCTCCACCATCGCATGCCACGATCCGCGTAGCATTCCCCCAGCGCTGCGTGAGCGAGCGCGAAATTCGGATCGAGTTCGAGTGCGCGATGGAGAAACTGTTCGGCGCGCCGGCTGTCGTCGCGGCTCGTGCTGATCAGTGGCCGGGCTCTCAGATAAAAGCCGTAGGCTTCGGCGCTGCTCGTTGGCGCGCGATCCAGCATCTCGCGCTCGCCGGGCTTGAGCGCCACCTGCAGAGCGTCCACGATACTGCGTGATACTTCGGCCTGGACCTCGAACAGGTCGTCGAGCGTGCGGTCAAAGCGATCGGCCCACAGGGCATGACCGTCACTCGCACGCACCAGCTGGGCGCTGATGCGGGCGCGCGCTCCGGCGCGGCGGACGCTTCCGTGCACGATGTAGTCCACGCCCAGCTCGCGCGCCAGCGTGCGCGGCGGCAGCGGGCGGTCACGATACGGCAGCACTTCGGCGCGGCTCGAGACCGACAGCCCCTGGACCCGTGTCAGATCCACGATCAGGTCTTCGGCGAGCCCCGCGGCCACGAACGCATCGTCCGGCTCAGCGCTCATCACGTCGAAATAAAGCACGGCGATTCGGGGCGTGGAGTGGGCCGCGGGCGCCGGCGCCACCCTGAATGCGGCGCAGCAGTTATCCAGGTCGGCCAGCAGATCTTCGGCGCGCGCGTAACGGTGGGCGGCATCCTTGCGCAGCAGCTTCATCACCAGATAATCGAGGTCGGCGCCTACCTCCGCGCGCTGGGCGCTCGGCGCCGGCGGTTGCTGGTTGAGAACGCGCGCCGCGACGGATGCGAAATCATCTCCCGCGAACGGCTGCCGGCCGGTAAGCATTTCGTAGATCATGCAGCCCAGTGCCCACAGATCCGAACGATTGTCGGGCGGCGAACCTCTGAGCTGCTCGGGGCTCATTGCGAGCGGTGTGCCGAGCGCGACCCCGGTCGCGGTCAGGCGCGGCGATCCCTTGACCGCGGCGACGCCGAAGTCGAGCACTTTCGGGCCGCGCGCGGTGAGCATGATGTTCGAAGGCTTGAGATCGCGGTGCACGATGCCGAGCGCGTGAACCTCGGCGAGGGCATCGGCGATGCGGGTCGCGATTTCAACCGCCTCGATCACCGGGAGCGGGCCGCGCGCGAGGCGCGCTTCGAGCGTCTCGCCCTCGACCCGCGGCATCACCAGGTAGGGCCGGCCCTCGAATACGCCCGCCTCGTAGACCGCGACCACCGCCGGATGATCGATGCTGGCCGCCGCCTGCGCTTCGCGCAGCAGCCGATCGACCGCATCCCGGTCCTCGGCGAGATGAGCGGGGAGCAGCTTGACCGCCACGCTTCGGGGCAGCTGCGTGTCCTCGGCCAGCCACACTTCGCCCATCGCCCCGCGGCCGATCAACTCGATCAGGCGATAGTGGGACAGAGTGGAAACGGGTGAGGGAATCGGATCCATGCGCCTCTGAGCCTAGCGCGCTCCGTGCCCGCCCGCCAGCGCCACCGCCAGCTCGGCGGCGACCCGCGCGTTATGAATCAGCAGCGCACGATTGACCGCGACGCTCAGGCCCCCGGTTCGCTCGCGCATGCGCTCGAGCAGGAACGGCGTCACGTCGCGACCCGCAACGCCGCGCGCGGCGGCGTCGGCGAGCGCTCCTTCCAGCGCCTGCTCGTAGAGCGTGGCCGGCATCTCGTGCTCGGCCGGAACCGGGTTCGCAACCACCACGCCGGTTCCGAGCTCGAGAGAAAAATGCGCGCGCACCGCGGCCGCGAGCGCCGCGATGTCGTCGAAGCGAGCGTCCACGCATGCGCCGCCTTCGCGCCGGTAGAACGCCGGGAACCGGTCGGTGCGAAGGCCCAGCACCGGAACGCCGAGCGTCTCGAGCCGCTCGATGGTCCGCGGCAGATCGAGCACCGCCTTGGCCCCCGCGCACACCACCGCGACCGGCCAGCGCGAGAGCGCGGTGAGATCCGCAGAAACATCGTCGCTCGCGCTCGCGCCACGGTGCACTCCGCCGATTCCGCCGGTCGCGAACACCTCGATGCCGGCCCGCGCCGCGATGAAGATCGTGGCCGCGACCGTCGTCGAGCCCGAGCGACCGGCGGCGACCGCCGCAGCGAGATTGCCGAGATTGAGTTTCTCGACCGCGCTCGAGGCGGCGAGCCGCTGAAGCTCCGCGTTCGGAAGTCCGACGCGCACCGCACCGTCCAGCACTCCGATCGAGGCCGGGATCGCGCCTGATCTCTCGATCGCGGCCTCCATCTCGAGCGCGACGCGCACTCCCTCGCCGATCGGAAGACCGTGCGTGACGACCGTGGTTTCGAGCGCCACCACGGCATCGTGCGACGCCAGCGTCCGCGCCACGCGGGGCGCTACCACGACACGCGCGTTCATGAGATGTCTCCGTGCGAACCCGCGGGGGGCCTGCGTGCGCGTGAGCGCCGCATCCGCGCTTTCATCGCGCGGCGCCTGAGCCGCGTCGTGGCTCGGCGGTGCGCGTGCCGCGTCGCGTCGGGGTGGCGGACACGCCTCCCCCCGCGAGGCGCAGCGCGGCCATCTCGGGCGAGATCCCCATGAAGCCGTGGGCGCCCCAGTTCTCGATCGCGATCGCGGCCGAGATGCGCGCTCGATCGAGAGCGCCTTCGACCCCTCCGCTCAAGAGCCAGCCCGCCGCGAAACCGGCGGCGAATGCATCGCCGGCGCCGGTCGCATCCACGACCGGCTCGCTCGCGGGAGCCCAATCCATCACCTTCTTCTCGAGCCGGTCGATCAGCGTGCCGCCGCGCGCCGCGCGCTTCACGCCCACGAATCTCAGTCGCTCGCCGAAAGCGGCGAACGCTCCGAGCGGATCCGTGTCGGCGCCGGGCAGATCCAGCTCTTCATGTGAAACGAAGAACGCGTCCGCATGCGTCAGCACTTCGCGCCAGCGATCGAGCGTCGGGGCGCCGAGCGGAACGTGCGGATCAACCACGACGAAACGGCCGGCGCAGCTCGCCAGATGTCGCGTCAGATCCAGCTGGCGCTCGATCGGCATCGGGCCCAGCAGCCACGCGCGCGCGCCCTGGTACTCGGCCGGGATGTCTTCGATGCCCGGCGATACGTCCTCGTGGCGCGGCGTGCCCAGCCGCGAAACGACGCGGCGGCCGCGCGGCTCGTAGAGCAGCCACGAGTGCGCGCCCGGTCCTTCGAGGCTGCGAAGGCCGCGCAAGTCGATCGAGCGGCGGGC
>JACOSU010000132.1 GCA_016178685.1 Candidatus Eiseniibacteriota bacterium | reverse complement strand
CGCGTGGAGCAGGTCGGCGAGCGTGGGGCGGCCGGGGAGGTCGGTCCCGTAACCGGTGGTGTCCTGGCCGATCAGGTTGAGTTCCTTGACTCCCAGCTTCGCGAGCCGCTCCGCCTCGGCCACGACGTCTTCGATCGATCGGCTCTGCTGGTCGCCGCGCAGGCGCGGGATGATGCAGAACGTGCAGCGGTGATCGCAACCTTCGGAGATCTTGAGATAGGCCAGGTGGCGCGGAGTGGACAGCGCGCGCGGGGAGAGCGCATCGAGCGCCCCGCCCGGGAACTCGGTGCGGGCGAGCCGCTGGTGGCGTCCCGAAAGGATATGCCGCGCCGCGCTCGCCACTTCCCGCCACTGTCCGGTTCCGAGCACGGCGTCGACCTCGGGGAATTCGTCGAACAGCGCGTCTCCGGCGCGCTGCGCGAGGCATCCGGTCACGATCAGCCCGCGCAGCCTCCCGTCACGCCTGGCCACGGCGACCCGCGCGATCGCGTCCTTCGATTCGCGGACCGCGCTCTGCAGGAACGCGCAGGTGTTCACCACCGCGACGTCGGCCTCGCGAGGATCCGCGACGGTGCGGAAACCGTCCGCGATCATGAGTCCCAGCATGTTCTCGGAGTCCACCGTGTTCTTGGGGCAGCCGAGCGTGATGAACGCGAGCGCGGGGGAGCGGCAGTCGCGGGCTCGACCGCGCACGCCAAGACGGCTGCGGTGCTCGCGACCGCGCGTGGATTCCGCGGCGTGCGCGCGCGACGCACGGCGCACGGGAGGGGTTGAGGGATTGCGCATCACTCGAAGCGGTCCTCCAGCCAGCGCTCGTCCACCAGCACGTCGCGTGCCTTGCTGCCCTGGAACGGACCTACCACGCCCATCTGCTCCAACTGATCCATCAGGCGCCCGGCGCGCGAGTAGCCCACCTTGAGACGGCGCTGGAGCAGCGAGGTCGAGCCCTGCTGATGCGTCACGACGAGTTGCGCGGCCTCGCGGATCAGGTCGTCGCCGAAGTCTCCGCCTTCGAGGCCCTCTTGCTCTTCCTCACGGTCCACCATGCTGGCGTCGGTCGCGAGCGGAACCGGCTTCGAGGGGTTGGCCTTCGCGCGCCAGAAGTCCACGACGCGCGCGCTCTCTTCCTCGGAGACGAAAGCGCCGTGCACGCGATAGGGCTCGGGCCGGCCGGCCGGCGTGAACAGCATGTCGCCATGGCCGAGCAGGTTCTCCGCTCCGTTCATGTCGAGCACGGTTCGCGAGTCGGTCTTGGAGGCGACCTGGAACGCCATGCGGGACGGGAAATTCGCCTTGATCACGCCGGTGATCACGTCCACCGAGGGGCGCTGCGTCGCGAGCACCAGGTGGATGCCGACCGCGCGCGCCATCTGCGCGAGGCGCGCGATCGGCTCCTCGATTTCGGCGGGCATGGTGAGCATCAGGTCGGCGAGCTCGTCGATCACCACCACGACGTACGACAGCCGCTCGGGCGGAGGCGCCTCGCCGGCGCCGGTCGGCGGAGCGGTCGGCACCTGCCCCGCCGCGACCCTGTCGTTGTAGGCGGCGATGTTCCTCGCGCCGCAGGTCGCCATCAGCTTGTAGCGCTTCTCCATTTCGGAGACCGCCCAGCGCAGCGCGCGGCTCGCGCGCCTGGGTTCCGTCACGACCGGCATCACGAGATGAGGGATTCCGTTGTAGGCCGAGAGCTCGAGCATCTTGGGATCGACCATCACCATGCGGAGGGTCTCGGGACTGTGCTGGAATAGCAGGCCGGTGATGATGGCGTTCAGGCACACGCTCTTGCCGGAGCCGGTCGCGCCCGCGACCAGCAGGTGCGGCATCTTCGTGAGATCGGCGACGAACGGCTGGCCGACCACGTCCACGCCGAGCGGCACCTTGAGCGTGCCGTCGTTCGTTTCGTACTGGCTCGAGGCCAGCACCTCACGCAGATACACCGTTCGGCGCCGCCGGTTCGGAATCTCGACGCCGACCGCGCCCTTTCCCGGGATCGGCGCGAGGATGCGGATGCGCTGGGCCCTGAGCGTGAGCGCGAGATCGTCCTCGCGTGACACGATCTGATTGACCTTGACTCCGGCTGCCGGTTCGAATTCGAACGTGGTGATGACCGGCCCGGGGTGGATCTCGGTGACGCGGCCCACGATCCCGAAGTCGTTGAGCTTGGTGACCAGCAGGTTCGCCTGGGCGGTGAGATCGGCGGCGGTCATCATGTCCTCGGGCTGGGTCGGCATCGCGAGCAGGCTCAGGGAGGGCAGCGGATCGCTCGACGCCGCGCCGGGGAGCGCGGGGCTTGCCGCGGGCGCCGCTCTCGGGGCGCTCTTCGGCTTTTCGATCTTGCGCAGTCCCGGCAGCGGGAGGCGGATCTGGCCGCCGTCCTCCGCTTCGGCCTCGCTTCGCGCGGCGGCGGCGGCCGCGAGCGCGGTCGCAATGCGCGGCCGGGGCGCGTTCTCCTCGATCACCGCGGCCTTCGGCTGCCGGCTGCGCGGCTTCGAGCGCGCGGCCTGCGCGCGCTGCTCACGCCACGAGCGGATCAGCCCGGCGATCCCGGTGGTCGGCGTCACGACCGCGTGATGCGCGAGGCGCGCGATCCAGTGGAATCCGAATTCGCTGGCGGCGAGCGCGGTCACGCCGAACAGCGCGCCGGCCACCACCCACGATCCCACCGCGCCGAGCGAGGAGCGCAGCGCCATCGAGGCCGCGAGGCCCCAGCCCCCGGTCCAGCTCCAGCGATCGGCACCCGCCAGCGCGAGCAGGGCGCACACCTCGAACAGCAGCAGTCCGCCGAGCAGCGATGAAACGACCAGCGGCGCCATCGGTTTCTGGCGGAGGCGATTCCACGCCCACAGCGCCGCGAGCACGGGAATTCCCAGCGCGGACACGCGGCCGAACGCCCAGATCAGTCCATACGCGAGCGTAGCGCCGACCGGCCCGCACGCGTTTTTCGCCGTCCACGCCGCGAGTCCGATCAGCGGGGCCTCGAACGTGGCCACGCTCGCGAGTGACAGCACGGAGAACGCCACGAGCAGCAGGGCGAGAATCTGACGCTGCCGGTTTTCGGATATGGAGGAAGCCGCCAAGCGGGTCGAACCTTCCTTAAGAGTCGGCCGGCCGAGGGCGTCCGGCGCCGAGCGGACTCGTCAGAACCTCACCCCCGATTCCCCCGGCCCGCGCAATGGGAATCGGAACGCCCGCCTCCCTGGCGGGCTTTGGCGGGTCATTGTGCAACAGGATGCCCCCGCGGGCCAAGCGGCAATGCGGGACGTCGCGATTATCGCGCGGCGGCGGCTTCCCGCGCCGCCGGCTCCGCACCCGCCTCGTCCGGACGCGTCCCGGACGGCATTCCGGGCTCCAGGATGCCGTCCTCGAGCCACTCGAAACGCCGATCGAGCGCGCCGCGCGCGAGCCGGTAGGTCGCGTCGTCGTCGTTGGAGCGGATCTCGGCGAACAGCTGCTCGATCTTGCGGCGCGAATGGCGGCAGAACACGTCCGCCAGCTCGTACGCCGAAGCACCGGCGCGATGATGCGCGACGTCCCGCCGCGCGCGCACGCAGGTCGCGATCATCGCGTAGAGCTCGGCTCCCACGTCCACGCAGCGGAACAGCTGCGCCTGCTTCTTCTCGAGCGCCGGTCCGTTTACGACCATCAGGTGGAATTGCTGCCGCGCGAGACGGCGTGACGTGCGCTCGACGTATCGCACGTGCTCGGCGAGCGCGCCAAATTCCGCGTACTGGGGCCAGCGTCCCCAGCCGAGCCATCGCATCGGGTACCACTTGAGATAGAACCGCGCGGCGCGCGCCAGACCGGTCAGCCGACGTCCGAACGGCACGCCCGGCATCACGAGGTCGCCCGCCGCCTTCAGGTGCATGTCGAGCGCTTCGCGCGCGATGAACAGGCGCATCACCTGGTTCGTGCCCTCGAAGATCCGGTTGATGCGCAGATCCCTCAGCATCTGCTCGAGCGCCACCGGCGGCTCTCCGCGCGACGCCAGCGAACGGGCGGTCTCGTAGCCGCGCCCGCCCCTGACCTGCATCGCTTCGTCGCAGATCTGCCACGCGGCGTCGGTGTTCCACAGTTTCGCAATCGCGGCCTCCAACCGGATGTCGCTCTTGCCAGCGTCGCCCAGCAGCGCGCTCAAGTCGGCGATCGCTTCCATCGCGTAGGTGCGCGCCGCCAGGTCGGCGATCATCTGCGCGACCGCCTCGTGCTGGCCGACCGGGCGGCCCCACTGGACGCGCTGGGCCGCGAACTCGCGCGCCGCCTGAAGGCACCACTTGCCGGACGCCGCGCAGGTCGCGGGCAGGGTCAGCCGTCCGGTGTTGAGCGTCACCAGCGCCAGCTTCAGACCCTTGCCCTCGCCCCACAGCAGGTTCTCCTTCGGAACCCGCACGCGGTTGAAGCGAAGCAGCGCGTTCTCGATTCCGCGCACCCCCATGAACTCGAGGCGCGCCACGACCTCGACGCCCGGCGTCGCGGTCTCGACGATGAACGCGCTGATCGGCCCCGGCCTGCCTTCGCGGCCGGGCGTGCGCGCCATCACCACCAGGAGCTCGGCGATGGTGCCGTTCGTGCACCACAGCTTTTCGCCCGTGATCTCGTAGGCCAGGCCGTCCGCGGTCGGCACCGCGGTGGTGCCCATGCGCGCGGGATCCGAGCCCACGTCGTTCTCGGTCAGCGCGAACGCCGAGATCGCGCCCCTGGCGAGACGAGGCAGATACTTCCTCTTCTGCTCCTCGCTGCCGAACAGCTTGAGCGGCTGCGGCACTCCGATCGACTGATGCGCCGACAGCAGCGCGACCAGCGCGCCGTGGCGCGTGCCCACCATGCCCATCGCGCGACCGTACGTGTACTGCGAGAGCCCGAGCCCGCCGTACTCGCGCGGGATCTTGATGCCGAACGCTCCCATCGCGCGCAAGCGGTCGATCACTCGCGCGGGGATGCGGGCGTCGCGCTCGATCTCCTCGGGATCCACCTCGTCGCGCAGAAAACTCTCGAGTTGATCGAGGAACGGACGAGCCCGCTTCTGCTCGTCGGGATCGGGCTCGGGATGGGGATGGATGCGGTTGAGCGCGAGCCGGCCCAGGAACAGCTCGCGCACGAACGAGGGCGCCTCCCAGGCGGTTTCGCGCGAGGCCTCCGCGACCGCGCGGGCTTCCAGCTCCGTGACATGCGGCGAGGACTTCGTGGCCTCGGTCATGGCATCCATTCCGGTCGAAGGACGTGGCCCGCACCGAACGGGCGGTGGGTTCATGCTCGCCCGCGAGCCTAGCGCGCCCACGAGCCCGGCGCCAGCCGCGCGAGGTTCCTCGCGGCAACGCGCGCATCCTCCAGGGGACCACGGCGCGACGCGGCGCCTCCGGGGGTCAGGAGGCCTTCGCGCTCACCAGCGCCAGCAGCTGCCACATCCTCGGCAGCCGGAGCCAGCGCGAGAAGTGCCCGGGGAACACGCGCCAGGACTCGACGCGGACGCGCTTCGAGAAGTCCCAGGGAAACCAGCCCGAGCGGTGGGTCTCGAACGGCATCCCCGCGATCTCCTGAGGGCGGAATCCGAGCGGCGTCGTGATCAGCACCTTGCGGGCGCGGCGCGTGAGTTGGTCGAGCACGCGGTAGGCCTCGGGCTTCTCCAAGTGCTCGATCACGTCGATGAACAACGCGAGATCGTAACCGGTCGCATCGTCGGGCAGCACGCGATCGAGTTCGCGCAGGTCACCCCCGTAGAAGTGGTCGTACACCGGATAGCGGGGCGGATTCGCGTCCAGCGCGTCCACCCGCTCGACTTCCGAGTATTCTCGCGCCAGAATGCCGAATTTTCCATAACCCGCCCCCACGTCCAGCACGCGCCGCGGGCGCTCGCGCACGATCACGTCGACGATGCGCGGAATCTGCCAGTGCTCGGAGGTCGGCATGGCGCGCAGGGTGGCATAGCGCGCCTTCCGGGAGCAATCCAACGCGCCTCGACCCTCACCGATGGAGCGCACGCCGGGCCCGATCGATGGCACGCCGGGCCCGATCACGCTTGCCCTCTCCGGCGGCGCTCGTCTATTCTCCCGCGTCCTCTGTCGGCGGTGGTTCGCCGACGGCCGGGCCATCCCGTCTTTCCTCGGGCCGCATCCTCCAGGACCACAGCGCCTGCGGGCGCGCCGTCACGCTGTCACCGGTTCGCAACGCCCAACCTCTCCAAGGAGCATTCGATGAAGATGTCGCGCACTGCGGCACTCTCCGTGCGGAGTCTCGCTCTGCCCGCTCTGGGCCTCGCGATCGCGGCGATGGCCGCGGTCTCCCTCCCGCTCCGCGCGTTCGCCAGCGAACTGGATCTCCAGATCCCGGCGATCGACACCACCTATCCGCTGTTCGGAATGTCGGTTCCGGGCCACACGCTGCTGCTGCTCGGCATCGGCGTGTGCGTGCTGGGGATGGCGTTCGGCCTGGCGATGTTCAACCAGGTGAAGGGCATGCCGGCGCACCAGTCGATGACCGACGTCTCGAACATCATCTACGAGACGTGCAAGACCTACCTGCTCCAGCAGGGGCGGCTGCTGATGGTGCTCGAAATCTTCATCGGCGCGTGCATCGTCTACTACTTCGGCGTGCTCGAGCACATGACGACGGCCAAGGTCGGGCTGATCTTGATGTGGTCGGTGGTCGGCATTCTGGGTTCTTACTCGGTGGCGTGGTTCGGCATCCGCATGAACACCTACGCGAACAGCCGCACCGCGTTCGCGTCGCTCAAGGGCAAGCCGCTTCCGGTCTACCAGATTCCCCTTCAGGCCGGGATGAGCATTGGCGTGCTGCTGATCTGCGTCGAGCTGATCATGATGCTGATCATCCTGTTGTTCGTCCCCCGGGAGGCCGCCGGCGCCTCGTTCCTGGGGTTCGCGATCGGTGAGTCGCTCGGCGCTTCGGCGCTGCGCATCGCGGGCGGCATCTTCACCAAGATCGCCGACATCGGTTCGGACCTGATGAAGGTCGTGTTCAAGATCAAGGAGGACGATCCGCGCAATCCCGGCGTGATCGCCGACTGCACGGGCGACAACGCCGGCGATTCGGTGGGTCCCACCGCCGACGGCTTCGAGACCTACGGCGTGACCGGCGTGGCGCTGATCTCGTTCATCGCGCTCGCGGTCAACCCCGATCACAGGGCACAGCTGCTGGTGTGGATCTTCGTGATGCGCATCCTGATGATCGTCACCTCGATCGTGGCGTACTCGGCGAACGCCACGATTTCGCGCTCGCAGAACCGCGGCAAGGACAAGATGGACTTCGAGGCGCCGTTGACGAGCCTGGTGTGGTTGACCTCGCTGCTCTCGATCGCGGTGACGTTCGTGGTTTCGAGGTGGATGCTCGCCGACCTGGGCTCAGGGCTGTGGTGGAAGCTCTCCAGCATCATCTCGTGCGGCACGCTGGCTGCGGCGCTGATCCCCGAGCTCACGAAAGTGTTCACCAGCTCGAACTCGCGGCACACCCGTGAAATCGTCGCGGCCTCGCGCGAGGGCGGCGCCTCGCTCACGATTCTCTCGGGGCTGGTGGCCGGCAACTTCTCGGTGTTCTGGAAGGCTCTGACGCTCGCGACGCTGCTGTTGATCTCGTATCTGGTCTCGATGCACGGCCTGTCGCAGTTCATGAGCCACGAGGCGGTGTTCGCGTTCGGCCTGGTCGCGTTCGGCCTGCTCGGCATGGGACCGGTGACGATCGCGGTCGATTCCTACGGCCCGGTGACGGACAACGCGCAGAGCATCTTCGAGCTGTCGCAGATCGAGACCACGCCCGGCGCGGCGCAGGAAGTCGAGAAGCAGTTCGGCTTCAAGCCCGACTTCGCCAGGGGCAAGCACTTCCTGGAGGACAACGACGGCGCCGGCAACACGTTCAAGGCGACTGCCAAGCCGGTGCTGATCGCGACCGCGGTGGCGGGCGCCACCACCATGATCTTCTCGCTGATCGTGCTGCTCACCAAGCAGATGGGCGCGGCGTTCGACCTGACGCTGACCGAGCCGCGCGTGCTGCTCGGGCTCATCATGGGCGGCGCCACGGTCTACTGGTTCACCGGAGCTTCGATGCAGGCCGTGACGACCGGTGCCTACCGCGCGGTCGAGTACATCAAGCGGAACATCAAGCTCGATTCGGCCGAGAAGGCGTCGGTGGCCGACTCCAAGGAAGTGGTCCGGATCTGCACCCAGTACGCGCAGAAGGGCATGTTCAACATCTTCATCGTGATCTTCTGCCTGACGCTCGCGTACGCGTTCTTCGATCCGATCTTCTTCGTCGCCTACCTGGTCTCGATCGCGGTGGTGGGCCTGTTCCAGGCCGTGTACATGGCGAACGCCGGCGGATCCTGGGACAACGCCAAGAAGATCGTCGAGGTCGAGCTGCACGAAAAGGGCACCGCGCTGCACGATGCGACCGTGGTGGGCGACACGGTGGGCGATCCCTACAAGGACACCTCGTCGGTCGCGCTCAATCCGATCATCAAGTTCACCACCCTGTTCGGACTGCTGGCGGTCGAGATGGGAGTCGCAAATCAGGCCATCGCGCGTCCGCTCGGCGTGGTGCTGATGCTGGTCGCGCTGGTGTTCGTCCATCGCTCTTTCTACAGCATGCGCATCTCGAACCAGTAGCGCTCACTGCCAAGGAAAGCGAAGCCCCCGCAGGAAATCGCGGGGGCTTCGTGCTTGCGGGCGGGGTCGTGCTCACCGCCTTCCGCTACAGCTCGTTCATGCGGATCACGTTCGCGAACAGCCACGCGCTGTGGCGGATGTGGCGCTTCTGGGTCTGGAAGTCCACGCCCACCAGACCGAAGTGCGGCGCGAAGCCGTCGGCCCACTCGTAATTGTCGAGCAGCGACCAGTACAGGTAGCCGATCACGGGCGAGCCCTCGTCGATCGCGCGCGCCACCTGCCACAGGTGCATGAAGATGAACGTCCAGCGGTCCTCGTCGCGGTGCGCCGGCACCCCGTTCTCCGTGATCAAGATCGGCAGCCCGTAGCGCTTGAAGGTCTTCAGAAACTCCGCGAGCCCTTCCGGGTAAACCTCCCAGCCCAGCGAGTTTCGCTTGCCGATGTGCTGGTGATGATCGAGCGGGCAGGTGTTGCCCACCAGCCCCGGAATGTTCATCCCGGTGTTGTGCACGAAATCGCGTGTGTAGTAGTTGAGCCCGATGAAATCGAGCGTCCGCCCGGCCGGAAGCCGTTCCCAGAACAGCCCCGGAACGCGCAACGTTCCGTGGTGCAGCGCGTCAATGAAGAGTTGATTGAAAATATACTCGCGGAAGCGAACTGACATCCGGTCGCGGAAGCGGTCGGGATTGCACGGAGTGAACGCCAGCACGTGCTTGGCGATGCTCACCATCGCGTCGATGCGCCGTTCGTGGATCGCGTGATAGGCCAGCACGTGAGCGCGCATCATGCGCCGGATCACCTGCAGAGCGGTCGTGAAATCGTCGATCTTTCCGGGCGGCCACTGGCCGAGCAGCCAGCCCTTGAACGCCTGCACCACCGGCTCGTTGAGCGTGATCCACCAGCGCGCGAGATCCCGGTATTCGTCGAGCACGCGCGCCACGTAGCGTTCGAACAGGCGCTCGATCGCGGGATTCTCCCACCCGCCCTTCTCGGCCATCCAGCGCGGAAGCGTGTAGTGGAACAGCGTGACGACCGGCGTGATGCCGCGCTCGCGCAGCGCTTCGAGCACTTCACGGTAATGCGCAATCGCCTCGGTCGAGAACCGGCCCTCCTCGGGCTCGATGCGGCTCCACTCGATCGAGAAACGGTGCGCGTTGTGCCCGACATCCTTCGCGAGATCGAAGTCCTCGCGGAACCGGTGATAGTGATCACACGCGTCGCCGGTCTTCTCGGCGACTTTCCCCTCCAGCTCCCAGGTGTGCCAGTCGTTGAGCGTGTTGCCGCCCTCGACCTGCTGCGCCGACGTGGAGGCGCCCCACAGGAAACCTGGCGGAAAGCGGAAATTCGCGGTGCGGATTCCGGGACCGGGCTGGATCATGTGCGCCGAGACGTGAGGACCATCGTGCGCGCCGTCGGGATGGCCGTGCGCGGGAGCCGGAGCGTGGGCCGGGTCGTGCGGGGCCGACGGAGATTCGGCGGGCGCGTGCGGCGATTCGGCGGGCGCGTGCGGCATGGTGGGCATCGCCGGCGCGTGCGGCATGGTGGGCATCGCCGGCGCGTGCGGCGATTCGGCGGGCGCGTGCGGCATGGTGGGCATCGCCGGTGTCGGATCGTCTTGCGGCGGCTGATCGCGTTCGGGGGGTTCTGGCGTCATCGGTTCTTCCGCCTCAAGTCCGCGAGCGTTCGCAGCAGATCATCCCAGGCCGGCGTTCCGACGTGAAGCTCGCCGATGTGTCGCGAGCGCACCTCGCCGCGGCCGTCGAGAACGTAGAGCACCGGCCAGTAGTGATTGTCGAACGCGCGCCAGACCTGGTAGTCGTTGTCCTGCGCGACCGGCCAGGTGATGCCGAGATCCGCGATCGCGCGGCGCACGGTCGCGATCGAGCGCTCGTCCTCGAGCTCGGGCGTGTGGACTCCGATCAGCACCACGCCGCTGTCCCGCAGCGCCGATAGCGCCCGCATCGCGGGAGCCGTTCGGCGGCAGTTGATGCAGTCCGCGGCCCAGAATTCGACCAGCACGATGCGATCGCGCAGCTGCTCAGCCCGGGGCGCCGGCGCATCTACCCATCGCACGCGATCCATCCAGGACCAGCCATGCGCGCCGGAAGCGGTGGCCTCCGCGGGCACGGCGAACGGCGGGATCAGGAATGCGGCGAGAGCCAGAGCGGTGCGGGCCGGCCGGTTGATCATAGGGACTCCATCATTGGGCTTGACGACACGCGGCGCAATTGGTTTTGCTGCCGGCGTGCCGCGCATTCCCGCGACCCACCGCGACTTGACTTACGCGGCCGGCTCCCACCCGTGACTCATCCGTTCTTCCGAAAGGCGCGCCGATGGCCATCTCCGAAAAGCTCATCCTCGAACCGCTCGCGGGCTTCGCTTCGCGAGAGGCGGCATCATTCCTCACCCAGATGGACGACCTGTCGCGCCGGCTGCAGGTGGACACGCGCGATCTCACGCCCGAGGCGCTGGCCTGGCAGCCCGCGCCGGGCATGAACACGATGGGCATGCTGCTCGCCCACAACGCCATTGTCGAGGTGTGGTGGACCTCGCTGGTGCTCGACGATCTCGAGCGCGACGCGGTCCCGATGAAAGGCGTACTCGGCATCGGCGTGGACGACGACGGCATGCCGCTCCCCGAGAACGGCCTGCCGCCCGCGGCGCTCGCGAACCGCGATCTCGCGTTCTTCGATGGATTGCTGGACCGGGCCCGCGCGAACCTGCGGCGCTCGGCGCAGGCGCTCGACGATGCCGGCATGGAGCGCCAGGTGACGCGCCTCGCACCGGACCAGCGATCCCGGGTGATCAACGTGCGCTGGACGATGTACCACATGCTCGAACACTATGCCGGCCACTACGGGCAGATCCTGATGCTCAAGCACCTGCATCGCGCGCGCAAGAGTTCTGGCGCCGCCTGAGGGCGTCAGCTCGCCGCGAGCAGGGCTTCGAGCCGATTCATCCCGGTCGCGAACAGGGCGGGCTCGACGATCAGGCTCACGACCAGGAACGCTTCCTTCTCGATGTCGTAAAAGTGTCCGGGATGGGCCGCCACGCCACGATCGAGCAGGTCGAGCGCCCACTGTTCTCCGGTCCTTCGCTCCGGCATGCGCAGCACCGCCACCCATCCACCTTCGGCATCGCAGGCGCCGAGTTCGGGCCGGCGCGAGACCGCCTCGGCCAATCGTGCGCGATTCGTGGCGATGCGCTCGAGCGCTCGAGTGCGGAACTCCGAGCGCTCGCCGAGCAGCGCGGGGAGCGCCTGCTGGACCGGCGAGGCCACGGTCAGGAACAGATCCGCGATCCATTCGAGGCCGGCGAGCGACTCGGCGCGCCCGGCCGCCGGGCCCCCCGCCCAGATGGAGGGAGTGTAGCCCGCGCGCGG
>JACOSU010000131.1 GCA_016178685.1 Candidatus Eiseniibacteriota bacterium | reverse complement strand
CGGTCGTGCTCCGGCGCTTGTAGCGAGATCCGGCCTCAGTTTCGCCGCCTCGCCCAGGTAGACCGGCACCAGCTGTTTCGAAGCCGGCACGTCGCGAACCGTGATCAACACCCGCACCACGCGCGGCATCGAGCCCGGCACCGGGATTTCGCGGGCGTGCAGCATCGGCACGTCGGTCCAGCCCAGCCGTCGCGCCGCGTGGGCGGGGAATTCGGCGTCGAGGTCGGCCGTGGTGGTGAACAACGCGCTCACGATGCGGGAGGGATCAAGCCCGTTCGCTGCGACCAGCGCTCGCAGCAGGCGCGCGCTGGCGGACAGGATTTCGGCGGCGGTGTTGGCGCGCACCGCGACCGCGCCGCGCACCGCGACAATCTGGAGGCGGGACATGGACTCTCCTCGAAGGAATGGGAAAACGAAAAACCCCACCTCCGACAGCGGAAGTGGGGCGAACGTGGATGCGCCTGGAGTCGCGCGTCTACGCTCCCGCCCACCCCCTCGCGGGGCAGGCGTAACGATAGAGACCGGACTCGCGGCGCGCATGTTTCATGCGAAAATCGTAGCGCGGCGCGGGCGCGGCGTCAATGTCGGGCGCCGCCGCGCAGGGATCCGTCAGCGCGGGATCCAGCGCGCATGAGCGAGGAACAGGCCATCGACGAACGCGATGTGCAGAATGAGCCAGGCGCCGAGGGCCAGCGAAATCCCCCCGGTCGCGACTCGCGCCGAGCGCCCGAACGAAGGCCAGCGCCGGACGGCGACCGAGAGCGGCGCGGCGAACGCCGTCGTGATCATCGCCATGCCGCAGAGCGTGCCCAGGCCGAAGACCAGAAGATAGGCGCACGCCTCGCGCGGATTCCGCGCCGTGGCCAGCACCAGAAGCGCGACCGCGGCGCTTCCGGCCAGGCCATGCGCGAGCCCGACGGCGAACGTGCGCGATGCGGGCAGGCACGGCGCCGAGAGACGGTCGTCGCTCCATGCGGCCCGGCCCAGGTTGAGCGCGCCCACGATCACCAGCGCCAGCGCGACGACGAATTCGAACGCGAGGCCGGCACGCGGCGGCAGTGTGAGGTTGAGCAGAATGATCGCGCTCCCCACGGCGAACAGCGTGAGCGTATGGCCGAGTCCCCAGATCACGCCCAGCCACGCGGCCCGCAGGACGCTGCGCGTGCGGGCCGTGAGAGCCGCGACCGCGACCACGTGATCGGGATCCATCGCGTGGCGAATTCCCAGCACCAGCCCGAGTCCGATCAGCGCCCAGCCGCTCACGGGGCTCCCGCGGAGTCCGTGCGGTAGAGCCGGTCGAAATACTCGCGCACCATGCGGTCGGATGAGAATCGCGACGACGCCATGCGCACGCTCGCGAGCATCATCCGCCGCCAGCGCGGTGGATCGCTCCACGCCGGCAGCACGTCGCGCTCGAGCGTCGCGTGGAGCGCATCGAGGTCGCGCGCGTCGTCGCCCGACGAGCCGTCGCCGATCGCCCAGCCGTTCGTTCCGTGTTCGCAGGCTTCTGGCCACCAGCCGTCGAGGATGCTCAGGTTGAGCACGCCGTTCATCGCCGCCTTCATTCCCGACGTGCCGCTCGCTTCGAGCGGCCGGACCGGATTGTTGAGCCAAACGTCGCACCCGCGGGTCAGCAGACGGCCGAGCGCCATGTCGTAGTTCTCGAGGAACGCGATCTTTCCCGGGTGGGTGCGCGCGACGAGCGCCAATTCGGAGACGATCTGGCTGCCGTGGGCGTCGTCGGGATGCGCCTTGCCCGAGAACACCAGCGCCACGCCGCGGCCGAACAGACGTTCGAGCCGGTCCCGATCGCGCAGGATCAGGTCGCTGCGCTTGTACCCGGCAGCGCGCCGCGCGAAGCCGATCAGCATCGCACTCTCATCGAGCGGCGGTGCGCCGCGCCGCGCGATTTCCAGGCGGAGCGCGCGGCGCAGGGATTGGTGCGCGATCCACAGCGCGCCGGGATCATCGCCCGCGGCGAGGACCGATTCGTCCTGCCAGGTCGGCGCGTGCACGCCGTTCGTGATGGCCACGATCGGCGCCGCGTCGCTCACGTGGGCCCACATCGCGCGCGCGGTCTCACCGTGAAGTTGTGAGACGGCGTTCGCGCGGCGCGCGAGCCGCAACCCCGCGACCGTCATGTTGAAGGGATCGCCTCCGATCGCGCGGACCTCGGCGTCCGACAACTCGAGGCAGGCGCTCATGCGCCGCAGGTCGGAGAGGGAATGTTCCTCGTTGCCGGCCGCGACCGGCGTGTGCGTCGTGAACACGATGCGGCGCCGCGCGTCGCTCCAGGCGTCCGGGAACGGAAGACTATCTTCCATCGCCCCGGCGATGAGTTCGAGCCCGGCGAACACGGCGTGACCCTCGTTGAAGTGATAGGTCTCGATCGGCACGCCCAGCCAGCGCAGCGCGCGCACCCCGCCGATTCCCAGCAGCATCTCCTGCGCGATGCGCGGGTCGGTGCCGGCCTCGTACAGGCGGTTCGTGATCCAGCGATGTTCGGGGCGGTAGGGCTCGATCAGGAACAGCGGCGCGTGCCCGAAGCGGTCCGTGACCTTGACCGAGCACGGCACTTCCTCGCCGCGCACGCGGACCCGCACGCGCACCCCGGTGTCGCGCATGAAGCCGTGGTCGTACACCGGATATTCGTACGAGGGCCGCCCATCGGGACCGATGCGCTGGGCGCCGTAACCGTGCTCCCAGCGCAGGCCCACCGCCACCACCGGGAGCTGCAGATCGCGCGCCGACTTGATGAAGTCGCCGGCCAGCACGCCGAGGCCACCGGAGTAGATCGGAAACGATTCGTGGAGCCCGTACTCCATGCAGAAGTAGGCGACGCTGGGGGTTCGGTTCATCGAGGCAGGCCGGGCTTCGCCGAGGTCGCACGCGGGAAGCCGCCGGCCGGAGCTTCATTGCAACGCCGGCCGCAGGGGGGACCGACAGCGGATTCGAATTCGGTGACCGGGGTCAGCGGGGGGCCGCGGCGTCGCTGTTGCCGCTCGACGGCTCTTCCATCACCCACCGCACCGAGCGCGAGCACGGGCAGGTGCCGCCGACCCGCTTGAGCTTCGGCATCTTCATGACGCCTTCGGCCACCGAAAGCTCGCCGGACACGATCCGTTTCAGCACGTCGCCGTAATTCCGCAGGTCGCGGCTCGCCATGTACGACTCGGGCAGGTGCTTCGCGAGGTGGCGCAGGTATTCCCGGGCGTCGCTGAACGTCTCGCCGTCCACGCCGACCATCGCGAACGCCGGCTCGCCCTTGCGCCGGAAGAACCGGCGGTCGGGAAGGCGCAGCAGCTCGTCGAACGCTACGCCGCGATGCGAGCCGCGCGAGCGCTCGAGCTCGACCAGCACCTGTTCGGCTTTCTCGGGGAGGTACTCGGGGAACCGCGCGCGCACGAAGCGGGAGTTGATGTCGCGCACCATGCGCCGCACTTCCTCGATGTACTGGTCCTGCGCCTCGCGATTCTTCAGATCTTTGAATCCCATGCGCAGGTTGCTGTCGCCGCCGCGCTCGTCGCCGAACATCTCGAGGCCGCGCGGAAACCACTTGTTCACGGACTTCTGGATCATGCTCATCGTGATGAGCGGATCCCCTTCGGCCGCCCGGCGCGCCCAGCGGCGCATCGGGATCACGCCCGCCGCCAGGTGGAACGCCTCCTCGCGCAGCATGGGCGGCATGCTGTCGGCCATCGGCTTGTACGCGCACACCTTCTGCATCGTGAGCTGGTATTTGCCGACCCGGTCGATCAGCGCCGCGAACACGATGTTGTCCACGAACGAGTCGTACTCGAGGTTGAACGCGTCGAGCACGTGCGAGCCGGTCTGCATCGAGAGGATTTCCTCGACCATGGTCTCGCCCTTCACGCCGCCCGATGCCCGGCTCCAGTCCTGCGAGAGAAGAAGGTGGAACATCTGGTAGCCATGCCGCAGCTCCTCGGCCATCACCCGCAGCACCCAGAAACGGTCCTCGTCGTCCTGCGCGCGCTCCAGGGTTCCGGCGTGCTGCTGGATCGAGCCGAACTCGGTCGACGCCTGCGCCCGGATGATGGCGAGCAGATGCTTCGCCTCCTCCTCGGTCAACTCATCGGGCTTCACGCGCTTCTTCTCGCCCGCGTGCTCGCCCACCGAAACCGTCCCCGGGGTTCCGAGCTCCAGCTTGGCGCAGAGACAAAACGCTTCGTCCTGCGGGAAATACCGGTCCCAGTTCTCGATCAGAGAGTCGTAGTCCTTGAGGTAGTGACGGCGCCAGTGCTCGACCGCGTCGTGGTATTTCTTTTCGAGCGTGATCTTCTCGAATTTCATCGCTGCTCCCGGTCGGCCGGAACCATCATCTCGAGGGCCACGAGCGGGGCGGGGGCGAAGCCGAGCTTGGTCAGGAATCCGGAGACCGCGTCGGACTGGATCGCGAGGGTTCGAATCTTCGCCACCCCCATCGCGCGGAAATGCGCCGCGATCGCCTGAAACAACGCCCGCCCGATGTCGCGCCCGCGGTAGTCGGGATCGATGCCGAATCGTTCGATCCAGCCGCTCGGTTCCTCGAGCCCGAATTCGCCCGCCCGCACATCGGCCAGCATGAAGCCCACCACCTTGCCGTCCGACACGGCGACCTGCGAGGCCTGCGGATCGCGGCGCAGGTAGAACATCACGCGCCCCTCCCAGTAATCGGGTCGGTAGGTGCCGCCGACCCGCTCGTCGATCCGGACGATGCTGCCGATGTCCAGCTCATCGAGCGGGCGGATGCGGAGGGGGGTGCTGAGCTCGGGCATGCCTTTGCTCCGGTGAATTCGCAGTCGAAATCGCGATCGGGGCCAGCTTATCAGGTTTGCCGGCGGGCCGTCACGTGACGCGCGGCGCATGGAGGCCAGGGGCACAGAGTTGAAGCGCCGTGCGAGGAGCGCCACGCACAAATGATTCGGGGGCGCCATGCTGGCGCCCCCGAAGGTGCGGCTCCCGGGATCTTCGATCACCGATAGATGGTCTTCACTTCTCCCCAGGTCGTGCGGTGCGTGGGCGTGGGGCAGTGGCCGGGGCCGGTCACGCCGTTGTTGTAATCGTCGAGGATGTTGGTGTCGGCGTTCGTGATCGACGGATCGAGGAATCCGCTGCCGACCGGCGGGATCAGGAGCCCCCCGATCAGTGACTGGGCGTCCGCGATGGTGGAGCTGACCGAACTGACGTCGGCTCCGCTCTTCTGATTGATCAGCGTCGTGATCAACTGGTGAGCGAGAATGATCAGGCCGTTGCCACCTGCAGGCTTGTTGAGAATGCTCTCGAGCTGGGCCTTGGTGTAGGAGTTGGTGCCGAGCGTCAGGCTCGTGAAATTAGTCGGCCATCCCGCAGGGTAGTGGGTCTTCCAATAGCCCACCGTGAACGTGCAGTTGTCGCTCGCGGTGGTCGCGCTCAAGAGATCGCCGGTGAACGCGCTCTCGGAGCTGGATCCATTGGTCTGCGCGTAGGCGTGCACCACCACACCCTGGCCGGACGAAAGCTCACTCGCGTAGTTGGTCGTTACGGCGGTCTCGTCGAACAACTCGCCCAGCACGATATCGATGCTCTCGTTGGGGCCGAGGTTGTAGCCGTTTGCGCCACCCACGTGCCACGTGGGGTGCCCCGCAAAGTTACAGTAGTAGAGCGACGGATCGTAAGGATCCTCTGGCCAGCCGCCGAGCGCATCAAACACCGACTTGTACATCCACTCGACGTAGAAGCCGGCGGGTGCTCCGCTCGCTCCCGCCGTGACGTGGACCTGAACGTAGGATCGAGTCGCACGCACCACGCTGATGGTCGGCGTGTCCATCGGAACGGCGCGGGCTGGTGTCACGGCGATCACGCTGCCGAGCAGCGTGCCGAGCGCAAGCGTGCCGGTGAGAAGTCGAAGCTGAGGGGACATAAGGGGCGGCTCCTCCGGGAACTCGTCGGATGTGGGGACTCTAGGGTGCCATCTTCCGTCGGAGTGAGTGAGGACCCGCCGCAAAAAAAACGAAAACAGCCGGGGAGCTTTCCACCCACCAGACAATTCTGGCTACGTGTCGTTCTTGCTGCGACTTAAGGATTGCATGGCCGGGTGCGATGTTCAAGCAAATGTTATGCATTCCGGTGAGAAATGTGGCCAGCGGGTGGCAGTATCTCGAGCCCGGACTGGGTATTGTGTTCCTAAACTCAAGGGTGGGGTGGGCGATCCGGCAAGGTGAGCTCTCGATTGGAGGGGTCCGCTGCCTAAGAGTCCCGGCCTGGAAAGGCTTCTCCTCTACTACGCAACCCGGTGCACGACCTCGATGTCGCCCGCCGAACGCGGTGGACGCCACAGGAAGTTCCATCGCGCGGGTTCGCCCGCGACCGCTCCCGGGTTCCACTGCACATGCGTGCTCTCACCGCGCAGCGCGGCGGCGAAATCGAGGTCCACGGCGTCGGCCGGGGACAGCGCCCCGGCCAGCAACTGGTCTTCGGCGCCGCTCACCGGCGCGCGGGCCGGGTGGTGCTTCTCGAGCTGGCGCACGGTCCAGCTGACGACGCGCGGACGCAGGTCCGAGAGAACGTTGAAGCAGTCGTGGGCGCCGCGCGGGTAGAACACCAGTTCGCGTTCGCAGCGCGCGCCTTCGAAGATGCGCCACGCTTCACTGCCCGGTGTGATGTGATCGTGCCCGCCCCCCGAAACCATGAGCGGAGTTTTCAGCGAGGGCAGCACATCGGCGAGCGTGATCTTCTCGATCACCGACGTCATCTCACGCTCCTCGATGTGGTAGAGCGCGGCGAGCTCGCGGCGAAGCCCCGCGAGCGTCACGTTCCAGTAGATCGCTGCCGAGTAGGGCGGGCTCACCGCCGCCACCGACCGGATGCGGGGATCGTGCGAGGCCATGCGGATCGCCATGTAGCCACCCAGACTCATGCCCACGAACGACACCGCGCCGGGATCGAGTTCGGGATGAGACTCGATCGCATTCAGGATCGCGGTGCCGAGCGGTCGCGGCTCGGCCACCCACGAGAGCTTGTGGAACGTGCGGCCGAGCCCGGGGCCGTCGAACATCACGGTCGCGATGCCGCGGTCGAGGAACGCGTCGCTCCACCAGTGAAGCTCCTCCTTGACCGCGTTCGTGCCGTTGAAGATCACGACCACCGCCCGCGGCCCGGACCCGGGCGGAACACGCAGGTAGCCCTCCAGCGTGCGGCGGCGATACGTCACCTCGAAGGGCTGTGCGGGAACGTCCAGCAGGGGCGCGGCCTGGGCGTAGGCGCGGACGCACGAATCGTGCAGGCGCTGCTTGCGGTTCATGTCGAGGAACACCACGTACTGGCTGAAATTGTAGGCGGCCGATGCGGCGAGAAAGCGCCGGGCGGCCTGTGATTCGCGGCCGAGCGCGAGCGCGTCGCGTCCGCCCTGTTCGTGCGCGCGCCCCAGGCTCTCCCATTCGTCCACCCACGAGATAAGACTCGTGACGCGCGTGAGCACGCGAGTGAGATCCTCAGGTGACACGCCGGCGTTCAGGAATTGGAGCTTGGCCCACGAAGGCATCTGCTGGGCCGCGCCGAGCCGCAGGCTCAGGCGCACGAATCCCGGCCGCAGCAGCTGGCCGCGCAGGAAATGCGGCACCAGGAAATCGAGCCGCCCTCCTCGGACCGCCATCGCATCCCTCGCCGGTGTGCGCGGCCGCGCTCGCACGCGGGCGCGCGCGATGGGGCCGCAGCTTTGCTCTCTACGATTGCATTCCGTGTGCCAGCGATGCTCGCAATTTCGCATCGCGGTCCGCGGCAGATCAGAGCCCGACCGAACGCGCGTTCTCCGCGCCCTGGTGCCGCTTCCGTGCCGGTCCGCGGCATGAAACCCGGTTCCGAAAGCCCGGACCCCTGGAAATCCGGAACGCCCGGGCCCCGCTCTCGTGGGTGTTATCGGCCAGCGCTGGGAAAATGCGCGCGATTCAAGCGCTGCGCGCCGCGGCCACGTGATAGGCCTCGCGTAACCTGGATCCGGTTTCGATTCCGGGCAGCGCGCGGCCGTCCACAGCGGCGAGTGGAACCACTTCCTGAACGGAATTCGTGAGGAATGCCTCCTCCGCGCGGTCCAGATCGGAGGTCGTGATCCTCGCTTCGCGCGCCCGGATCCCGAGCGCTCCGCACAGCGCGAGCGTGCTGGCGCGGGCGATGCCCGGCAGGATCCCGCGCGCGAGCGGCGGCGTCAGCGCTTCGCCGTGCAGCACCACGAACAGATTGCTGACCGCCCCCTCGAGCAGCTCGCCGTCCGCCGCGACCAGCAGCGCCTCATCCGCCCGAGCGGCGCGCGCCTCCTCGCGCGCGAGGTGGTAGGCGAGGCGCGACGTGGTCTTGTGACGCCCGAGCGCTCCCGGCTCGAACGGGGTTTTCGAGATCACGGCGCTCGCCGACCCGCGTCGCGCTCCGCTCCAGAGCCGCGCCGCAAGCGGCTCCGCTTCGAGCCACGCGCCGGTGCGCGGGGGCCGCCCGCCCGGCACGCCACGCGTGACGGTCAGCCGCGCCACGGCGTCCTCGAGACGGTTGGCCTCGAGCACGCACGCGAGCGCATCGAGCAGCGCTGCGGGCGAAGGCGGCACCGGAAATCCCAGCTCCGCGGCCGACATCACGAGGCGTTCGAGATGGCGTTCCCACTGAAACGGTTGTCCGCCGTAGACGCGCAGCGTCTCGAAGATCCCCTCGCCATCTCGAGCGCCGCGATCGAACAGCGAGATCGCGGCATCGGCGCCCCCGCACAGGCGACCGTTCACCCACAGCACGCGGTCGGGCACAGGAGCGGCCGCGCCGGGCCCCGGGCGCGGGGAGGCGTGCGCGCCCGCGCGCGTCCCGGCCGCCTGTCCGCGACGGTCCGCCTCGCTCATCCGCTGTGCACCGCGGACGGCTCCAGCTCCACGCTGCCCGCCAGTTCCGAGAGCGCGAGCCGCAGGCCCTCGGCCTTGTGGAGCGTCTCTTCGTATTCCGCGTCCGCATCGCTGTCGGCGGTGATGCCGCCGCCCGCCGAGAAGTGGATCGCCGACCGCGTCACGATCGCGGTGCGGATCGCGATATTCCAGTCGGCGTCGCCGCGCCAGTCCACGTAACCGATGCTGCCGGTATAAAGGTGGCGCCGATGCGGCTCGATCGCATCGAGCAGCTCCATCGCGCGGATCTTTGGGGCGCCGGTGATCGAGCCGCCCGGAAAGCACGCCTCGAGCGCATCGAACGCATCGCGGCCCGCGGCCACGCGGCCGGTGACCGTGGACGTGAGGTGGAACACGTGCGGAAAGCTCTCGAGCGCGCACAGCTCGGGCGTTTCGATGCTGCCCATCTCGCACACGCGGCCGAGGTCGTTGCGAAGCACGTCCACAATCATGATGTTCTCGGCGCGATCCTTGACGCTCGCGAGCAGTTCGGCCCGCAGCTTCGCGTCTTCGGCCGGGTCGGGGTGCCGCGGGCGCGTGCCCTTGATCGGCCGGGTTTCGATGCGCGATCCGCGGCGCTCGAGAAACCGCTCGGGGCTCGCCGAAGCGATCGCGTGATCGCCACAGCCGAGAAATGCGGCGTACGGTGCGGGGGATACGCGCGCCAGCGCCTCGTGGAGCGCGAGCGCGGTCACCTCGGGCTCGGGGCTCGCGAGCGGGAGCGTCCAACGCTGCGAAAGATTGGCCTGGAAAATGTCGCCGCTGCGGATGTGCTCCTTCACGCGCTCGATCGCACGCTGATAGTCGTCGGGCCGGAAGTTCGAGGCCGCCCGCAGCGTCGTCGTCGCGCCGCCCATCGACGCGTCAGCCGGCAGTGCGTCACGCATCATCACGCCACCCTGCAACGCGCCGACCCGGCCGGTGGGACCGCGCTCCAGCAGCCACTCGAATCGATCGAGTCGCCGCGCGGCATGATCGGCACGCTTCGAGCCCTCGAACGGCAGCCCGCTCGAGAACAGCCAGGTCTCCCGCGTGCCGTGATCGAATACGCCGACCACGTCGTAGAAGCCCAGCACGAAGTCGGGCAGCCCGAGATCGTCGATCGCGGCTTGCGCGCCGGGTTCAGCTCTCAGGCGCTCGAGCCGGCGGCCGAAATCGTACGACCAGTAACCGACCACTCCGCCCGTGAACGGAACCAGCCCCGCGTGCGTGTCGTCTTCGGTCACGCGGCGGGCGAGGCGCCGAAACGCTGCGATTCCGCCCGCGTAATCGCCGCCGCGAACGAGCGAGAACGGATCGGCGCCGAAAAAAGACCAGCGCGCGCGGTCATCCTCGAGCGCGCTGTGCAGCAGGAACGGGCCCGGGATCCCGGACAGCGCGCGCAACGCGCCGAGCGGATCGGCAATCGGAACGCGGCGGGCGATCGGAAGCGCGGTGTGGGAGGGCATGGCGCGAGCGTAGGAGCGGGAACCGCGCCGGTCAATGCGCGCAGGCGATCTTCGCGCGGCGGCGGAACCGGCGCGGCGGCGGAATTCCCGCGGCTTTGCGAGCCGCCCCAGCGCACGGTCGTTCTTGACCCGACGCCGCGCACGCACCATTCTGGCGTCGCGGATGCCCGACTCCGGCACGGACGCCGGAGGGTTCAGCGGGCCGCAGGGAGGCGCCGTCTCGTGAGCAGCACGCTCATCCACTCCGGAACGCTGGTGTGCATGGACGCCGCGGGCACCGTCGCGCGCGGCGACCTGCTGGTGCGCGGCGACGCGATCGCTGCGATCAGCGCCGCCGTGCCCGATGCGATCGCGACGCTGCCGGACCGCCGCGCGGACGAATCCATTGACGCCTCCGGATGTTTCGTGCTTCCGGGCCTGGTGCACGGCCACCTGCATCTCTGCCAGACCCTGTTCCGGGGCCTCGCCGAGCAGGCCGATCTCCTCGGCTGGCTGCGCGAGCGCATCTGGCCGCTCGAGGCCGCGCACACCGAAGCCTCGATCGCCGCCTCAGCCCGGCTCGGCCTCGCGGAGCTGATCGCGGGCGGTGTGACGTGCGTGAACGACATGGGCACGGTACGCCACACCGACGTGATCGGCGAAACGCTCGCCGAGTCTGGAATCCGCGCGCTGTTCGGCAAGGCGCTGATGGATCGGGGCGATGGGGTGCCGCAGGGGTTAATCGAGCGCCCGCGCGACGCGCTCGAGGACGCGCTCGCTCTCGCGAAGCGATTCGGCGGCTCCGCCGGCGGGCGGCTGCGGGTTTCGCTCGCTCCGCGTTTCATCCTCTCGTGCAGCGAGGCGCTGTGGAAGGAGGTGCGCGACGCCTCGCTCGAACGCGACCTGGTGATCCACACGCACTTGAGTGAGAGCCCCACCGAGGGTCGCGAGGTGGAAGCCGCCGTGCGCTCGAGCGCGGCGCGCTTCTTCGAGGCGCGCGAAGTGTTGAGCACGCGCTTCGTGGGCGCGCACGGGGTGTGGCTCGAGGACGACGAGCTCGCGCTCCTCAGGCGGGCGGACGCGGCACTGGTCCACTGTCCGGGCTCGAACTTGAAACTCGGTTCGGGCTTCGCGCGCGTCAGCGCGTGGCGAAGGTCGGGACTGCGGATCGGCCTGGGGTCGGACGGCGCCGCCTGCAACAACCGGCTCGACACGTTCCACGAGATGAGCCTCGCCGCCGGAGTTTCGCGCGCGCTCGATCACGACGCGGCCCTGTCCGCGCGCGAAGTGCTCGCGCTCGCGACGTGCGGCGGCGCCGCAGCGCTGGGCCTGGGCGCGGTGACCGGATCGCTCGAAGCGGGGAAGCAGGCCGACCTGATCGTGCTCGACGCCTCGGCGCCGCACCACGCGCCGAACGCCGCGGCGGACCCCTACGCGACGGTGGTGCACGCTGCGCGGGCCTCCGACGTGTTGCTCACGATGGCGGCCGGCCACGTGCTCTATCGCGACGGCGCGTGGACCACACTGGATGGCGCGCGGGCGATCGCGGACGCTCGGGCCGAGGCGCTCGGGCTGGTGCGCCGCGCCGCGGTGGCCGGATGAAAGCGGCGCGCGATGAACGCGGTGGCGCGATGAACGCGACGCGCGGCGGGCTGCGTGCCACGGCCACGCTCGCGGAAGGCAGCCGGTGATCGTCGGCCCCTGCACGCTGGTCACGGGTGGGCCCGAGCCGCACGTGCTCGAGGACGCCGCGGTGCGCATCGAGGGATCGCACATCGCGCAAGTCGGGCGCGCGGGCAACCTGGCGCATGCGTTTCCCGACGAGACGCTGTGGCCGGCGCGCGGACGGGTCATGATGCCGGGCCTGGTCAACACGCACGTTCACCTCGCGCGCCACCTCGCGCGCGGTCTCGGCCTGCGCACGCCGGGGGACTGGCGGCGCTACGAGAACGCGCTCAGCGCCGAGGACGTGAGCTGGGCGGCGACCGCGGCGCTGGTCGAAGGGATCCGTCACGGCGTCACCACGGTGTGCGACTTCCATCGCTCGGGCTCGCTGATCGACCTCTCGCTGTCGGAGGTGGTGTCGTCGGCATCGAAAGTCGGCGCGCGCGTCGCGACCTGTTATGGGGCATCGGAGATCGATACGCCGCTCGAGCGCCGCGCCTCGTTCGACGAGAGCCTCGGCTTCGCGAGCCAGCTCTCGCGCGGCAGGCCGGGGCGGCTGCGCGGCATGGTGGGCGTACAGGCCAGCACGCTCGAAGGGGTCGAAACGCTGCTGGCCGACGCGCTCGAAACCGCCGGCGACCGGCTCGCGGTGCACATGGACCTGGCGCTCGATCTGACGCCGGCCGAGCGCTGGCACGCGCACGGCGGCTGGGAAGCGGCCCCGCTGCCAGCGCTGTGGGCGCACGCCGAGACCGCTCCGCGCGGGCTGCTCGCGGCGGTGCAGGAGCGCGGCGATGCGCTGAGCGTAGTGGGATCGGGATCCGCCTCCGCGCTGGTGCGCGAGGCCGACGTCGCGTGGGGCAGCGACTCGGGGCTCAACGCGCCACCACTTCCCGACCTGTCGCATGCGTTCGTTCGCGGCGCGCGCGCCGAGATGCATTATCAGCGCCTGTTCGTCCACGGCGCGCGCTGGGCGGCGCGCCACTTCGGCGAAGAGCTGGGCGTGATCGCGCCCGGCGCACCGGCGGACCTGCTGCTCGTCGACTATCGCGCCGCCACCGAATTCTCGGCGCGGACGCTGATCGACCATCTGTGGTCGGGACTGCTACGCGCTCCGATTTCGGGCGTGATGGTGGCGGGCGAGGTCGTGATGGACAACGGAACGCTCGTGACGGTGGACGAGCGCGAAGTGGCGGCGCGTGCGCGCGAATGCGCGACGCGAGTGTGGGCGCGGCTGTGAGGGCGCAGTTGTGAGAGCGCGTTCCACGCGCCGCGAGTTGTCGGGTTCTCCCGCGACGCCGTGGCGGCTGCTCTCCGCTCAATCACGAAGCACGCGGGTCCCGCGTGCAGCTCAACCGCGCGATCAATCACCAGAGCCGCGCGATCCGCGGGTTGTGCTCGTGACGTCCGACGTGGGGCCGTTCGGTTGCCCGCGCGGTCGAGGCCGAGGCGCCTCAATGCATCCGGTCGGCGAGCGCGGTCTTGACGGCTGCGCTCGCGTTGAACAGGCCGCGCACCTGCACGCGCTCGATCACCTGGGCGGCGAGGTCCGCGGGAACGTCGCCCGCAAGGGTCAGCGAGCCGATCACCGTGAGTTTGACTCGCTTTCCCTTCGCCTTGAGGCGCTCGAGGTCCTTCCTGCCGTAGCGGAGCACGCCGATCAGGAACGCGTATCTCGCCACCGACTGCTGGACTTCAACGCCGTGCTTGTCGATCTGCGACCGGATGGCGGTGCGGATGAAGTCAGTGCGGTTGCCGTACATGCCCTCGTGCACCAGCAAGTCGATCTTGCCCAGGTCCATGGCGCCCAGGTTGATGGTGATCTTCTCGCTTTCCGACATGTTTGCCCCCCAACCATCCAGGTGGATGCCGCGGGGATGGTCGGGCGCCATTAAGCGCGTTGTTCCGCGTCCGTCAATGGGAAAACCATCCACATGGACGGTAGGCGGATGTTCAGGAGCGCCAACGCCTGCGCGCTCAGGGCCGCCCCCGCGGGGCCTGATTCGGGGCGCCGACACAGGTCCCGCGCGACCACCTCACCGACGAACCTTGCTCCGCCGAACCCTGGTCCGCTCAATTCCCGAGCGGTGCGAGCAGGAACAGCGCGCGGCTGAACGTCAGCGTCACGCGCGGGCTCCCGGTCGCGCTGCCGACCGGCCACGCGACATTGATGCGCCCGAGGCTGGTCGGATCGGGAAAGCCCGGTTGCCAGATCAGCGAGAGCCCGGCCTCGGAGATCCAGGCTTCTTCCGGCCAGGCGCCGCCCGCCCGCGAAGCGCCGCCGTAGGGATCCGTGCCCCACACCGCGCCCGAAGCCGCGAACACCGCGCCCTGAATCGGCAGCAGCGCGGGGTGCGGAATATGCGCGAGCGCGAGCAGGTCGCGCGTCCCGATCCAGTCGATCCGTCCGAGAGCGAGACGCGAGCCTCCGACCGCCTCGCCGATCCGGGTGGTGAGTGCGCTCACGCCGCCCAGGTAGAACGATTCCTGCGGCAGCGCGTCACCGGTCAGCCGTCCGTAGATGGCCTGCGGCACCAACGCCGACCAGCGACCCAGCGTGATATCCGCGCCGAGCGCGGCGCGCGTCATGCGGTATTCGAAGTCGCTGCCCAACGCGCGGCGCGACGTGCGGTATTCGATCTCGCCCTGGAGCGGCAGGCGCGGCGCGCGCCCCACGAACGAAAACAACGCCTCGTGCGTCCGTCCGGACTGCGCCGGAATGTTGCCCGGCACGTCGAGCGCGCGATTTGCGAGATTCCACGTCGCGGTCACATCGAGCGGCGACTCCAGCTCGTCGCGCCACTCCGCAGCCGCGCGCCACGCGCCGCTCGCCCGCGAGAGTCCGGCGCGGAATCCGTCATGGCGCAGATAGAGCCGCGCATCGGTCCCGAATCCGAGTGCCCGCACGGTCGCGAGCGGATCGGCCGCCGAACTCTCATGCGTGCGATCCACGACCGCTGTCTCGCGCCCGCCCCATGCCTCCAGCGTCCAGCGGTGTTCCTCATCGCCCCACATCCGCCTAAATCCTGCGCCGCCCTGCCACCGATTGGGACCGGCCGCGTATTCGAGGCGCGAGTCGATCCGCACGCGCGTGCGGGCTGACCGGAGGCCGAGCGTGGCTCCGTAGGCCGGCCCGTCGACGCGGTTGAACCGGAACGCGGGACCCCAGTCGAGCCGCAACGGACGGCGTGGGCCGTGTCCGGGAGGAAGCGCGAGGTTCGCGGCCCGGGAACTGTCGAGCCCCGTGGTATCGACCTGCGAGGTGGTGCCGCCGAAGTAGCGGTCGGTCGAATCTGAAAGACCTCCGAAGAATCGATCGAGCGTGGTATCGGTGGCGGCGGCCGGCGCGGGGAGGTCAGCGACCGCGAACCGCGGCGCGACGCACGCGAGTCCGATCACCGCGATCGTCGCGGCACGTCTCATTGCTCGCTCGCTCGCGAGGCCTGCTCGTGGCCCTTGAACAGCGAGTCGGGGAGTCCCGAATTGATCGCATAATCGTCGTAGAACAACCCCAGATCGAACGCGCGACCCACGCGCGGGATGCTGAACGTGAGCTCGGCGCGCAGCAGCACGCGCTTCAGCACCCACAGATCGCCGACGCGCTCGCGCTCCACCACCATGCGGTCGATGCCCTTCAAGAACGCCGCCACCGGCGAGCGTTCGAACGTGATCTCCTGACGGACGATCACGAATTCGTTGGTGTCGATCCATACCTGTCCGCCCGGCAGGCTGGGATCGAGCGCCGAGCGGGGACGAAACGCGATTCGGTAGATCAGGTGCCCACCCACCAGATCGCGGCCCACGATGCGATACGTGAACTCGCGGCGCGCGCTGGGATGAAACGCGAACGTGACGATTTCCTCGCCGAAACCCTTGCTGAACTGGACGCGCACGCCGTTTTCGGAACGCGGATGCTCCCGGCGTTCCCGCAGCAGATCCGAGCGCACCAGGCCCGGCCGCTTGCGATAGACCTGGTAAACCTCTTCCTGCATCAGGACCGGGGCCTTGTCGCCCACCGTGTTTCGCACCACGCGCAGCGTGAAGCGAAAGGATTGATCCCGGATCAGGGAGTCGCGGCGCGCCTCGCCGCGCGCGACGCGATCCAGGATCTCATCGAGCGTGACGCGCGGCGCCCGCACCAGAACCTCGCTCACCGACGTCGAGAGCGTGTCCTCGCGCGCCACGGTGGGTCCGTGCGTGGCGGGTTCGGCCACCAGCATCAGGAACAGCGGAAGCCATGCGGTCACGAGATCCTCGCGAAGAGCGGAGCGGCGGAAACTACCACGACGAACGCGTGCAGCCACATCGGGTGCGGCGCGGCCATCGGGTGCGGCGCGGGCGTCGGGCGCAGCCTTTGGGTGCGGCGCGGCCGCCACACTCCGATACGGATCCGCGACGTCCGGCGTTCCGTGGGCGTGCCCCGCGTGGAAGTTGCGCACCGGGCGCCCGCCCTGAGCGAATTCCGTTCCGGCACGACCCGTGCGAGTCTTTCATGGCGTCACGCGGAATCCGGGCCGCCGAATCCAGCATGGAGGAGTTCCATGAAACCGCTCAATATCCTGATCGCGGCGCTGCTCACCGTGCCGCTCGTCATCCAGCGCGCAGCCGCCGACCGGGCCGAGGCGATCACCGAGTTTTCGAAGGCGCCGGTGACGTTCGCCGGAGTTTCGTACCAGCCGCGCTCGAGCTATCGCCCACACGACAGCGGGCCTTTGCTCGGAAGCCAAACCCAGATTCACGCCGGATTCTTCGCACCCGACGGTGGCTTTTCGAACGGGTTCGTGCTCGGTGTACGCGGCGGACCCATGGTGGATCCGCACATTCAGATCGGCTTCGCAGCCGACTGGGAGCATCGTTCCAGCCAGCAGAGCACCGTCATCGCCAGCTCGCCCGGACCGGGCGGCACCATCATAATCACCCAACGGCAGCTCTCGAGTTCGTCGGAGCACACGTTTCCGATGCTCGCCTATCTGCAGGTTTCGGGCGATCCCTCGCGAGCGCTCTCGCCCTACGCCGGGATCGGCGGCGGATATCAGGTGGTGTGGCTGTCGGCCACCGACTACGCGTCGAACGCGTCGTTCGATGCCACCTACGGCGGCTGGGCGTGGCAGGCGTGGGCCGGGTTGAGAGTCGCGCTTTCGGGGCGCAGCGGGGTGATCGGCGAAGCGTACCTTCACCAGGGCGAAGCGCACCGCGACGTGTACGACCCCTTCTATAACGCGACGTTTCGCGAGAGCGTGAATCGCGACGGGTACGGAATGCGATTCGGGCTGTCGTGGGCGATGTAGCCGGATCGTGGCGGAGGCGCCCGTCCATCGCGTGACGCCGCGCCCCCCCCCATGCCTCACGCGGCGCTCGCCGCCCGAGATCGCGACGGATTCTTGCCGGTGCGGGAGCGCTCGCGTAGGCTGACGCTCCATGCCCCGCAAGTCACCGCGCTCGCGCCGCACGCCGGGCCGCAAGGTCCGCGTCCCGGGCACCGCGCGTCACCGCGTCACGCCGGGCCGCGGTCGTGCGGCGGCCCGGGCGCGCACGCGCGCCACCGCGCGCGAAGCGCAGGCCGGCCACGCGGCCGCTCGCGCGAAACGCCCGGCCGTGGCGCGTCGTCCGGTCGCTCGTCGCGCGGCCGCGCTCCGCCCCGCATCGCGTCGTCCGGTCGCGGCCCGGCCCGCCGCGATCCGCACTTCGTCGCGTGCGCGATTCGCGCCGCCCGATCCCGCGCGCGTCGCCGCACTGCTCGGCCGTCTCGAGCGGCTCTACCCCGACGCGAAGTGCGCGCTGGATCATCGCGATCCGTTCGAGCTGCTGATCGCGACCATTCTTTCCGCGCAGTGCACCGACGCTCGCGTCAACCAGGTCACGCCCTCGTTGTTCGCGCGCTATCCCGAGGCCGCGGCGTTCGCCGGAGCCACGCAAGAGGAGCTCGAGGACATGATCCACTCGACCGGATTTTTCCGGAACAAGGCCCGTGCGATCCGCGAATGCTGCGCCGATATCGTGACCCGCTTCGGCGGCAGCGTGCCACGTACGCTGGAAGAGCTGACGAGCCTTCGCGGTGTGGGGCGCAAGACCGCGAACGTGGTGCTCGGCAACGCGTACGGCATCCCGGGGCTGGTGGTGGACACGCACGTCACTCGGCTCTCGAACCGTCTCGGCCTGACGCGCGAGCGCGATGCCGTGAAGATCGAGCTCGCGTTGATGCCGATCGTGCCGCGCGGGCGCTGGACGCAGTTCTCGCACTGGCTGATCCTGCACGGACGCAGCGTGTGCATCGCTCGCAAGCCGCGCTGCTCGAGGTGTCCGCTGCTCCCCGACTGTCCTCGGTTCGGCGTGACCGCTTCCGAGTGAGACGGGCGTGACCACGCGCGATCCGCGGAACGCCGGCGCTCGCGGACCGGATTCCCCGCCGCTCACGGTCTGGCTCACGCTCGCCTGGGTGATCGGGGCCGCGACGGATCGCCGGGCGCGGCATGGTGGAATCCATGCGCGGTGACATGGAGCGCGCGATCGCGAGGCTCGATCCCGGAAACGCACAGCCGCCCGCCATCCGCGAATATCCCGCGCAGCCGCGGAGGCCGCGATGAGCCGCGCCCGGCGCGGCGTGGGCCGCGGGCAGCAGCGGAAGGCGAGCGACGCGAGAGCGGATCGCGCGGCGTTCTTGCTGTGGGCCGCGCTCGCCGCGCTGGCCGCCGCGCGGATCGCGCTTTCGTTCACGAGCGGAATGTGGATGTGGGGGCTCAATCTTCAGCGTTTTCTCGATCCGGTGATCGGGTGGCCGACCTGGCTGGCCGCCACGCTCACGCTGATTCCTGCGCTCGCGCGCCGCCTCGAACCCGGGGCCGCGAGCCTGGGCGATGCGCTCTCGCGCCGGCGCGTCCTCGCCAGCGCGGCGCTGACGCTGCTGGTCGCGGGATTCGCGTGGGGAAGCGCCGATAACACGCGCTTCGTCGGCGACTTTTTGCTGCGCCAGGGAACGGTCGAGCTCAATGGACGTCCCGCCCAGCTGTTTCCCCAGGCGCTTCCGCTCGACGTGTTCCTCCATTACACGCTGCCGAGCGCGCTCCAGGGGGCGCACCTGATGTCGGCGAACGAATCGGCGCGGCTGTTGGGCGCGATCGACGCCGCGGCGCTCGCGCTGGTCGCGATGGCGTTCGTGCGCTCGCTCGCGCTCACCGGAGCGGGCGGGTTCGCGGCGTGGGCGGTCGTGGTGTTTGGCGGATACCTCGGAATGTTCACCGGCTACGGAAAATCCCTCGCCGAGCTGGTGACGCTGGCCGCCGCGATCGGCGCGTTCGGCCTGCGCGTGGCGCGTGACGGACGCGGAAAGGTCGCGCTGGGAATGACGCTCGCGCTCGCGCTGGCCCTTCATCGTTCCGCAGTGGTGTTCCTGTTGCCGGCCGCCGTGGCGTGGGGGGTGGCGCTGCGGCGCGAAGGCGTGGCGACGCTGCGCACGCGCCAGACGTGGATCGCGCTCGGCGTTCCGCTCGCGACGCTCGCGCTGCTGGGGGCTCGGATCGTCACGACCATGATGAAATTCGACACCATTCACCTGGCGGCCCATGCTGGCCGCCGTTCCGTTCATTCATCCCGCGCAGGGACTGTTCCGCGACTGGGACGATTTCGCCGCCACCGGCTGCGCGCTGTCGCTGGTCGTGGCGTGGCTGATCGGTGAGACGCTGCGCGGCGCGTCGAACCGCCGCTGGATCGCGGTGCCGGTCGTGGCCTCGGTGATGATGTCGGCGCTGCAGGGACTCGCGCATTCGACCGACGTGGATCAGGGCATGCGGCGAGTCAGGGCGTTCGCGCTCGAAGCTCCGCCTCGAACCGACATCGAACGCGCCGGGGTGTGGGATTTTCTCGGCATCCGCAATTACCGGCTCGATCGCTATCACGCCGCCGCCGACGCATACGCGCACGCGGCGGATTACGCGCCCAGCCCGCGGCTGCTCCAGCAGTTGGCGCTGGCCGAGACCATGGCCGGAAACCTGGAGCGCGCGCAGGAGGTCTATCATCGTCTGCTCATGAAGGACCCGAACAACACGAGCGGGTGGCTGGGCCTGGGCGCCGTGGCCTCGCGCATTCCCGATCCGGACGATTCGTTCCGGGCCGCGCGCAAGGTGCTGGAGCTGGAGCCGAATCATGTCGGCGGCCACCAGCTGCTGGACTACCTGCGGAAGACCTATCCGGGGCGTGACACGGTGGGGGCTGGACGTTAGCTACTTCGCCGCGCTCAAATCCTCCTGGAGCTTGCCCGCCCACGCGCTGGTCGAATCGCGCGATCGGTATTCGTGCGCGCAGGCTCTCGCCTCGGCGTGGCGGCCCACCCGCTCCAGCATCTCGATGCGATCGTAGAGCGCGTCGAGCGCGCACTCCGAACGCGGACCGATGGCCGCGAACTGGGCGAGCGCGCGCAGCTCGAGCCCCCGCCGGAGCAGGGCGTCGGTCGTGGTCTCTGCTTCGAGCGCGAGCGCCACGCCGAGTCCGAGCCGTGCCTCGCTGCAGTGCGCGCGCAGGTCGATCGCGCGGCGGTAATACGTCTCGGCGCGATCGGCGCGGCGGCGCGCGAGTTCCAGGTGCCCGAGCGCGGCCACCACGCGCGGCTCGAACGGATGTGCGGCGCGCGATCGCTCGAGCAGCTCGCGTGCGCGCGCGATCCGGCCGCGATCCGGAGGGCGCGCAGGCGAGCGGGCCCCGAGTTCGCCGAGAAACGCCGAGCGAAATCGCAGGCCTCCGGTCGCGGGCATGACGCGGTCCCACAGAATGTCTCGAGCGGCTCGGGCCGAGGGATCGGCCGGCAGACCCTCGACCGGCGTGACGGGAATGAACAGCGAGCCCACCGCGATCACGAGCAGCACGGCAAGCACCACGATGAAGAACGCCATGGGAACCGCGTGCGCACCGCGTGCGGCATCGGATGATGCGCCGGGCGCGGCGTCGGTCGCGGCGCGCGGCGCGCCGCCCGGCGCGGCCGGGCGCGGATGCTCAGGCGGCAGCGGCGGATGGGATTCGTTCATGGGTCATCGGCATCGTAGGCGTGCGGCCCTGAACCTTCAAATCGTTGTGGGGCAAAGCGGTTTGCGTTATGTTGGGGCGCATTCGGCACCCCACTCGCAATGGGGCGGCCGGACCGACACGCGCCAACTCGAGGAGCGCTCGACCCCGCATGGCCGTCGCCAGGTTTCTGCAGGTCTCGGATCTCCATCTCGGCCGTCCGTTCGGCTGGCTGTCTGCCGATCGTCGCGCCGACCGCCGCAGTGATCAGCGCCGCGCGCTCGAGCGCGTGGTGCGCGAGGCGATCGAGCGCGGCGTTCACGCGATCCTGATTCCCGGCGACCTGTTCGATGAGGAGGGCGCCGACGCCGAGACCATGGCGTTCGCGCTTCACGCGTTCCGCGTGGCCGGCTGCCCGCCGGTGCTGATCGCTCCCGGGAATCACGATCCCTACTCGGAGTCGAGCCACAACTGGAGCCCGCGCCTGCTCAAGGCGCGCGGCACGACGTGGCCCGAGCACGTGCACGTCTTCACGAGCCCGGAGTGGAGCGCGAAGGAACTCGACGCGCTGCCCGGCGCGCGCGTGTGGGGGCGGTGCTTCACGTCGAACGGACTCTCGAGCGAGCGGCCGCTGTCCGCGGAAGCTCTGCGGTCGATCGTGCCGGTCGACGCTTCGGGACTCGACCTCGCGCTGCTTCACGGTTCGCGCGAAGGCCAGTGCCCGCCGAGCCAGAACGTGACCGCGCCGTTCTCGGACGCGGAAGCGCAGGCCTCGCCGTTCAGTTACATCGCGGCCGGGCATTACCACGCCGGAACGCGTCTCGCCTCGAGCGGCGGCCGGAGCGGGGGCGTGCGGCTCTCCTACGCGGGGTCGGCGGTCGCGATCGATGCCACCGAGCTGGGCGCGCACGGGGCGCTCGACGTACGGGTCGAATTCGGATTCCGGCAGCCGTTCGTCGAGATCGAATTCGTCGAGCTGGATCGCCGCAAGGTGTTCGAGCTCGCCGCCGACCTGAGCGGCGCATCGAGCGGCGAAGTCGTGGATCGCCGCGTGATGAAGGCGCTCGATGACGCCGGCGTGGGCGAAGCGGACCTCGCGACCGTGCGGCTCACGGGCCGGCTGGTGCGCGGCGTGCGGTATTCGGGCCCCGGGGCGGAGCTCAAGGCCCGCGTGTTCCACCTGCGCGTGGACCTGCGCGGCGTGCGGCCCGACTACGATCTCGACGTCTATCTCGAGAAGGGGCCCACCACCACCGAGGACCGCTTCGCGTGCGCGCTGCTCGAGAAACTGGTGGGCGAGCGCGATCCCGAGCAGCGCGCCATCCTCGAGAGCGCGCTGTATTACGGGCTCGACGCATTCCGGCTCCGCGAAGTGGTCCCGTCGTACGACGAGATGGGCGAGTGAGGGGCGCGCGCGCATGAAGATCCTGCGCCTTTCGACCGACGGGTTCGGCCCGCTCAAGGGCACGTTCGATTTCAGCGGCGACCGCATGGTGGTGCTGGTGGACGACAACGAGCGCGGCAAGTCGAGCCTGCTGGCAGCCATCACCGCCGCGCTTTACGGCCTCGATGCCGACAAGCGCAGCCACCGCGTGCTGACCCCGCTCGAGCGCTGGCGCCCGTGGGCGGGCGGGGCGTTCCGGGTCGAGCTCGAAGTGGACATGGGTGAAGAGCGTTACAGCATCCGGCGCGATTTCGAAGCCGGCTCGGTCGAAGTGTGGAACTCGCGCGGACAGGACGTGACCGAGGAGTTCCGTCACGGCAGAGACGAATATCGCGTGGGCCGCAAGTTGCTCGGCCTCGACGTTTACGAGTTCGAGAAGTGCGCGCTGGTCCGGCAGGGCGAACTCGATCAAGTGGTGCCGGGTGACGAGAGGGCGCGCCGGGCCTCGACGCTGCACGCCCGGATCGAGAACGCGGCCGATACGCACGTCGGCGATACCAACGCAACCGAGGCGGTGCAGGTGCTGGAGGGTGCGTTGCGCCGCTACAACTGCGGCGAACTCGACACCACCGGCACGGTGGACAACGCGATCAAGGCGCTCGAGGCGAAGCACGCGCTGCTCGAAGCCGACCTGGCGGCGCTCCAGCACGATCTGGCGCAGGTCTCGGGCCCGGCCGACGATCTGGCCGCACTCGCCGACCAGGAACGCGCGGCGCGCGAGGAGATCGCGAAGCTCGACGCCGAGCGGCACGCCGCGCTGTCGTCCGACGTCCGACGCCAGATCCGGCTCGACCAGGAGCAGCGCGCTGCGCTCGCAAAGCTGTGCGATGAGGCGCGCTCGCTGGAAGCCGCGTCGCACCTGCCCGCGAACGCCGAGGCCGAGCTGCGCGAGACAGTGGCGCGCTACGAAGAGGCCCAGCGCAACCTCGAGACGCTGGAGGCGCGCAAACGCGACGAGCTGGCGCGCGAACGCGGCACGCTCGAAAGCGAGAGCGCGTCGCTGCAGGCGTACGCGTCGTGCGAGAACGGCGACGCCGACCGGTTCGTGGCGCTGGCCGCCGAGATCCGCCGGATCGCCGAGGAGGAGCAGCGCCTGAAGAGCGAGACGTTCTCGTTCCGCGATACCCTGGCCGGCAAGGGATTCGAACCCGAGCGCATCCAGTTCCTGATGTCGCGCTTCGGCGCGCTCCCCGAAGACCAGCAGAGGCTGATGCGCAACCAGTCCGGTATCGCGCTCACGTTCCAGACCGAAGTCGCGGGGCTCGAGCAATCACGCACCGGGAGCACCGAGACACTGCGCGCGATCGACGCCGAGCGCAACGCCCAGCGCATGCCGGGCTGGTTCCTGGTCGCGCTCGGAGTGGGTGCCATGCTGGCGGGCGTCGTGATCCTGCTGATCCACGGGGCGTTGCCGGCTTGGGTGACGCTGCTCACGGCTGGAGCGCTGGGCCTCGGAATCGGCGCCGCACTTCAGATGACCGCCGCGAACGCCCGCGCCGCCGACCGGGAAGCCGCGTTGCGGGCGCTGAGCGACGCCCAGCGGCGCCTCAATCAGCTGCGCAGCCAGCGAGCCGAGAGCGAGGTCGCGCTCACCGAGCTCTCGGCCCGCTTCAACTACCGGGACCCGGTCGAGCTGATGCGCGAGTGGACCGAGTATGCCCGGCTGGTCGAAGAGTTCGGTCCGATGCTGCGGCCCGGCGAGCAGATGGGTGCGCTGCACGAAAGCCGGCGCAAGGTGCTCGAAGAGGTCCGTGCGCTGCTCGACAAGGTCGGGGGCGGCCAGCCCGATCCCGGGCACCTCGAGTACGTCGCCGCCGGCATCCGCCGCCATCACGCTGCGCGGCAGCGCCTGAGCGAGCTCGAGCGCAGCTGGTCGTGGATCGACGAGGAAAAACGCGTCCACGACGCGTCGGCCACCGGGCTCAAGGAGCGCGCCGTCCGCATGCTTCAGAGCGCCGGGCTCACGTACGACCCGGAGCGGTCGTGGGCCGACCATTTCGAGGAGTTCGCATCGCGCGCGCGCGATCGCGCGCGTCACGCCACGCTCACCGAGCAGATGATTCCGCAGGCCGAGTCGCAGCTGCGCGGGGAAGGCGAGATCGCGGCGCTGCGCAGCCAGCTCGCGATGATCGAAGCCGAGGGTTCCGCCACGCCGGATCCAGGCGCTTCGCGCTCGCCGATCGAGATCGAACGCGAGAGCCAGACCCATCGCGACGCGCTCGAACGAATCCAGAAGCGCCGCTCCGACCTGCGTCTCCAGATCGACGAGACCACGCGGCGCTATCACGCCGAACACCCCGAGAAGCAGAATCAGAAGGAACGCGTCGAACAGACGCTGGCGCGCGCCCGACGTTTCAAGAGCTCGGTGGAGCTGGCGCGCGAGACCATCCAGAAGGTGGCGCTCGATACGCATCGCCGCTGGGCCGAACACTTGAACCAGCGCGTGATCGAACTGCTGAAGGGCGTGGGGACGCGCGTGGTGGAGCTCCGATTCGGCGAAGACCTCGATTTCTCGGTGCGGTTCTGGAACGGCCAGCCGGTCGCGCGCGGCAAGGCGGTGCTGCAGCTCTCGAGCGGCGCGCGCGACCAGCTGCACTTCGCGGTGCGGCTCGCGGTCGCGGAGTATCTGTCCCGCGGACAGGCGCCGCTGCCGCTGCTGATCGACGACGCGTTCGCGACCAGCGACGACGAGCGGACCCGCGCGGGAATGAAACTGCTGCTCGAGCATTTTTCGAAACGCCACCAGGTCCTGATGATGACCTGCCACCGCAAGCGCTTCGAGACGCTCGCGGCCGAAGACCCCGAGCTCTACGGCGAGCGCGTGCAGTGGCTCGATCTGCGCTCGGCGCACGTCACGGGCTGAGGCCCGGCGAACGCGTTCCCTCGTGGGCGCGAGCGCTTGCGTTCATGAGACCCGCTCCGATTCGTTCATGAGACCCGCTCCGAAAGGAACGCGATGCGTCGACTGATTTTCGCTCTCGCGGCCGCGGCGTTCGCGGCCCGGTTGCTCACACCTTCCCCTCGTCCGGCGCACGCCGCCTCCCTGCCGCCGATCGCGGGATTCCGTGCGGCCGATGCCGACGCCGAGCGCTCGCGCGAAGCGCAGGTCGCGGCAACGATCCGCCCCGACACGCTGCGGAGAAATCTGCGCGTGCTGACCGAGACGCCGCACGTGGCGGGAACTCCCGCGGATCGTGCCACCGCCGAATACGTCCTGGCACGGCTCAAGGGCTGGGGCTGGAACGCGCACCTCGAGAGCGTGCCGGTCTATCTCAATTACCCGGCAGAATCGAAGCTCGAACTGATCGAGCCGCAGAGCGGGCCGCTCTCGACCCGCGAGAAGGGCGCGGCGTGGGACAAGGACGCGCACGACGCCGCGGCGTTCGACGGATTCCACGGCTACGGAGCCGCCGGTGAAGTCACGGCGCAGGTCATCTACGCGAACTACGGGGACGTGGACGATATTCAGAAGCTGTCTGAGCTGGGTCTCGATCCGCACGGAAAGATCCTGCTGGTCCGCTACGGAAAAATCTTTCGCGGGCTGAAGGTGCGAAACGCGGAGCGCGCGGGGGCGGCGGCCGTGATCATCTACAGCGACCCGGCCGACGACGGCTACGCGAAAGCCGACCCCTATCCCCGCGGGCCCGCTCGCCCCGAAGACAGCATCCAGCGCGGCAGCGTGCAGTATCTCTCGGAGGGCCCGGGCGATCCGACCACACCGGGCTGGCCGTCGCGCGAAGGCGGGCGGCGGCTGAAGCCCGCCGAGGCCAGGGGCATTCCACGGATTCCGTCGCTGCCGCTGTCGTGGGGCGAGGCAAGGAAGATCCTCACCTCGCTCGAGGGCCCGCAGTCTCCCGCCGCGTGGCAGGGCGGACTCCCGCTCACGTATCACTTGGGTCCGGGGCCTGCGAAGCTGCACATGAAGGTGGGGCAGGACTACGCGGTGAGGCCGATCTGGAACGTGATCGCTTCGCTCCGGGGGCGAGAGCTGCCGGATCAGTGGGTGATCTGCGGCAATCATCGCGACGCCTGGACCTACGGCGCGGTGGATCCCAACAGCGGCACGATCTGCATGCTCGAGATGGCGCGCGGCATCTGCGACCTCATGAAGACGGGCTGGCGCCCGCGCCGCACGCTGATGCTGTGCTCATGGGATGGCGAGGAGTACGGCCTGCTGGGCTCGACCGAATTCGCCGAGGAGCACGCGGCGGACCTCACGGCGAACGCGGTCGCCTACCTCAACGTGGATGTCGCGGTCGCGGGCCACGACTTCCGGGTGAACGGCGCGCAGGCGCTCGCGGACGTCATCGTCGGGGCGATGGCCGACGTGCCCGATCCGTCGCGGGCGGGCAGCGTGTTCGGCGTGGCGCGCGATCGCGCGTTCGCCGACGGCAAGACCGAATGGGCGCGCCGCAATCGGGAGCGGCGCTGGCGCGGCGAGCCGGAGCGGCCGTTCTCGTTCACCATGCCGTCGCTCGGCAGCGGTTCGGACTACACGGCATTCGAGGATCATCTCGGCATCGCGAGCGCCGATCTGCGATTCGAAGGGCTGCAGGGCACTTACCATTCGATCTACGACGACTTCGAATATCTCGATCGCGTGGTGGACCCCGGCTACGCGTACCACGCTACGATGACCGACCTGTGGTCGCGCGTCGCGCTGCGACTGGCCGAAGCGGAAGTCATGCCTCTCCATTTCAGTGCCACCGCAGTGTTCGCGCTCGACGAACTGCAGGGTATCGGCGAGCGCGCCGACGACGCGAGCGCGGGCGCGGCGGACTCGCTGGTTCTGAAGGCCGACCTCGCGCCCGCGAAGGCCGCCGCCACGCGGCTGCGGGACCGCGCGATCGCGGTCGAGACCGAGGTCGCCATCTCGCTCGCCGAGGGCACGCTTGCGCCCGAACGCGCCGCGGCCGTCAACGCGGCGCTGCTCGGAACCGAGCGCGCGTTGCTCGGCGACGGGCTGCCGGGCCGCGCGTGGTTCGGCAACGAGATCTACGCCCCGGGCCTCAACACCGGCTACGCGCCGGTTCCGCTGCCGCGGCTCGGGCAGGCGGTGCTCGACAAGAGCCGCGCGGCCTACGCGGGCGGCGCGGCTCCGATCGAGGCGGCACTCGATCGCGCCGCGGCCGCGTTCGCGAAGCTGATGACGAAGTAGCGGTGCTGTCGCCTTTGCGAAACTCCTGACCCCCGTTTCGGCGCCTCCGCTCAGGCGGTCGGGGACTGCGGAGGCGTGCCCGAGTCCCCGTCCCGCGGGCGCACGATGAGCGAAGAGATGATGAGCGCCAGCCCGACCCCGCCCGGGATCAATCCCACCGCCCATACTCCGCGTTCTCCATCGTTCACGAGGCCGAGGAAGATGGCGAGCGCGATCCCGACGAACAGCGTACAAAGACCGCCGATCATCAACCCCTGGGCGCGCTGCCTCGCGAAATCGCGGTACGTCGGGTACACGCCGACCCCGAGATCCGACCACCGGCCCATGCCCCCGTAGCCGGAGCCGACGATCGGTAGCGGCGGAAGCTTCGCGGGATCGATGCCGCGCTCGATCGCGGCGATGCGCTCGCGCTGCGCCAGCTCCATGATGCGCTGCTGGCCGAGCGTGCGCACGATTCCGGCCGTGATGCCGCCCACGATCGCGACGATGGGAATGGCGAAGATCGCCATCGCGACAAATGTCTCTCCGTCGAGATGAAACATGATGGTCAGGCTCCTTTCGGATTGAATGAGACCTCGGATTCGGTGGATCATCGCGGGCGCCCGGGCGGCGCCGGCCGGGCGCCCGCCGGTGCCGACTTTCGCGTTTCCGAACCGTTGGACCGGGCGGGTGGCGCAGCGGGTTTCAGAAGTTTTTTCTCGCACCACAAGTGATTTTCCTGAAACCTGCCGAGCCTTGGACTCCGTCCAATCCGGCGTCGGGAGCATCCGAAGTCCTTCGAGCGATGCCGGCGCCGCCGCCGGGGGAGAAGCGTGGCCGATCGAGATGCCGACGACCAGCGATCTTGGATCACGAGCGCGCAGCGCGGCGACCAGGACGCGTTTCGCCGGCTGGTGGAGCGGCACCGCGATCGTGCCTACGGGCTGGCGCGGCGCATCCTGCGCTCGGAGGCGGACGCGGAGGATGTCGCTCAAGAGGCGTTCGTTCGGGTGTGGCAGGCGTTGCCGCAATTTCGAGGCGACGCCGGGTTCGGCACCTGGCTGTATCGCATCGTCGCGCACCGGAGCTTCGACCGGCTCGAGCAGTTGAAGCGGCGCCGGGAGCGCGAGACCACGCTCGACGATGCGAGCGAGAGTGCAGAATCAGTGGGCGGCGACGATGACGCCGGGCGCTCGAGGCGGCTCGAGCGGCTGATCGCGGATCTGTCCCCGCCGCAGCGGGCGGCGGTGACGCTGTATTATTACGGAGATGCTCCGGTCGAACAGGTGGCGGAGACGCTGGATCTGCCGGTCAACACCGTGAAGACGCACCTGAGGCGCGCGCGCGCGGCTCTTCGGGAGGCGTGGCTGAGGGCGGAGCGCGGAGGGATCAAATCGTGACATGCGCGGAATTCGATCGCTGGCTCAATGAAGGATGCCCGGGCGCTGGCCATGCGCCCGCGCTCGCGCACGCTCGCGAGTGCGCGCGCTGCGCCGGTGCGTGGGCGGGTGCGCTCGAGATCGACCGCCGGCTCACGTCGTTCACTCCGGCCACGCCCGCGGGATTCGCCGCTCGCGTAATGACGCGCGTGGGGGCCGCGCCGCGCCGCGCGGCACCGTGGTCGCCCCCGGATCCGATGGATTGGTGGGTGCGCGCCGCCGCCGATCCCGCCACGGTGCTGGCCCTGGCGCTCGCGGCGGTC
>JACOSU010000125.1 GCA_016178685.1 Candidatus Eiseniibacteriota bacterium | reverse complement strand
GTCCAGCAGGGCCGTGATCACGTCGATCTTGCCCGAGATTTTCGCGCCGCCCAGGATCGCCACGAACGGGCGCGCGGGCCGATCGAGCGCGCGCCCCAGATATTCCAGCTCCTTCTGCATCAGAAATCCAGCGACCGCCGGGTGAATGAGACGCGCGACGCCCTCGGTCGAAGCGTGCGCGCGGTGCGCGGTGCCGAAGGCGTCGTTGACATAGGCCTCGCCGAGCGCCGCCAGCTCGCGCGCGAACGAGGGATCGTTCGCCTCCTCCCCGGCGTGGAACCGCAGGTTTTCGAGGAGCAGCACCTCGCCGTCCTTCAACGCCATCGTCATAGCCAGGACTTCCGGGCCGACGCAGTCGGGAGCGAATCGCACGCTCTGGCGCAGCAGGCGCTCGAGTCTCACCGCCACCGGCTTGAGGCTCGCCGCAGGGTCTGGCCGCTTCGGGCGGCCGAGGTGCGACATCAGGATGACGCGCGCGCGTTTCTGCAGCAGGTAGCGGATGGTGGGGAGCGAAGCCACGATGCGCGTGTCGTCGGCCACCGCGCCGTTCTCGAGCGGCACGTTGAAATCCACGCGCACCAGAACGCGCCGTCCGGCGGGATCGAAATCGTTGAGCCCCATCTTGCGGCCATCCACCTTGCGGTCATCCACCAGGGCCACCCGTCACGCCATCATCAGCAGCGCGTCCACGGCGCGGTTCGAAAAGCCCCACTCGTTGTCGTACCACGACAGGACCTTGACCAGCTGGCCGCCCGTCACGGCGGTCGACAGGGAATCGAACACACTGCTCGCCGGATTGCCGACCACGTCGATGGACACGATCGGATCCGTGCAGTATTCGAGCACGCCCTTGAGCGGCCCCTCGGCCGCGGTCTTCATCGCAGCGTTCACCGCGTCCCGGTCGACCGGGCGCGAAAGGCGGCACACCAGATCCACCAGCGAGCCGTCCATCACTGGAACGCGTACCGCGAGGCCGTCGAGCCTGCCCTTCAACTGGGGCAGCACCTCCCCGATCGCCCTCGCCGCGCCGGTCGAGGTGGGAATCATGCTGAGCGCGGCGGCGCGTGCGCGGCGCAGATCCTTGTGCGGCAGGTCGAGGAGGTTCTGATCGTTGGTGTAAGCATGGATCGTGGTCATGAAGCCGTGCTCGATGCCGAACGCGTCGTCGAGCACCTTCGCGACCGGCGCCAGGCAGTTCGTGGTGCACGAGCCGATGCTGACCACCACGTGCCTCGCGCGGTCGAACGCGGCGTGGTTGACGCCCATCACGAACGTCAAGTCGACGCCCCTGGCGGGAGCCGACACCAGCACGCCGCGGGCGCCCGCCTCCAGGTGCTTGGCCGCCCCCTCGCGATCCGTGAAGCGGCCGGTCGCCTCGAGCACGACATCGACCCCCATCGACTTCCAGGGCAGCTTCGCCGGATCCTTCTCGCTCATCACCGTCAGCCTGCGGCCCCCGATCTGCAGATGCCCATCGGGGGTGGAACCGGCCTCGGGCCAGCGGCCGTGCACGGAGTCGTAGCGCAGCAGGTGACCGAGCGTCCGGGCGTCCGTGAGGTCGTTGACCGCCACGAACTCCAGCGCGGCGTTCCGCTCCGCTGCGGCCTTCAGCACCAGCCGGCCGATGCGGCCGAATCCGTTGATCCCGACTCGAAGCGACATGCGATTTCTCCCAAGGGTTCGAACTTCACGGCCGCGGGCCCGACCGGCGGACCGGGGCCGGTTCAGCCGAAGAACACCCGCGCGACCTCGTACAACTCGGGATCCAGCGGGCGCGGCCCCTCGCGAACCACCTGCAGATCCACCGAACGGATGCTGCCCCCCTGAAGGCTCACCATGCGGCCGAACTCCCCGCGCCGCGCCAGGTCCACCGCGGCGATTCCCATGCGAGTGCCGAGCAGCCGGTCGAACGGCGTCGGCGTTCCGCCGCGCTGCACGTACCCGAGCGAAACCGTACGGCTCTCGACGTGCAGCCGCTCTTCGATCTCGCGAGCCAGCACATCCCCGATCCCGCCGTAGCGCCTTCGTCCTTCCGGATCGACGCGGAACGGGGTCTCGATCACGCGCCCGTCCGGCTCCGGCTTGAATTGCGCGCCCTCGGCCACCACCACAATGCTGAAGTCCCGCCCGCGCGCGATCCGGTGGCGGATGAATTCGACCGTCTCGCTCACGCTCACCGGCTGCTCGGGCGTCAGGATCACGTCCGCGCCGCCCGCGATCCCGGCGGAGACCGCGAGCCAGCCCACCGTGCGCCCCATGACCTCGAGCACCAGCACGCGGTCGTGCGATTCGGCGGTCGTGTGCAGGGCATCCACCGCGCGCACGACGGTGGTGAGCGCGGTGTCGAAGCCGAACGAAACGTCGGTGCCCCGGACGTCATTGTCGATGGTCTTGGGGATTCCGACCAGCGGCAGCCCCGCTTCGGCCAGGCGCGCCGAGGCGGACAGCGTTCCGTCGCCGCCGCACACCAGCAGGCCGTCGATCGCGTGCCGCTCGAGCGCGGCACGAAGCGCGTCGATCCCTCCGCTCTGGCGGAAGGGATCGGTGCGCGAGGTGCCGAGCATGGTGCCGCCGCGAGGCAGGATGCCGGAGATGGCGCCGAGGTCGAGATCGCGCACCCGGTTCTCGAATACGCCGCGCCACCCGTTCTCGAACCCCAGCATGTGCCCGCCGTACGTGCGTACGGTCCGCGTCACCGCCGCCCGGATCACCGCGTTGAGGCCCGGGCAGTCTCCGCCGCCCGTCAGAATCCCCAGGCGCAATCGCACCTCCATCGCCGTGCCGGCGCTTCAACGATCGGTTGGATCCGTCGGTGATGCGAGGCGATGGCGCGACTATGCCCCACGCGCGCGAGGCGGGTCAAGAGATCCCGGGTCAGGGGGCGGGTCGAGCCGATCCACTCCGGAGCACGATCGGCTTTCATCGCGCCGCGGATCGGAAACGCTGCGCGCTTTGCGAACGCGGCGTGCTACTCGGTCGAGTAGCGCAACGTGTACTGTCCGAGACCCTGCTGATCGACGAACAGGAACAGGAGTTTCCGATGGCGCACCGCACCCTTGTTCCTCGGATCGGCTTCGAGCGGTGTGGGGATCACGCCCTCGTAGATCCACACTTCGTAGGGGCGCATGTCGCCGCCCAGCCCATGCTGTCTCACGTCCTCGGCGGGCCGGTTCTCGGTCGCCGCCAGCTCATCGAGCAGCTGATCGAGCGTCTGGTCTCCGGCCGGGATCACCTCGTGCAACACCTCGTCGGGCTGGCCGTATCGGATGAAGACTCTTCCCATGTCGGTGAACATGCCCTTCTGGAGGCCGCTGCGCGTGTACGTGCGGTTCGCATAATCCAGGCGCTGCCGGAACTGCTCGAGCGCCTGGTTCTCGGGCGTCCCCGGCGTGGGGTCGCGCGCCTTCCAGAAGTCCTCGAGGAACCGCTCGCGTTCGCCCGGCTCGAGGCGCACGAAGTCCTCTTCGCGATCCGCGGTCAGCAGCAGGTGCACCGCGTCCTCGATGTCCGCCGGATTCGTGGTCCATGATTCCGGGCGCCACGCGATGCTGAAGCGCGAGCGCCTCGAAAGCGCTCCGGCATCGCCCTCCTGCCACGCTTTGATCTCCAGGTCGTATCCGCCGGCGGGGAGCGTCGAGAGGTCGAGCCTCACGGCGGCGTGCAGCCGGGTCGACGAGGCGGCGCTCGAGTCGCTTTCGCTCATGAGCCGGCCGGCGTCGTCGTAGATGCGCGCGACCCAGCGCCACGGACGGTCATCCCCCGAGCGGGCGCTGAAGAACCCGCGCAGTTCGCTCGCGTAGAGCCCGTAGAGACGTTCCGGATTCGGAAGAAACGCCACGGTGTCGCGCCGGAACGCCGATCCCGAGGCCCCGCTCACTTCATCCCAGACGAACTCGACATCGGAGAGGTCGCGTCCCATCTGGGGTTTCGCGGCCTGGAATTCGCCCTCGATCTCCTCGGCGTTCGTGACCTGCCGTCCCATGTAGAAGATGCCGCGCTTGCGCGAGTTGACGTCCTCGAGGCGCACGCGCAGGCGCTGGGCGCCGGGCCGGATCTGAAGTCGCAGCACGACCACCTTCCCGAATCCGGTCGCGGAATCGCCCGGCATCGAGGTGATCAGTTGCTCGTGCTCGTGCAGGCGCTCGCCGTAACCGCTGCGCAGCCGCGCGTGCAACAGGAGGCGGCCGACGCCAAAGGTGTCGACCGCGGCCGCCCCGAGCGTGGCGGGCGGGATGCGCACGTAGACCTCGAGTGCGTATCCGGCGCTGTCGGGAAACGTCACCGCGTCCACCGTGAACGGCAGCCGGCCGCTGGTCCGCCACGGAAGCGGGCCCGGGTGATCCGGCGTCCCCCCCGCCCCCGCCTTGACCGCGAGCCCCAGCAGGGCGAGAGCGATCCACGGCGGAGCGATGCGCCGGAACCCAAGCCAGCGCGCTCCCCGTGGGGAGCGCGCTGGCATGAAACGAAGCAGAGGCGACGACAACGTGACGACCTCGATCAGAACAGGAACCTGAGCGTGAAGCGGTGGGCTCCGCCGAGATCCTTCATGTCGGTGTACGCGTAGTCGAGGTCGGCCTTGCCCGCAATGGACACCGGGAAGTGGAAGCCGACGCCGCCCGCCAGGCCCTGCGAATCGTAGTTGATGTTGTAGCCGCCACGCAGGAACAGGTACTTGCGGAACGAGTACTCGCCACCCACGTTGAGGCGCTCCGAGTTGTCCGGCGGATGCGAGAACTCGAACGATCCGATGAACTTCTGGTCCGCGCTCTGGAACAGCGTGGCGGAAGTGCCGACCCGGAAGATGGACGGAATGCGCGCCGAGCGCTCGATGAACTTGATCTGCGATCCCATGTTCGAGATCGCCATGCCGATCTTCATGCCGAGCGTGCCGACGTCGTACAGAGTTCCGAGATCGAACGAGAACGTCTGCTGCGACAGTTCCGCCAGGCCCTCGTGGATGAAATTCGCGGTCACACCGGCGCTGAACTTGTCCGTGAACGACCGGGCGTAGGTCACGCCCGCCGCCAGCATCCCGGCATCGAACGTGCGTCCGGTGCCGTCTGGCTGGTAGGCCGTGGTCTCGACCATCGGCTGCATCGAAAGCGAGCGCGCGGCCACCCCGAAGGCGCCCGGGATTCGCTTGACGTGGAACACGTATCCGACCTGATCGAACGACAGTTCGGAAGGCCAGTTCGCGTGATTCATGGACAATTCCGACTTGTCGGTGGCGATGCGCGCGATGCCGGCGGCGTTCCAGTAGAGAGCGGTCGCGTCGTCGGCGACCGCCACGAACGCGCCGCCCATGCCCGAAGCCCGCGCGCCCACGTCGATCTTGAGGAACTGACCGTCGAACGTGCCCACCTTCTCGAAGATGTTGGCGGCGCCGGCCAGCGCGGGAATCAGCATTCCCATCAGGCCGCATGCCGCGATGATCTTTTTCACTGGTTTTCCTCCTCCGTTCACCGCGAGCTAGCGGATGATCACAAAGTGGCCGCGCTGCACGCCCTGACTCGATTCCACCGTGAACAGGTAGATCCCGCTGACGACATCCTGTCCGTTCCGCGAAATCAGGTTCCAGCGCGCCTCGCCGTCGTTCGCCGTGTCCTGCTGGCGGTTGTAACCCGGCCGCGTGTTTCCCGAGTCGTCCGTGACCGGAGCGCGAAGCGACTCGTTCACGGAGTCGTCGGAATGCAGCACCTGCACGAGGTCCCCGGACACGGTGAAGATCTTGAGCGTCCAGGTGCCGGGCGGCATCCCGAAGAAATCGATGTGGGTCCCGGTCGGATCGCTCGCATTGGGAGTCAGATCCCACGAGGACGGCCGCTGCTGGATGTTCGTATAGCCGCGGTAGGGATTGGGAACCACCCATACGTTCTTGCCGGTTTTCGTCGCCGCCTGCGGCACGACCGCCTCGGCCTCGACCGCCGAGCGGCGGCCCGCCAGCTCGGTCTTGGGGTTTTTCCCCTCGCCGCCGGTCGAATCGAACGCCGTCACCGAATAGAAGTAGACAAACCCGTTCTTGACCTCGTGATCGACGAAGCGGTAGCGCCCGACCGGATACCGGATCGGGTGGACCTGCGGATTCGTCTTGATGTTGAGACCCACCTGCCAGCCCATGCCGGTCACGCACTGCAGGACGCCGAGGGAGTCGGGCGCCCGGGCGCAATCGAGCGAGAGGTCGGGATGGACGATGTCTCCGCTCTGGCGATCCCACAGGTCGCCATCCTTGAGGCAGATCGGCACCACGGCCGGCCCGAGGTTCCCCGCGGCGTCGCGATAATTCGGAATGTAGATCCTGGGACAGACCAGCACTCCGGAAGAGTCGATTCGATTGTCCGCAATCGTGCCTCCGCTCACATTCCGATAGCTGAACAGCCGGTATTCGCCCATCAGCGACCAGTCGTCTTCACTGGGGCCGGGAGATCCCACCGGGCGCGTCCAATTCGCGACCTTCCAGAGCCGGTAGCCACGGCAGTCGAACCAGCTGGACTTGGGATCAGGCGTGGTCTCCGACAGGTTGTCCCACGCGAGCGTGACGATGTGGTCCCCGCCCGGTGCGACGAGCCGGTTCGGATTGTCGGTGTAGTTGTACTTGGTCGAGAGGTTCGTGAGCGGATTCGGCGGCGGCGCCTCGGCGTTCCACGTGTGGTGGAACAATCCGATATGACGAGTGTTGTCGTAGACGCCGGTGCAGTAGTCGCAATCGAAGTCGAACCAGGTGAGCCCCAGATCGCTGACCAGCCGCGTTGTGCCGGCGGCTTCGTCGTGGCAGTCGGCCAGGTAAGCCGGCGGGGAGCCCTTGGACAGGTGCAGCGGAGTTTCGCGGCCGTGGAAATCCGTCACCGAGAACCCCTCGCGCTGCTCCCACGCGCCCTCGTAGGCGAGCTGGGCGGTGATCGCGTTGTCGAGCGAAGGATACTTCTTCCGCAGATCGTCCTGCGAGATCAGGCCGGCGGTATACTTCTGGTAATCCGCCACGTACTTGTTGTCCAACGCGAGCGTGCCGGGCTTGACCGCGAACGCGATGGTCGCCTGCACCTGCCCACCGATCGGAACGTGGAGCCAGGGTCCGATCGAGCACCAGCCCACGTAGTCGCCCTTCTGGTCCCCGGGCGCGAGCGTGATCTGGCGCGTGTCGGGATCGACGTTCTCGCCGCTGCTCATGAATTCGAAGCGCTCCTGGTCGATTCTCGGATTCCCGCCCTGCCCGTAGGGCGTCCCGGCAACGAACGAGCGGAATGAGTGGAACCCGACCCTGGCCGGGCCCTCCTGCCCGGTCGGATCAATCGTGTGATTGATCAGAAGAAACGACGGCACACCGGGCGTCTTACCGTCGTCACCGTCGTCGTCCGCGATCGAGAATCCACTGATGTGGATCTTCATAGAGGGGCACAGCGGCTTGTCCTTGAACGCCGGCCCGACATCCGCGTGCGGCAGCTGATACCGGACGTCGGTCTTGTCCACCGGGATGAGGAAATCGCCCTGCGGAAAACCCGGGATGTCGTAGTCGTCCACGAAAAAGTTGGACTTCACGATCGGACCGCAATCCAGATCCACGAGCCACCCGACGTAGACACTGTCGAGCTCGTGGCTCGACACGTTCGTGATAGTGTACTCGACCACATCGAAGTCGGTGAAGCCGGGGATCGAGTAGGCCCACGCCAGCTGCTTGACCTCGAGCCCGAGCGGAACGTGCTTCTCGTTGAGCGTGGCGTTGATCGCCTGCGGCGTGTCGTCGCGCATCACGCACGAGAACATCTCCTGGCCGATCGCCGCGTAGTCCTCGTCGATCTGGCCGTCCCCGTCGTTGTCGTGTCCGTCGAGGAAGTCCTCGTCGATCCGCAGATTGTGGTTGAGATCGAAGGGGTCGATCTTGATGTCCCCGTCGTCGTTCGTGAACCGCGCGCCGTTGATAATGCCGTCGTAGGCCTTGTAGATCCGGTCCTCGGGTTGGAGCGACGGCGGCCGCCACTCGAACAGGTAGCTCACGCGCCGCACCGCCGTAGGGTCGGTGGCGGTCGGGTTCACGCCGGCGACCGCCAGCCGAATGGTGCTCAAGTACTCGGTGCCCGAGGCCCCGGGCCACTGTCCCGCCGGGTCGGAGGACAGGTTCGTGAAGAAGTTGCCGACGTGGCCGAAATTCGTGATCTTCATAAAGACGTTGCCGACCGTCAGCACCGCGCCCGGACCGAACACGTCGGGAATATCGGCGGGGCGGGCGCGACCGTTGCCGTAGGTCTGGAAGTACTCGGGCAGCGCGGCCTTGATCGACTCCAGCGTCAGGCCGTCCGGGTCCGTCTTGCCTTCCGTCACCTGGGCGCGCACCACGGGAGCCGTGAGCACGGAGCACAGCAACCCGGCCAGTACGACCCCACTTCGACGAATGGTCATGCCGCTCTCAATCCTCCCTCGCTGTCCCGGATTCAGCCTAGAATGTGACGCTCAAACCCAGACGGACCGCCCGTCCTTCCTCGAACACCCGGGGATCGTTCACCGCCACCCAGTCGAGCAGATTGTCCCCATTCGTATCCTGCAGGTAGCCGCCGCCCGCACGCCCGGTCTCGGTGTAGTAAATCAGGTAATCGTTTCCGGCCGTGTTGATGTAGGGATTCGGGAAGCCGCCCCCGTTTGCCGACAGGTTCGTGATGTTCTTCGCGTTGAGCACGTTGCGCGCGTCGAAGAACACCGTCACGTTCTGGCCCCAGACCTTGTAGAACTTGTCGCCGTCGACGGCGAGTCGCGACTGCGACGGCAGCCGGCGGGAATTGTCGACCGTGGGATCGGGCCGCCGGTCGTTGCGGAAGGTCGGCGTGAACGGGAAGCCGGAACCGTACTGCCACAGCATGCGGAATCCCCAGCGGCCCGGATCCCGCACCACCGCCTGCAGGCTGAACGTGTGGCGTTGATCCCAGTCGAGAGGCTGCTCCGCGATCGGCAGGTAGAGCTTGCCGCCGTTGAAGAACTGCAGCGCGCTGTTGGGATCCGACGCAACGCCGGTCGCCAGCGAATACGTGTAATTCGCCTCGCACGAGAACTTGTGACTGAAGCTCTTCGTGATGCTGGCTTCGAACCCGCGCGAACTCGCGTAGTCCCCGTTGTAATAGACGTTGACCAGATTGCCGAACTGGTCCCGCTCCTCGCGCACCGTGATCAGACCGTAGATGTCCTTGAAGAACACCCCGAACTGGCCCGAAACGTCGCGCGAGAACAGGTGCTGCACGCCGGCCTGGTACGCGATGTTGGTCTCCGGCTCGAGATCCGGATTTCCGCGCACGGCGACGCTGGTCGTGACCTCCCGGTTCTGGAACACGAAGTTGCGCGCCGGCGTCTGATAGGTCCAGCCGTAATGGAAGGACAGCACGTCCTTGTCCGAGATCGGGTACGCGATGCCGAGACGCGGGCTGAACTGCTGCTTGTAGCGCTGGCCGCTCTTCAGGTCGACGTCCTGCACCTGGAGGCCGGGCGTGAACATGTCGTAGCGCAGGCCGACGTTGAGCACCAGGCCCTCGAACTCCCAGCGGTCCTGCACGTACGCCGCACCCTCGGGATTGTAGTTCACGAAGCTGGAGCGCGTGCCGCCCGGCAGTCCGTTCGATTCCGTGTTCGGAAGCGTCAGGTTGAGGTTCTCGACGCGGTTGTAGCGGGCATCGATCCCGGTCTTGAAGGTGTGCTGCTTCCAATGACGGGTCGCGAAGTCGCTCTTGAGCGTGTGGGTCTGCGCGCTCACCAGCGAATAGATCGGGAAATCGCCGTGGGTCGCGTAATACGGATTGTTCTCAGTGCCGAACTGGAGGTTGCCGCTCCAGTAGAACGGGCTCTGCGTATCGTATTCCCACGGCTGCTTGCGGCCCACCGACACGCGGGTATCGAACACGAAGTTGGAGATGCGGGTCGTGAGCACGCTCTTGTCCGAGAGCGTGTTGGTCCAGACCCCGGTGTACTGCGTGTAGCGGTCGTCGGTCGTGGGAACGTGATCCGGCAGGTTCATCGCCTGGTAGCTCGAATCCACCTGGAACGGCGACCACGTCCCGTAGCGCGGCGTGTAGTGGTCCGGCTGGCCCACGGCGCGCGTGGTGTCGTACGTCAGCTGCACGAAGCCCTTGCGGCTCCACATGTGGTCGTACCGGGTGGCGATGGTGTGATTGTGAATGGTCTCGAACGTGAGCTTGTTGCGCGGGTTCACGCGGTAGGCGAGCTTGAAGTTCGTGTTGATCTGGTTCGCCTGACGGTTGCCGTGCTGGATGAAGTCGAGCAGCGTGCCCTGAGGCTTCGTCAGGCTCGACTTGAGGTAGGTGTCGGTGAATGTGCCCTCGTAGGTCGCGAAGTAGGTCAGGTCCTTGATCGGGGTGGGGCCGCCGAATCCAAACGTGAACCGGTCGTAGTTATCGAACGTCTTGGTGGGGTCGCCGTAGCGGTCGGTGTCCCAGCGCACTTCGCCGCCAAAGCGGTCGGTGCCTTCCTTGGTGCTGAAGCTCACCACCCCCGACAGCGCGCCGCCGTATTCGGCGTCGAATCCCCCCGACAGCAGGTCGGCGCCCGCGACCGCGAGGCTCGCGACGTTCGCATTGCGTCCGAACAGCGGATCCGAAACTTCGATGCCGTCGATCTGGAACTTCACCTCGTCGGCGCGGCCACCGCGGATGTACAGCTCTCCACCCTTGGCCACGACGCCCGCCTTGGTCGCGATCGCGTCGCGGACGTTGTCCACCGGGATCTCGCGGAGCCTCTCCGCCGAGATGGACTGCTTGGTGGTCGACGATTTGGTGTCGATCCTCTTCTCGGCGGTGACGACGATTTCCTCGACGTTCTTCACGACGTGCGATTCGCCCACCACGAAGTTGACCGTGACCGAAACCCCGGCGCTGACCTGCGCGGTCTGCACCTGCGCATCAAACCCGAGCGCCTGCGCCCGGAGCTGCACGGTGCCGACCGGAACCAGGTGAAGCACGTAGGAACCGGTCTCATCGGTGAGCACGCCGAGCTTGGGATTGCCGACCACGCTCACGGGCACATAGGGGACGCCATCCTTCCCGTTCAGAACCTTGCCGGAGATGCTCCCGGTCAGGACGCCGGAGGGCTTGGCGGCGGGCGCGGCGGCGCTTTTCTGCTGAGCGCCCGCGGGCGCGGCCAGCAGCGCCAGCGTCCCGGCGATCAAGGCCGCTTTCAGGCAGAGCCTGCGATCCATTGACATGCGACTCCATCCCTCGTCGAGAGAACGTACGCGTGGCAAGAGGCGGGAGAAGACCGCCACACGATGCCAATCCGGCCCTCTGCTGTCAACGCTTTTCGCAATTCCAACTCGTTTACGCACTGGAAGTTAGTTTGCGCACCCAGAACTGCGCGCGTGAATCGTCGCGACGGGGGTTCCGAAAGGCGGGAGGAGCCGGCGAGTCCGAGAAAAGCGGCACGCGAAGGAAACCCGCGCGGGTCGAACCTGCCCGCAGCGTGCCGTACGCCCAGCCACCACGGAATATCGCGCTCGGAGGCCTGAGTGTCAAGAGAACTTTTCGGATGGCCGCCCGGGATCAGAACGCCCAGTGGATCTGGCTGGCCAGCTGCTGCCGGCTTCCGTGAGGACCCGTGGGGTCCCCGTAGTCGGCACGCACCCAGCGGATTCCATAGCTCAAGTCGAACGACCACAGCGAATGAGGCGGCCCGACGCCCATTCCGGCGGTGAAGAGGTGGCCGTAGTACTCGTTGCCCTTCGTGAACGCGTCCCGATCGTCGGACTGATACTGGTAGCCGGTGCGCGCCTGGAACGCGGGCGTCATGCGCCAGCTGAGTCCGGTTCGGACGTCCCACAGCTGACGCTTGGGACCGTCGCCGCCGTTCTGGGTCTCAGCGTGCTGCTGCGCGCGGTGGTACTCGAGCCCCAGCAGACCGTGCCCCTTCGACACGTGCCACGCGATGCCGCCGCCCACTTCCCACGCGTGGAGCTGGGATACGTCGTTGACGACGCTGTCCGGCAGCGCGAGCGTGTCCGTGTCCTTGCGGTAGTAGAGGGAATTGAGGAACAGATTGAACGACGTCGGATCGTCGGCGTCGGGCGGCGTGATCGTCAACTTCTGGTAGTCGGTGTTCCACACCACGCCGAAGTCGAGCACTCCCGCCTTCCAGAGCGCGCGGGTCCGCATCGCGCTTCCTTCCTCATCGCGCGTCAGCAGCTTGCCGCGCCCCGCGAGCGGCGTTCCACCCTGGCCCGCGGAAAGCGAAAAATTCCAGCTGGCTTCGCTGGTCGCGATCCACGCGCGGCCGTCCGCTCCCCACTGGAAATTCGGCCCGATCCGCCCGAGCAGCGTGGCCTGCCCGATGTTGTAGGGACGCGATTCGTGGGTCTGGGAGCCGTTGCGCGGGTCCTGCGTGTCTCCGTCGATCTGATCGTGGATCCCGTCGTAGCCCAGCGAAGCGGTGAGCGCGCGCCCCAGCTCTTGCGACACCGCGAAACCCGCGCCCAGCTGCCGCACCGAGTAGTTCTCGGGCGCGAACAGATTCGGCGAAGCCTGAAGCTCGCTGTCGAGCGAGATGAATTCACCCGCCGCATTGGTGGAGATCGCAAGATATTTCGAGTCGACGGTTTCGTGGCCGGAATGAATGCTCACGGCGTAGCGCGTGCGACCGGAGTGCGTGTACGGCATCACGCCGTTGATGATGCCGCGCACCGTCGGCTGGCTGAACGTGGTGCGGCGTTCCGTCTCTTCGGCCGTGGGCCGGTCCACGTTGAGGTGCCCGAACG
>JACOSU010000022.1 GCA_016178685.1 Candidatus Eiseniibacteriota bacterium | reverse complement strand
GTCCACCGGCGTCTCCGGCAGCCGGCGCACGGCGGCGCCCAGCTCGAGCGCACGCGCACCGAGGGTCCATGCGGCGCGCGCGCCGACCACCGCTCCGAACGCACCGCCCGAGAACTCCACGCTCTGATCTCCCGCGGCCGGCGAGCCCGATTCCTCGTGGTATTCGTAGCGATGCTGGAGCTGCGTCCATTCCCCGGCGAGGCCGATCTGGCCCGGCCCGAGCGGGAACGAAACCCCGAGCCCGGTGCGCATCTCGCGCGCCGTCGAGGATGTGGTGACGATCGCCGAGGGCCCCGGCACCAACCCCAAACCCAGCGTGTAGGCGTTGTCCTCGATGCGCAGCCCGGGCTGACCGAAGTACGCCGCCAGCGCGACCGCATGGATCTTCCACGATGCGTACGCTCCGGCGAGATCGATCGAGCCGCCTTGATCGCTGAATTCCCGATTGCTCGAGCTCAGGTCCTGACGGCTCACGCGCTGGAAGACCGGCGTGATCGAGAGCCGGGAGCGCGGCGGGAGCGCGGGATTGGAAAACGGCTCATCGCCGAGCCAGCGGTCGGCGAGCGCGAGCGCGGCCGATGTGCCGGACGCGGGCGCCGGCACCGAACCGGGAAAGGCGTAGCGCGAGGGATCGATCGGGGCGGGCAACTGGGCGATCGCGATCGCCGGGAGCAGCGCGAAACCGAACAGCAGGGCGCAGCAGCGTCTCATGATTACGCTCCGTACTTGTCGAGACGCCCGGCGTTGGCAAGGAGTACCGCAATCAGGTCCCGGCTCGCAAGTGTGCCGAGGCTGCCCGCGCGCGCGGAGCCCTCGTGAAAGCGGGCGGCGCGATCGGCGCCTGCGAGCGGCGCGTGCACCATCACCGGCACCGGATGCCACGAGTGTCCGCGCGCCGGCACCGGCGTGGAGTGGTCGCCGGTCACGCACAGCACGTCGGGCCGCGCATCGAGCAGGTCCGGCAGCGCGGCGTCCACCGATTCGATCGCCGCTACTTTCGCCCCGAAATCGCCGTCCTCGCCGGCCATGTCGGTGCCCTTCACGTGAATGAAGAAGTAGTCGAAGTCGGCCCATCGGGATCTCGCGGTCGCGAAAGCGTCGGCGGGGGTCTCCCCGGTCGGAAGCACGGTCATCCCGGCGAGCTGCGCCACGCCGCGGTACATCGGATACGCCGCGATCGCCGCGGCACGCAGCCGGAAACGCTCGGCGTAACCCGCCAGGTGCGGGCGGGCCGAGAGCCCGCGCATCAGAACCGCGTTCGCCGGATGCTGATCACGCAGCGCCTCGCGCGCGCGGAGCATGAACGCGTTGATCACTCGCGTGGTTTTCTCGGCGGCGGGCGCGAGCGCGCGGGCGGCGGGAATCGGCGCTCCCTCGTGATGCGGATCGGCGTCGGTCACTTCGCCCGAGAGGCCGGGGCCGCGCAGGATCGCGACAAAGCGGTGGCCAACCCCTGCCTGCAGCATCACGTCCACGTCCTCGAGGCGCGTCCCCTCGCGCGTCAGCCTCCCGACCAGGCTCACGCAGGTTTCGCTCGAGATGCGTCCGGCGCGCCGATCGGTGAGGGTCCCCGCGGCATCCACCGTGCAGAAGTTCGCGCGCGCCGCGACGTCGCCGGGACGCAACTCGAGCCCGGCACCCAGCGCTTCGAGCACGCCGCGACCCACCACCGTCGTGAGCGGATCGTAGCCGAACAGCGCGAGATGCCCGGGGCCGCTGCCGGGCGTGATCCCGGGCGCGACGGGCAGCAGCCGGCCGAGCGCCGAGCGCGGAGCGAGCGAATCGAAGTTCGGGGTCCGGGCCGCCTCGAGCGGCGTCTTCCAATCGTGAGCGGAATGCGGAAGGTCGCCCAGCCCGTCGAGCACCAGCAGGACGATTTTCGTCGCGCCGTCTTCGACCAGCGTTTCGAGCACCGCATCGCTCACGGCTTGACTCCCGCGGCGCGCGGCGCGGCCGCCAGCCCGTAGCGATCACGCAGGAGGTTCGCGTGATGGATCTCGTGCCCCGCGATGACCCACAGCAGCGCGCGGACCGAGAACGGCTGGCCGCTCGCCTCACCCCGCCGCATCAGGGCTTCCTCGTCGAAGCCGCGGATCAGCGCGAGCGTGCTCTCGCGCAGCGCGCTCAGTTCGGCGCACAGTCCGGCGAGCGGCCGCCGGTCGGCGCGCGAGTTCGGCACGTAGAGGTTCTCGTCGAACCCGGGGAGCGGAGTGCGGTCGCCGCGCCCGAGCCGCAGAGCACGATACGACATCACTCGCTCGACGTCGCACACGTGGCCCAGCGTCTCCTTGATGCTCCACTTGCCGGGCGCGTAGCGTTCCAGCGCCCGCTGGTCGCCGAGCCCTCCAACCATCGCGAGCGTCTCGCGGCAGCGGTCCTCCAGCGCGGGCCTCGCGTCGTCGGTGGAAATGAGACAGAGATATTTGCCGTAGTACGGACCGAACTCGTCTTCGCGTGGGCGCGACAGGGTCAACGGCATGCTCTCCTCCGGGTTGAACCGTTCCCAGCGAAACGACGGATCGGCGGTGGCCCCATCACCCTATCATGCCGCGGCAGGCCCAGCCTCCGCCGGCCGGGTCTCACGCGCTCCCCACTCCCGCTCGTGTCACCCGCGCGCTCCCCGCTCGCGCTTGCCGCCCGTCGCGCGCTCCTTTATCCTCGCTCGCCGGCTTTTCAGCGTCTCGATTCGCGATCGGTTCCACTCATCACTCGGAGGCCACTTCTCCATGGCGATTCAATCGGTAGGCGTGGTGGGCTGCGGGCTCATGGGCAGCGGCGTCGCGCAGGTCAGCGCCCAGGCCGGATTCCCCACCGTGGTGCACGAGATCTCGCCGAACGCCCTGGAGAAGGGCCTGGGCTCGATCCGAAAGTTCCTTCAGGGCGGGGTGGACAAGGGCAAGCTGAGCGCGGAAGCGATGCAGAAGACGCTCTCGAACCTGCGGGGCACGACCGAACTCAAGGATCTGGCCGACTGCGATCTGGTGATCGAGGCGGTGTCCGAAAACGTGGCGCTCAAGAAGGAGATCTTCGGCACGCTCGATCAGGCCTGCAAGCCGGGGACGCTGTTGGCCTCGAACACCTCGAGCCTCTCGATCACCGAACTCGCGACGTTCACCCGGCGCCCCGAGAAATTTCTCGGTCTTCATTTCTTCAATCCGGTCCCGCTCATGAAGCTGGTCGAGGTGATCCGCACCGTGCGCACTGCCGATGCGGCGCTGGCGGACGCGAACACATGGTGCGCGGCGATTGGCAAGACGGTCGTGAACTGCGGCGACTCGACGGGCTTCGTGGTAAATCGCCTGCTAGTGCCGTACCTGCTCGATGCGATCCGGGTCTACGAGCAGGGCCTCGCGAGCCGCGACGACATCGACAACGCCATGAAGCTGGGCTGCGGCTACCCGATGGGCCCGCTGTTCCTCATCGACTACGTGGGGCTCGACACCACGTACTCCATCGCCGGGATCATGTTCGACGAATTCAAGCAATCGCGTTTCGCCCCGCCGCCGCTCCTGAAGCGCATGGTGCTGGCCGGCCGCCACGGCCGCAAGACCGGCCGCGGCTTCTACGACTGGAGCACGAATCCCCCATCGTGAGCGCGGCGACGGCGCGCACGCTCTCGCCGTCGCGCCGTCGCGCCGCGCGGAGAGCGCTCGCATGATTCCAGGCGCGGAGGTTGCTCGCATGATCCGACTCGCGGGGCTCGCGTGATCCACAATCCGGAATCCCGCGGCCGCGCGCTCGCCGCGTTCTATCTCGAGCTCGGCGCGCGCCTCTACGCGGACCTCGAGGAGTCCGGCCTGCTCGCGACTGACACCCCGACCACCGCTTCGCGCGCTGCGACCGGTCCGGATGCCGCCGGCACGCACGCGCGGCGCGAATGGGAATGCTTCTCGCTCTACGCGTGCGTGCGCGGCCTGGTCGCGGCCGGCGGGTTCAACCGCGAGACGGCGGCCGCGATCGACGCGTTTCATGCCGCCGTGCTCGATCACTGGATGGACGACCCCGCGGCCGGCGAGTCGATCGAGCTCCGGCGCACGCGAATTTCCGAGCGCTATTCGGAGTACGGCGCGATCGGACAGGCGGGCGGAGCGTCGGGGGCGGCGAGCGTCACGCTGCGGCTCGGCGCCGCCGCCGCCCGCCACCTCGCCGCGCCGCTCGAACCCTCCGAGGGACTGGCCGAGCTCGCGGGCGGATTGCACGAGGCGCTGGTCGAGGGCGCGACCGAAGCGGTGCGCATCGCGGAGCCGTCGTGACGTGGCCGAGACGCGACGCGCGGTGACGCGACCGGATCGCGAGCCGCGGTGACCCGGCCCGCGACTGGAGCGGCGGCATGACGCCGGCCGAATTCGCGATGCATCCGCCGCTCGATCCGCTGCTCGAGATCGGAGCGCGGCTCGATCGCGCCGGCATCGTGTGGGCGCTGGGCGGCAGTGGTCTGCTGCTCGCGCTGGGACTCGTCGATCGCGCGAACGACTGGGACCTGACGTGCGGCGAGCCTGCGGATCGCGTCGCCACGATCTTCGAAGACATCGCGCACGAACGATCGGGCGCGAGCGGGGTTCACGCGGACGAAAAGATCGTGTTCACCGCCGAACGCACCGAGCTGATCTGCCGCTTCGCGTTCTTCACGCCCGCGGGCGTCACGCGCATTCCGACGCTGGTGAGCGCTCGGTGGCGCGGCGTGCCGCTCGTCTCCCCCGAAGCGTGGGCGGCGGCCTACGCGCTGATGGGCGAGCTCGAGTCGTCGGCGCAAAGACGCGAGCGGGGCCAAGTTCTCTTCACGCACCTCGCCCGCACCGGCGCGAACCGCGAGGTTGTCGAGCAACTGCTTGAACAGCCGCTCACGCCGTGGGTCCGCGCCCGACTGCGGGAGCTGCTCTAGCGGTTCGCCGCGCCGGACCCCTGCCCCGGCTTCGCGCCGGAGGCAACCCGGGACCCGCGCCCCGGCGATGCGCCCGGCGCGACGCCGGCCAGAGCGCTGAGCGCGGCCTCGTCCAACCCGTACTGGAACCAGTCGGCGTTCGCGCGCTTCGCCCCCATGCGCTCGTAGAACTCGATCGAGGGCCGGTTCCAATCGAGCACGTTCCAATCCAGCCGCCAGCATCCGCGCTCGATCGCGATCGCCGCGAGGCGCGCAAGCAACGCGCGACCGACTCCGCCGCCGCGATGTTCGGGCCGCACGAACAGATCCTCAAGCCACATCATGGGCTGGGTTCGAAACGTCGAGTAGGTCTCGAAGTGGATGGCGTAGCCGATGGGACCGCTGGCCCGTTCGGCGATCAGACACCCGATGCGGGGTGTCCCTCCAAACAGCTGCTCGGCAAGTCGTTCCGCGGATCCGCTCACGTGATGCTCCAATCTCTCGTAGATTGCGAGATCCATCACCATCCGCCACAGGGCGGGGGTGTCCGAGCGGCGCGCGACGCGGATCACCACCGCCGCGTGCGCGCTGTCCTCACGCGCTCCGCCGCCCGCAGCGCCTTCGTCGCGCGCTCCACTGCCCGCTGGGTCCTCGTCACGCGCTCCGCCGCCCGGATCGCCGGACGGTTCGCGCGCGGCTTCCCCTGCGCCCCCGGTTTCCATGGCGACGTTTATTCTCCGATCACCTTGACCAGCACACGTTTCTTCCTTCGCCCGTCGAACTCGCCGTAGAAGATCTGCTCCCACGGACCGAAATCGAGCCGACCGGCCGTGATCGCGACCACCACCTCGCGGCCCATCACCTGGCGCTTCAAGTGCGCGTCGGCATTGTCCTCGCCGGTGTCGTTGTGGCGGTAGCGCGAGGTGGGAGCATGCGGCGCGAGTTGTTCGAGCCACGCCTCGAAGTCGTGGTGAAGCCCGGTTTCGTCGTCGTTGATGAACACGCTCGCGCTGATGTGCATGGCGTTGACCAGCACCAGACCCTCACGAACTTCGCTCTCGCGGACGACGCGCTCGACTTCGGGCGTGAGGTTCACAAACCCGCGGCGAGAGGGCAGGTGGAGGCTCAGATATTCGGTGCGCGATTTCATGTATCCTCCGGCGGCGGCGCCCGCGGGACGAGGCGGACAAAACCCTAGCCGTTTCGCGCGCGGCTGTCACCGCGGGCGCGCGCATCCGGCTTCATCGTTCCGTCCCTGGGATTTCCGATGCGGCATTCCTCTTCTCCTTCTCCTCCTCTGCCGAGCCGCTTCGGGTCGCGGGCCGACCGGGTCCGCGCGCTCGCCACCATCGCCATCGTGTCCACCGCCGTTCTAGGCGGCACGCTGGTGCGCATGCTGCCCTGGTTCCAGGATCCGGCGCTCGAACTCACGTCGGACGCCTCCTACCACGAGCGACTGGTCACCCAGCTCGTGATCGGTGGGAAGCTGCCCTCTCCGGACGCGTTGAGCGAAGCGCCGACCGGGCGACGGCTCGGGCCGCTGCTTCCGACCGGGCTCTACGCGGTCGCCGCCGCCGCCTGCCGGGCGGTGGGCGCGCGTGATCCCTCCCCGATTCACGCCGTGCTGCTGTGGTTCACGGCACTGTGCGGCGCGCTGATCGCCGCGCCGGTCTGGCTCGCCGCGCGCACACTCTTCCGAGGCGAGACCGCGGCGCGAGTGGCCGCGGCCGTCTCGGCAGTTCTGCCCGCGCACGTTCACCGCACGGTGTGCTACTGGCTGCGCTACGACGCGCCCGGCACGCTGCTCGTCACCGCCCATCTCGCGTTTGCGTTCCGCGCGCTCGATCCCGCGTCGCCGCGGCGCCGGATGTGGGCGCTCGCCTCCGCGGCCGCGCTCATCCTGGCGGTCGACGTGTGGCGGGTGCCGCTCATGATTCCGCTGGTCGAAGCCGGGTTCGTCGCGCTGTGGGTCATCTGGCGCGGAGCGGAACCCGAGTTGCGCGAATGGTTCACGATCGTGATCGTCACCGGATCGCTCGCGTTTCCGTGCATGGAGTACCTGCGCGCGCAGCGGTTCGCGCTCTCGGCGCCGTGGCTCGCCGCGGCGGCGATCGCGGTCGCGTTGTGGCTGCCCGTTCTTCGTCCCGGGCCGCGGCGCGCGTTGCGGGTCGCGACGCTCGCGACGGTGGCAGTCGCCGGATGGGGCGCGGGCCTCAGCCTCGCCCCCCCTTCGCCCTACGCGGGGGTCGTGGGTCTGATCGAGCTCAAGCTCCGTTACCGGCTTCACGTCGGTACCGGGGCGATGGCGCGGCCGAGCGGGCTCGCCGCGCTGTTGCTCGAAGTGAACGAGCTCTACGGGCTGACCCCCGCGGCGCTCCTGATCGGGCCCCAGCAGTATTTCGCGCTGGGGCCCTGGTGCGCCGCCGCGCCGATCCTCTGGCGCTGGTGCCGGAGAGCGGGAATCACGCGTTTCCAGGCGGGAAGCGATTGCGCGCACGCGCTGTTCGCGTTCATGACGGCGTGCCTCGCGCTCGTCACGCTGCTGATCGTCCGCAACAAGGTGCTGCTCGCGCCGCTCATCGCGATCCTGTGCGCAGGACTGTTCGCGGCGCTGGCGCCCGCGCGTCCCGCGCCCGCTCGCAGCGGAGCTCTCCCGGCCACGAGGCGGGGTTCTTCGCGTACCACGATCGACGTTCCCGCTCGGTGGATGAGGATCCTGCTCGCGCTGAGCCTGATCTCGACTTCGATCTGCGGCGTGTTGCTCGGCGGCTCCCGGCGATCGCATCTCGCGCCCGGGCTCGGCGAATGCATGGCGTGGTTGCGCGCGAACGCGCCCGCCGGATCCGTGGTGCTGGCGCCCGCCGAGTACGGCTACGACCTGCAGCGTCACGCCGCATGCGCCTCGCTCACCGACGGATTACTCGAGAGCCCCGAGAACCAGCGCCGCATCCTCGAGACCAACGCCGCTTGGTTTGCACGCGACGACTCCGCGCTGATCGAACTGTGCCGGCGCTCTCGCGTGGCCTACCTGCTGATCCCTCCCGGCGATGCGCTGTACGGGCTCGCGTTCATCACCGCCGAACCGTTCCTCGCGCGGCTTGAACGCGGCATTCCGCTCGAGCGCGCCGACCTCGAGCGGCCGATGATGCGCCTGATGCTGAATCAGCGGGTCCATCCGGCATTTACTCCGAAGTTCGATCGCGGCGGCTTCCGCGTCTTTCGCGTGAGCCCGGACGCCCGAGAGGACGCGGGTTCTGGAGAGCCGCCGCGCGGCCCGCCCGGCTTGTGAGGGCGCGGGCGCTTCTGATAGCTTCGCCGCTTCGCGGATTGCGAGTTCCTGCCACGAACGCGCCCCCGGGCGGCCCCTGGCCTTCGGAACTCCGTCATCGCAAGGAGTCATCCCGTGTCCAGCAACGGATTCCCCGAAGTCGTGATCGTCTCGGGCGCGCGCACGCCGATGGCCGAATGGATCGGCGGCAAGCGCGGTGACGGCCTCCCGGGGGGCGCTCTCGCCTCGGTTTCGGCGCTCGATCTCGGCGCGGCTGCGGCCCGGGCCGCGATCGAACGCGCCGGCATTCCCGCCACCGCCATCGACCACGTCGTGATGGGCAACGCCCTGCAGACTTCGGGCGACGCGATCTACGGCGCGCGCCACGT
>JACOSU010000130.1 GCA_016178685.1 Candidatus Eiseniibacteriota bacterium | reverse complement strand
CAGGTCCTCGATCGGTCCCATCTTCCGGATTTGGCGCAGCTGCTCGAGAAAATCCTCGAGCGTAAAATCCGACTTGCGCATCTGCTGCGCGAGTCGCGTCGCTTCTTCATCCGACACCGCGGCGCGCGCCTTTTCGACCAGGCCGACCACGTCGCCCATCCCGAGAATGCGCCCGGCGAGCCGGCCGGCGTCGAACACCTCGAGCTGGTCGACCTTCTCGCCCACGCCGAGAAACAGGATCGGCTTTCCCGTCACCCGCCGCAGCGAGAGTGCCGCGCCGCCGCGCGCATCGCCGTCCATCTTGGTCAGGACCAGTCCATCGATCCCGGTGCGCGACGCGAACGTCTCGCCGATCCGGACCGCCTCCTGCCCCGTCATTCCATCCACCACCAGCAGCACCTGGTGCGCGCGGCACTCGCGCTTGAGATCGTCGAGCTCGCGCATCATCGGCTCGTCGATCTGCAGCCGCCCCGCCGTATCCAGCACCAGAAAATCAAAGCCCCGCGTGCGCGCCTGCTCGAGCGCGCCGCACGCGATCGCGAGCGGATCGAGCCCCTCGCCCGCGCGCCAGAATGACGCTCCCGCCTGCGGCGCGAGCCGCTCGAGCTGTTCGACCGCGGCCGGGCGATACACGTCCACGCTTGCCAGCAGCACCCGCTTCTCGCGAGCCACCAGCCACCACGAGAGTTTGCCAGCAAACGTCGTCTTGCCCGAGCCCTGGAAGTCCCGCCAGCAGCACCACGGTCGGCACGTGAGGCGAACCCGCGAGCGTGACCGGGGCCTTCCCGAGCAGGCTCTCGAGTTCCTGCCGGACGATCCCCACCACCTGCTGACCCGGCGTGAGGCTCTTCAGCACCTCCTCACCGACCGCCGCCTGCTCGACACGGGCCACGAAATCCCGCGCCACGGCTAGGTTTACGTCGGCCTCCAGCAGCGCCCGGCGCACCTCACGCAGACTGTCGCGGATGTTTTCGGGAGTCAGGCGCCCGAAACCCGTCAGCTTTCGGGCGATTCCCTGCAATCGGTCGCTAAGCGCTTCGAACACTGGGCCTTTCCGTCTGGCAAAGGCGGGTAACCTAACACAGTGCAGGGCACCCGAGGAAGACCCGATTTGAGCCCCGATTCCGGATGGATCGCAGGCTCATTCGATCGACTGCTGACACCAGTTCACGTTTCGAAGTGAAACGCGCGTGATCGAATCAAGCGGGCCATTCTGTCCCACCTGACTGAACAGGGTGTCTGATGTCCGTGGCTTAGCGGATCGCGCGGCGCAACGACGCGAGCGCGCCCGCGGGATCGCTCGCGTGGTAGATCGAGTTGCCGGCCACGAAAACGTCGGCCCCCGCCCGGCGCGCTACGGTTGCGTTCTTCGCCCCAATTCCGCCGTCCACCTCGATCAGGTAGCGCGCCCCGTGGAGCGCGCGCCAGGCCTTCGCGGCCTCGACCTTGGTCATCATGTCGGCCAGGAATTTCTGGCCTCCGAAGCCCGGCTCCACGGTCATCACCAGCAGCAGGTCGAGCTCCGCGAGCCACCGCTCGGCCGCGCGAAGCGGAGTCGCCGGCTTCAACGCGAGCCCCGCGCGCGCCCCGCTCGATCGCACCGCGGCGAGCGTCGCGCCCGGATCTTCGCACGCCTCGAGATGGACCGTGATCAGATCGGCGCCGACCGAGCGGAACGCCGGGATCAGACGATCGGGGCGTTCGATCATCAGGTGGACGTCGAGGAACGCGGCGCTCAGTCGGCGCGCCGCATCCACGATCAGCGGCCCGAACGTGAGGTTCGGGACAAAGTGATTGTCCATCACGTCGCAGTGGATCCAGTCGAGCGCCGGGTCGGCGATGGCGAGCGCCTCGGCGAGGCGGGAGAAATCGGCCGAGAGAATGGACGGCGCCACGATCGGCGGCTCAGGAGAAGTCCGCGAAGCGCTCATCGGATCACGCGTCCCATGGCCTCGAGCGTGATCGTGGCATCGCGCGCGATCTTCGCCCCGGCAGCCGGATCCTGGAACACGACAGCACCGCCCGCGGGAGCCCCGGGCGGGATCGAAACGCGAAATCCCACGGCTTCGAGCTGGCGGCGTGCGGCCGAGATCTCGCGCCCCAGCAGGTCCGGCATCACGTACTCGTCGCGACCGGCGCCGGTCGAAACCAGCAGCCCGACCGCCGTTCCGCGCGGCAGCACGCTCTCGGCCGATGGATCGGACGCCACCACCAGACCCTCGCCGACTTCGTCCGAGGGCGCGCGCGTGAGGCCGCCCGCGGTCAGCCCGGCCCGCTCGATCAGCAGGCGCGCGCCTCGCATCGACTCTCCGAACAATGCGGGGACTGAGCTGAATTCCTCGCCCAGGCTCACCATCACCGTCACGCGCCGCCGGCCGCGCACCGGAGTGCCCTCGGAGGGATCCTGCGACAGGATGAAGCCGCTCGGCACCGATGGATCGAATCGTTCGCCGGCGCGGGAAAGTTGAAGATGGAGCGCGCCCACCTGCTTCTCGGCCTCAGCGAGCGTGAGGTTCGTGAGGTCGGGCACGCGCACCTCTCCGCCGCCATGGATGAAGCGCGGCATCACAAAATCGTTGAACAGGAAGAGTCCGGTCGCGAACGCGGTGATCGCGAGCACCGCCATCGACATCGTGGTCGCGATGCGATGCCCGCGCGCCGGCGGCGCGGACGGCAGGTCGATCTCATGCGGATCGATCCCGGTCACGGCCGACGCAGCGCTCTCCCGCTCCGCCCCGCGCCGCCGGCGCGTCATGTCCGGCGGAACCTCGCGGCGAACGCGCCGTCGCAGCCGTGAATGTGGGGCAACACGTGCATGCATCCGTCGTCGGCCACCACCGCGTCGGGCAGCACCCCGCGCGCCGACTCGAGCACGAACTGCGAGGCTTGCCGCAGGAATTTCTCGATCAGTTCAGTGGTCTCTTCGGGCTCGAACGAGCACACGCTGTAGACCAGCACGCCGCCCGGGCGCGCGCGGCGGCCCCCCGCCGCGAGCAGCTCGAGCTGGAAAGCAGCCATCTCGCGCAACACTTCGGGTCCCTTGCGCCAGCGGGCGTCGGCGCGGCGGCCGAGCACGCCGAGCCCCGAGCAGGGGGCATCCACCAGCACCCGATCGAACGGCATCGGGAACGCGTAGTCGCGACCATCGCCCTGCACCACGTGAACCCCGTGCATGCCAAGACGCTCGACCGTGGCGGCGAGCGTCGCGACGCGGTGAGCGTCACGCTCCATCGCCCAGACTTCGCCCTCGTCGCCCATCAACTCGGCGAGGTGCGTGCACTTGCCGCCGGGAGCCGCGCAAAGATCGAGCAGACGCTCGTGGGGCTTCGGATCCACCAGACGGCCGACCAGCGCTTCGCTCTCGTCCTGCACCGTGCACCATCCCTGCTTGAACGCGGCGAGCGCGGCCGGCGAGTTCGCGGAGTCCAGCCACAGGAGATCGGGAGATAACGCCGCCGGCGAGGTGGTTGCGCCCTCGGAAGCGAGGCGCTGGATCAGCTGCGCGCGCGTTCCCCGCAGCGGATTCACGCGCAGGCCCGAGCGCACCGGGCGATTGTTCGCGAGCATCAGCGCGCGCGTGCGGTCGGGCCCGAAACGCCGCAACCAGCGCTCGACCATCCAGCGCGGATGCGAACCCCACACCGCGAGCGATTCGGCATCGTCGCCCTCGGGAATCTGGATCGTGTCCTTCTCGGCGCACAGGCGCCGGAGCACGCTGTTCACGAGCCCCGCGGTTCCGGGATGCCCGAACTTGTGCACGAGCTTGACCGACTCGTCGACCGCAGCGTGCGCCGGGATCCGATCGAGGAACAGAATCTGGTACGCGCCGATGCGAAGCGCGTTGCGCGCCCACGGCTGCACCTGGGCGAGCCCGATGTGCACCATGCGATCCAGAATCCAGTCGATGCGTCCGCGCCAGCGCAGCGTGCCCTTCACGAGCTCGTGCATCAGCGCCTGATCGCGCGGCTCGGGGCCGCCACGCGCGTGCGCGCCGTCCAGCAGCCGGTCGCTGAACGCGCTGCGCGTGTCGACCGCCAGCAGAATTCGAAGCGCCGCTTCGCGCGGATCAGGCGGCAGGGGAGCAAGCGAGCGATCCCCGGGCCGCGCATCGCGCCCGCGTGCTTCGCGCCCGCGCGAATCGGACGGAGCGCCGCGCCCGCCGTCGCGCTGCCGGGCCCGGTCTCTGCGCCAGGTTCCGTTCCAGCCGCCGCGCGTGGCGCCAGAGCCGCGTCCATTGTTCTCGTAGATGGGGCGCGAGCGATTGATCGCGCCAGCCTGTCCGCGCTCCGTCCATTCGCTCTGCGGTCTCGGCTGCGGCCCGCGGGGCGGCCTCGGCTGCAGCCCGCCCGGCCGCCTCGGCTGCGACCCGCCCGTCGGCCTTGGCTGCGGCCCGAGGGGCGGCCTGCCCTGCGGACGCGAGGCGTTCGCGCCGCCGCCGGATGAACGGCGAGCGCGACGGTTGCTTCGTGATTCGTTCATGCCTGAGCCTTCCTCAGAGATTCGAATCGTTCGCCGTCTTCCAGGCGAACGCCGCGAGCCCAGGCCGCCGCATCGAGCAGCGCTCGGCCCTCGGGCTTGAGCTTCACGATGCGAAGGCTTCCGCTCCCGCATGCCACGTCCACACCGGGCTCGGCGACGGCGACCACGGTGCCGGGTTCGGCGGCGCGGCCCACGGCCGACGCCACGCGCGTGCGCTCGAGCCGCACCGGACGACCACGAAACGTGGTGCTCGAGCCCGGCCACGGCGTCACCGCGCGCTGGCGATGCCACACCGATTCCGCGCCGAGGCTCCAGTCCACGATTCCGTCGGCCTTGGTCATCTTGCCGGCGTACGAACCGCGCGCGCGATCCTGCGGCACGCGCGGCGCTCGCCCTTCGAACGCCATCTGCAGGCTGTCGGCGAGAAGCGGCGCGCCGAGCGCGGCGAGCCGCGCGGCGAGCGAGCCGGCGTCGTCGTCCTCCGCGATCGGCACCTCGCGCGCGAGGATCACATCCCCGGTGTCGATTTCGTGATCCATCCACAAGGTCGTGACTCCGGTCGTCTTCCTTCCGTCCCACAGCACGCGCTGGACCGGCGAGGCTCCGCGATACTCGGGCAGCAACGAACCGTGCAGGTTGATCGCGCCGAGCCGCGGCACCGCGAGCAATTCCGGCGTGAGGATCGCTCCGAACGCCACCACCGCGAACAGATCGGGCGCGAGCGCCGCGAGCTCGCCGCGCACGCCGTCCGATTTCATGTCGGCGGGTTTCATCACCCCGCACCCCAGCGATTCCGCACAGCGCGCCACCGCCGAACTCTCGTGAGCGAGCCCGCGGCCCCGCGGCCGGTCGGGCTGCGTCACCACCGCCACCACGTCGCAACTCGCCGCCACCGCCTGCAACGACGGCACCGCGAACTCGGGAGTTCCCATGAACACCACGCGTGGGCGGCTCAACCGTCGCCTCCGCCGCCCGGTTGCGGCCTGGATCCCTCGGGCAGCTCGCCCCGTGCCAGCGCCTCGAGCGAACGGCGCAGAAACTGGCGTTTGAGCGCCGAGAGCCGGTCGGTGAACAGCACGCCGTCCAGGTGATCCACTTCGTGCTGGAGGGCGCGGGCGAGATACCCCTCGGCCTCGATCACGACGTTCCGGCCGTTCTCGTCCAGCGCTTCGACGTGCACGCGCTGCGAGCGCGTGACGTCCTCCCAGATGCCGGGGATCGAGAGGCATCCCTCCTCGCCCGATTCCGATCCCTCGCGTTTCGAGATCATCGGGTTGATCAGGGCGTGCGAGGCGCGCTGTTGCTCGTCGATCGGCACATCCACCACCAGCACGCGCTGCGCGACGCCCACCTGGTTCGCCGCGAGCCCGACGCCGTTGTACGCCTTCATGGTCTCGCGTAGATCCTCGACCAGGCAGCGGACCGTATCGTCGATCTCACCGACCCGGCGCGACTTCTGCCGCAGCACCGGATCGCCGTAGATCCGAATCGGCCGCACCGGCATCAGCTACCGCTCTCCGCAAGCACCTGGGTGATCGACGCCTTGGTGAATTCCACTTTCACCTCGTCGGCGATGCGAAGCACCACCTTGCCGTCGTCGGTGCCCACCACGGTGCCGAGAATGCCGCCGGTCGTCACCACGCGGTCGCCCTTCTTGATGTTCTTCAGCATTTCCTCGAGCTTCTTCTGCCGCTGCTGCTGCGGACGAATCAGCAGCAGGTACATGATCGCGAAGATCAGCAGGATCGGGGCAAACTGAACCAGCATCGCGATCGCGGGATTGGGCGGCGGACCCGCCGGGGCCTGCGTCTGCGCCAGTGCGTCACTCCACATGATGGTTTCTTCCCTGGGAGAAACTGCGTTGAGCGGCGCTCATGCGCCGCCCCCAACGGACGGCGCCAGCGTCTCGCCGCTCCGGTACCGCTCGAGAAATGCCGCGCGAAATTCCCCGTAACGTCCTTCGAGTATCGCGGCGCGCGCGCGCCGCATCAGCGAAATCATGGCGTGCACCGCGTGAATCGATGCCAGCCGCATGCCCAGCAGTTCACCGGCCGCGAACAGATGCCGCAGATACGCGCGGCTGAAGCGGCGGCAGGTGTAGCAATCGCACTCCGGATCGAGCGGCCGCGGATCGTTCGCGTACGCCGCGTTCTTCACCACCAGGCGCCCGGTCGAGACGAACACCGTGCCGCGCCGCGCGTTCCGCGTCGGCAGCACGCAGTCCATCATGTCCACGCCGCGCGCCACCGCCTCGACCACGTCCACCGGGTGACCGACGCCCATCAGGTAGCGCGGCCGCGGTCGCGGAAGCATCGCGCAGTCATGCTCCACCATCTCGAGCCCGAGCGCGCGACCTTCGCCCACCCACAGGCCGCCGAGCGCGAATCCGTCGAACGGCATTGCGCCCAGGCGCTCGAAACAGCGCCGCCGCTCGGCGGCCTCGGTGCCGCCCTGATTGATTCCGAACAGCGCCATACCGCCGCGCCCATCGCCGCGCAATCGCGCGCGAGCTTCGAGCCCGCGCGCCGCCCAGTCCAGCGTGCGGTCCGCCGCGGCGCGTACGATCTCGACCGGCGCCGGCATCTCGACCAGCTCGTCGAGCGACATTGCGATATCGGTTCCGAGCCCGTCCTGAATGCGGATCGCCTCTTCGGGCGTCAGCAGATGGCGGCTGCCGTCGAGGTGCGAGCGAAACTCCACGCCCTCATCCGTCACCTTGCGCAGCGGCGAGAGGCTCATGACCTGGAACCCGCCGCTGTCGGTCAGGATCGCGCCCGACCATCCCATGAACCGGTGCAGTCCGTCCAGCCGTCTGACCGTCTCGACCCCGGGCCGCAACGCCAGGTGATAGGTGTTCGCGAGCAGAATGTCGGTGCCCGCCGCCGACAGCTCATCCGGCGTCAGCGACTTGACCGAGCCCTGCGTGCCGACCGGCATGAACGCTGGCGTCAGCACCTCGCCATGCGACGTGGACATGCGTCCGGCGCGGGCCGCGGTCCCCGAATCCTGAGCTTCGGTCTGGAATTTGAAGGGCATCGAGGGCCCGAGGGGCCAACCCACATGGATTGCACGTTCTGCGGCAGAATGTAGTCGAGACGCTCGGGGAGCGTCAAACGGGGCGGTGCCGGCCGGCCGCGGGAATCGCGGGGGTGGCGCTCCTCAAGGTTCGCGAGCGGGAGCGGTCCGAGCCGGCCCCCCGCGCCTCGTGCGATCGGGCGCCGGAGCCGGCTTTTCGCCATCGGATGCGGTTCCCCCGATCAGTGCCAGTCGGGAGGCGAGCCGTGAGCGCCGTGCATGTCCTCGCCGCCGTCCATCCCGTTGTCGCCGTCCATCCCGTTGTCGCCGTCCATCCCGTTGTCGCCGTCCATCCCGTTGTCGCCGTCCATCCCGTCGTCGCTGTCCATGTGCCGGATGATGCGCACGCGACGGATGCGGTGGTCCATTCCGATCGGACCCGGAGCGCCGTGCATCTCGTGCCACATGCGGCGCTGTTCGGGTGTGAGCATGGCGCGCACTTCGAGCATGCCGGCCATCCGTTCCTTGGCGAGAGCGCCGCGGAGCTGCGCCATGCGGTCGATCTGAGCGTCGATCGCCCTGGCATCGGGCTCGTCGGCTCGCATCAGCTTGCGGAAATCGAGCCGCGCGGTCTCGAGATCGGCGCGCAGGCTGATGCTCTTTCGCTCGTGCCGGTCGTGAATCTCGGCCATCTTCTTCTGCTGATCATCGGTGAGTTTCATCCCGTCCATCATTCCTTGCATCTCCATCCCACCGTGCATGCCGCCCATTCCTGCCATCAGATGGTCGTGCATCGGGGGCGTGGGCGGCGCGGCCGTCTGAGCGCGGAGCGCGGCGGGCGTGGTGGCCGCGAGCGCGGCCGCGATGAGGATGATTGCGAATCGCTTCATTTCATTCCTCCAGGGTTGGTGGTGAGTCACGGGCGTTCTTCCGGGGGCCCGTGATGTCCGTCGTCCCGGCCGGGTCGGATGCGCATTTCGATCTGGTGCCATCGCTGCCGTTGCTCGGGCGTGAGCTGCGCCTCGATTTCGCGCCTCAGGCTGTCGCGCTCCAGCCTGAACCTGCCGCGCGAGCGCAGCAGGATCGCCTCGATGGTGTCGCGCTGTGGGGGCGAAAGGTCGAGCGCGCGTTCGAGCCTCGGGAGCACGGGCCGCGGACCACCGGGACCCGGCGGCTCACCGGGAGTCATCGATCCACGGGGAGGCATCGGTTCGTCGGGGGCCATCGGTTCGCCCCAGCCGATCGGCCCGTGCAGCATCATCCACCTTCTTGCGTGCCACGACCCGAAACGCTCGTGCGTCATCAGGTGCGTGGCGAGCATTCCGGACAGGAGCCCGAGCGAGATTCCGATCAGGAAGGCCGCGCTGACCGCGATCGCCAGCTCGCGTTTCGAGATCACCGGATCGCTCCGCTGTCGGATGCCGCGTCCTGCGTCACGCCGGCCTCGAGATCGGCCACGCCGACCCAGCCAGCGGCGTCCAGCACCTGGTCGGTGAGACTCGAGCGCTCGCTGTCCGCTCCCACCCACCACAGCGTGGTTCCGGCCGACACCACGAGCAGAGCCGCCGCGGTCGCGAGCGCGGCCGGGCGCAGCGTCCAGGCCAGCCATCCCTGAACGCGCTCACGCTCGCCGAGCCGATCGAGCGCGCGCCGCAGCGCTCGATCGTCGATCTCGGCGCGCACGGCGCACAGCGCGCGGCTCACGCGCTCTTCGCGCGAGATGTCGCTCATGAGGTTTTCTCTCCCCCT
>JACOSU010000142.1 GCA_016178685.1 Candidatus Eiseniibacteriota bacterium | reverse complement strand
TTGAGCAGTGCATCGGCTGGATCAAAGAGTGCCGCCGGGTGGCGACCCGCTTCGAGAAACTGGCGGTGAACTTCCTGGCGATGATTCATCTGGTCTTCATTGAGCGATATTTCCGTGTGCTCTTTTCAAACGGAGCCTAGGAGGATTCGGTGAAACCGGTTCGGGTCGGGGTGTGGGGCGTGGGCACGTGGGGCGAGAAGCACGCGCGCGTCTACCATGCGCTCGAAGAAGCGGATCTGGTCGGAGTGTACGACCACCACCCGGGGCGCGCGGCCGAGGTGGCGGCCCGCCACGGCTGCCGGGCGTTCGAATCGGCGGAGGCGCTGCTGGCCGGCTGCGAGGCGGTCTCGATCGCGGTTCCGACCGTGTCGCACCGCGCGGCCGTCGAGCAGGCCGCCGCAACCGGACGGCACGCCCTGGTTGAAAAGCCGATGGCGCCCTGCGTCGCGGATGCCGACGCCATGATCGAGGCGGCGCGGCGCGCCGAGATCACGCTCCAGGTCGGGCAGGTCGAGCGTTTCAATCCGGCGCTGCTCGCCGCCCGCCCGCACGTGCGCTCCCCCAAGTTCATCGAATGTCACCGGCTCGCGGTGTTCCAGCCGCGCTCGCTCGACATCGACGTGGTGTTCGACCTCATGATTCACGACCTCGATGTGGTGATCGACATCGTGGGCGCCCCGCCGTCGAGCCTTTCGGCGGTCGGCGTGGCGGTCCTCTCCGAGAACGAGGACATCGCGAACGCGCGCCTCGAATTCGCGGACGGATGCGTCGCGAACCTGACCGCCAGCCGGGTTTCGCAGGAGCGTCTTCGTCGCATTCGGTTCTTCCAGAGCGATTCGTACCTTTCGATCGACCTGTTCGAAAAAACCGGCGAGATGCTGCAGGTTGACGTCGGGCGACTGCGCGCGGCGCGGGCCAATCCGCTCGCCGCGCTCACCGCCATCACGCGGTCGCGCCTGCAGCCGGTCGGGGGCGAGCCGCTCACGCTGGAGTTGAGCGCGTTCCTGGGGTCGCTGCGGGGCGAGGCGGAGGGGGCGGCGTCGGCCTCGTCGGGACGCTCGGCGCTCGCGGTCGCCGAAGAGGTGCGCGCGGCCATGAAACGCCGCGCACGTCAGTGGTCGAGCCTGTCGAACGCCGCTTCCTGATCGTCGTCGGGGAGGCCTCCGGCGATCTGCACGCGGCGCGCCTGGTGACGGCGCTGCGCGCCCTCGGCCCTTGCCGGGTGAGGGGCGTGACCGGCCCCGCGCTGGAAGCGGCCGGGGTGGAGCGCATCGAATCCATGGACGCGCTCTCGGTGATCGGGTTCTCGGCCGTCCTCCCGCGGCTGCCGCGCCTGTGGCGCACGTTTCGAAGGCTGATTCGCGAGCACCGTAGCTTTCGGCCCCACGCCTGCATCCTAGTGGATGCGCCGGGTTTTCACTTTCGGCTCGGGCCCGCGCTCAAGCGGCGCGGCGCTCGCGTGTTCTACTACGTCGCCCCCCAGGTCTGGGCATGGCACGCGGAGCGCGCGGCGCAGATGTCGCGATGGGTGGACCGGCTCGCCGTCGTGTTTCCGTTCGAAGAGGCGATCTTCCGTGCGGCCGGCGTGGAGGCCACGTTCGTGGGGCACCCGCTGCTGGACGATCTGACGCCCGAAGTGAGCGAAGCGCAGTTGCGGAGCGAGCTCGAGATCGCTTCGCATCGGCCGATCCTGGGATTGCTGCCGGGAAGCCGTCCGAGCGAGATTCGCCAGCACCTCCCGACGCTGACTCGCGCCGCGGGCATGCTGTCGCGGTCGCGGCCCGACCTGGCGGTGGTGATCGCAGTCGGAGCGTCGCCCGGCGACGCGAAACCCGGGCGCGGAGGGCCCGGGGTCGCGCAGCCCGCGCGGGATCCGGCGGGTCGCGAACCGGACGACGTCGGCGGCGGAACGCAGCCGAACCCGGCTCCCTGCGTGGCGGTCGGGCGCACGCGCGCGGTTCAGGCCTATGCGCGAGCGTGCGCGGTCTGCTCCGGCACCGCGACGCTCGAGACCGCGCTGTTCGGGACGCCGCTCGCGATCGTGTACCGGGTGGGAGCGCTCAATTACGCCATCGCGCGCCGGGTGATTCGTGTCGAGCGCATCGGGCTGCCGAACATCGTGGCCGGCGCCGACGTGGCCCCGGAGCTTTTGCAGGGCGATTTCACCGCGGAGCGCGTGGCCACGACACTCGCACCGTGGCTCGACGATCCGGCCGAACGCCAGCGCGCGAGCGAGCGCCTCCGAGTGGTCCGCGAGCGGCTGGGCGGACCCGGCGCATCGGCGCGCGCCGCCCGGCTGGCCTGGGAAATGGCGGTCCGGTGAGCGGGATCGGGCGCTATCCGTGGTGGGTGGGGCCTACGGCCACGCTCGGTGCGATCGCGATCCGCGCGCTCGGCGCGACGTGGAGGATCGAGCGTCGCGGCCACGATCCGTCCGCATCGCGCTCTCAGGACGCTCGGCGTTGTATCTTCACGTTCTGGCATTCGGGGCTGCTTCCGCTCGCTTACACGCACCGCAAGCGGGGAGTTGCGGTGCTGATCAGCCGGCACCTGGACGGCGAAATCGTCGCGCGCGCGCTCGAGCGGCTGGGGTTCGCCACCGCCCGCGGATCGAGCACGCGCGGTGGCGGGACGGGTACGCTCGAATTGCTGCGACTTGCCGCTCACGGTGCTTATCTCGGAATCACGCCGGACGGCCCGCGCGGTCCGTCCGAAGTCGTCAAGGGCGGAGCGGCGTATCTCGCGAGCCGTTCCGGATTGCCGATCGTCCCGACCGCGATCGGAGCTTCGCGGGCGGTGCGGCTGGGATCGTGGGACAGAATGATCGTTCCGCTGCCGTTCTCGAAATTGCTCGTGGATCTCGGGCCGCCGATCCTGGTGCCTCCCGGGCTCGGGGAAGCGGATCTCGAAAGGTGGCGCCTCAAGATCGAACGCGCGTTGCTCGAGCTCACGAGCCGGGTTCGCGCAGATGCGGGGGAGCGGCCATGAAGGCGGTGCCGGGGTTCGGGGCATGAGCGTCGCATGGTCCGCCTACCGTCTGTTCGCGCCCACGATCGGAGCGCTCGCGCCGCACGCGCGCTGGCTCGCGTCGCCGGATGAGCGCCCGCTGTGGGGCGAGCGGATGGGCCGCGTGGAGGCCGCTCACGCATGCGACGCGTGGATCCACGCCGCGTCGATGGGTGAGGCGAGTGCCGCCCCGCCTCTGATCCGGGAGTTGCTTGCACACGACCCCGCCGCGGCCCTTCGCCTGACCTCGACCACGCGCAGCGGGCGGTCGCGGCTGGGAGGGCTCGGACCTCCGGTCTCTCTGGCGCCGATCGACTCGCCGCAGGCGATCGCGCGGTTCGTCGGCCACGTGAAGCCGGCGCGCCTGTTCGTGATCGAGACCGAGATCTGGCCGCACTGGCTGCTGGCCGCGCGGGGGGCGCGTATCCCGGTGGCGTTCGTGAGCGCGCGCCTCTCCGCCAGGTCCGTGCTCGGTTACGCGCGCCTCGGCGCCGGACTGCGCGAGCTGCTCGCGACCGTCCGTCTCGTGCTGTGCCAGAGCGACGAGGATGCCGGACGCTGGATCTCGATCGGCGCGCGGCCCGATCGCACGCACGTCACGGGAAACCTCAAGTTCGACGCGCTGCGGGAGCCGGCTCCCGATCGGCGCTCGGCTCGGATCGCGCTGGGACTCGATCCCGACCGCCCGCTGCTGACGCTCGGCAGCGTGAGACCCGGAGAGGCTACGTTTCTGGCGAACGCGTGGCGCGCGCTCGATGCGAGCGAGACTATGCCGCGAGTGATGCCGCGTTCGTGGGCGCGAGCCTGGTGCCGCTCGGCGGTCACAATCCGCTCGAGCCCGCGGCCTGCGGAGCGGCGGTGTTGATGGGCCCCTACGGCTCGCACCAGCGGCCCGCAATCGACGCGCTCCTGACGCGCGGCGGGGTGCGGATCGCGACCGCGGCGGAATTTCCGGAAGCGCTCGCGAGCGTGATGCGCGAGCCGCAGATTCGCGCCTCGCTCAGGGAGGGCGGCCTCGGAGCCGTGGGCGCGATGCGCGGCGCCACGCGTCGCACGGTGCGCGCTCTGGTGGCGCACGGATTGTGGCCGGTCGAGCGATGAACGTGCTGCGACGGGCGGCGGCTGCCGCGATGTCGGCGGCGTGGGAGGCGCGCCGGCGCGCGTACGCGAGTGGCCTCTGGCAAGGCACGCACGTGTCATCGCGCGTGGTGAGCGTCGGCAATCTCACGGTGGGGGGAACCGGCAAGACCACGCTCACGCTGCACCTCGCGCAGCGCGCGGTCGCGCTCGGTGTGGACGCCCGCGTGGTTTGTCGGCGGTACCGGCCGGGTCCGGAGGGCTTTGGAGACGAAGAGCGGCTCTATCAGGACGCCCTCGGTCCCGGCCGGGTGCTGGCGGGGCGCAGCAAGCGCGAGCGATCGCTTCGGGCGGCGGCGGACGGGGCGCAACTGGTGCTGGTGGACGATGGATTCTCCCACTGGGCGCTGCTGCGGGATCTCGATATCGTGCTGCTGGACGCGCTCAACCCTTTTGACGGCGGGCGCCTGCTGCCGGCCGGACGATTGCGCGAGCCGATGCGCGCCCTGCAGCGCGCGCAGGTCGTCGTGCTGTCGCGACTCGCGCCGGGCCAGGATCCCGAGCCGGCTTTGTCGCAGGCGCATCGTTTCGCACCTGCCGCGACGCTCGCGGCCGGACGCCACGCACTGGTCGGATTCCGCGCCCTCGATGGAGGGCGCGTCGCCGCGCCCTCCCGCGTCCGCGTGGTGACCGCGACCGGAAACCCGGCGGCCGTGAGCCGCACCGCGAGCGAGGCCGGGTGCGAGGTCGCGAGCGCGTCGGTCTATCGCGATCATCACTGGTTCACGCCGGCCGAGGCCCGTTCCGAGCTCGACCTCGCGGACCGCGACCGGTCGGAGATCGTGATCAGCGCCAAGGACGCGGTGCGCTGGCCGCTCAGCGACCCACGCGTGCGCGTGATGGACGTGACGTGGCAGTGGGTGTGCGGCGGAGAGGACGTGGAACGCAGGGTGTTCGCCGGCCTCACAGGCACCGGGACTGCGGCCCACGCCGCCGCGGTGCCGCGGACCATCCCGTGAGCCGCGTGGACGTCCTGGTGCTCGGCAGCGGCATTGCCGGACTCATGACGGCGTTGCGTGTTGCCGAGCACGCGGACGTGATGGTTCTCACCAAGAAACGCGCGGAGGATTCGAACACCAACTGGGCGCAGGGCGGAATCGCCGCGGTGTTCGATCCCGGCGACTCGTTCCGCGATCACGAGCGCGACACGCTGCGATGCGGGGCGGGGCTCAGCGATCCCAGGGTGGTGAGGCGCGTGGTCGAGGAGGCCCCGGCCCGCGTGCGCGAGCTCGAGAGGCTCGGCGTTCGGTTCAACCGGGGTGCGCGCGGCTACGCGCTCGGTCGCGAGGGTGGACATTCGCGCCGCCGCATCGTGCACGCGTCCGATTTCACGGGGCGCTCGATCGAGCAGGCGTTGATCGAGCACGTGAAGCGCCATCCGCGAATCGAGTTGATCGAAGACCAGCTCGGCGTGGACCTGATCCTCGATTCGCGGCTGAGACGGAGGCCACGCGGACGCGATCGCTGCTGGGGCGCGTACGTCATGGACCGGCGGTCCGGACGCATTCGCGCGGTGACCGCGCGCGCGACAGTTCTCGCGACCGGCGGCACCGGCAAGGTGTATCTGTACACCACGAATCCCGACATCGCCACCGGCGACGGCCTGGCGATGGCTTACCGGGCAGGAGTGCCGGTCGAGAATCTCGAATTCGTCCAGTTTCATCCGACCTGCCTGTTTCATCCCGGAGCGAAATCGTTCCTGCTGTCCGAGGCGTTGCGCGGCGAGGGCGCGGTATTGCGCACCCTGGATGGGCGCCGTTTCATGCCGGCGGTTCATCCGCTCGGAGAGCTGGCGCCGCGCGACGTGGTGGCGCGCGCGATCGATCGCGAGATGAAGCGGCGCGGCGATCCCCACGTGCTGCTCGACATCACGCACCGTCCCGCCGCGCTCGTGCGCGCACGATTCCCGAACATCTGCGCCGCGCTCCGCCGTCTCGGGTTCGATCTCACGCGGGAGCCGATTCCGGTGGTGCCCGCCGCTCATTACATGTGCGGCGGCGTGCACGCGACGCTCGCCGGGCGCACCGCTCTCAACGGGCTCTACGCGCTTGGCGAGGTGGCGTCGACGGGGCTTCACGGCGCGAACCGGCTCGCGAGCAATTCGCTGCTCGAAGCGCTGGTCGCCGCGCACCACGCGGCGCGCGACCTCGCGCGGGGTCTGCCCGCGGTGCCGAACGCTCCGCGCGCAGCGGCGTGGTCCGCGCGCGGAACACGACCTCCGATCGAGACCGTGGTGTTCGATCACAACTGGGACGCGGTGCGACGGATCATGTGGAATCTGGTGGGGATCGTTCGAACCGACGAGCGGCTCCAGCTCGCGGCGCGGCACCTCGCGCTGCTGGGAAGCGAGATCGGTGAGGACTACGGGCGTCTGAGGCTGTCCTCGGATCTGATCGAGCTGCGCAACATCACGCTGGTCGGGCGCCTGATCGTGGCCGCGGCGCGGCGGCGGCCGGAAAGTCGAGGCCTCCATTTCAACCTCGACCATCCGCGCAGCTCGCGCGAGTGGACCGGAAAGTGCACAACGCTTCGCCGGCGCCGACGGTCGGGGCGCCTTGCCGCGCCGAGCGGGCCCGACCTATAGTTGCCCGGAATGGATCCGGGGACCTGAACATGAGCGCATCCGAACCTTCGTTCTGGGCCGTGGTGGATGGTCTGCGCGAACGCGATCCCGGTTACCGGCGCGAGGCCTACGGGTTCGTGGTCGCCGCATTGGGCGCCGCGGTCCGTGCCCTGTCGGAAGAGCGCCGGGCGGATCCGGCGCGGCGCCATCTGAGCGGCCGCGAACTGGTCGAAGCGGTGGCGGCGCTGGCGCGAATCGAATTCGGCCCGCTCGCCGACCTGG
>JACOSU010000141.1 GCA_016178685.1 Candidatus Eiseniibacteriota bacterium | reverse complement strand
TCGCCGACCTGGTGTTCAGGGAGTGGGGCCTCGCGAAGGGCTCGGACGTCGGACGCATCGTGTTTCAGCTGGTCGAGAGCGGGCAGTTGAGCGCGCGCGAGGAGGACACCATGGAGGATTTCCTGCGCGCCCCGGATCCGATCGAAGCGCTCGGAATGACGGGTGGTGACGCGGAGCATCGGGCCGGACAACACGGACGTTCCGGGGGCGGAGCGCCGGCCCCCGGATGATGCGGCCCCCGGAGTCATCCGAGCCCGTGGTCCCTGATTCCGTGACGCCCGCGCCATGAAGGCCTATCTCCGGCTGCTGCGCTACGTCCGGCCCCATCGCGGACGACTGGCGGTCGCTCTCGCCTGCATGGCAGTTTACGCCGCGACCTCGATGTTCTCGATCTCGGCGGTGTCGCCGTTTCTCCAGCTCCTGTTCGCACGTCCGGCCGCCCACGGCACGCCCACGCTTCATCTCGACGGAATGCGCTGGATGCCGGCCGCATTGCGCCAGGGTCTCGAAGCCATGGTGCTCGATCCGCGTCCGCTGGTCGGGCTCGAGCGCGTGTGCATCCTGATCCTGATCGTGATGCTGCTCAAGAACGTCGCCAATTACCTGCAGGCGTTCCTGATGGTCTCGATCGAGCAGTCGGTGATGCGGGACGTGCGCAGCGCGCTGTACGCCCACCTGCAGCGGCTGTCGTTGTCGTACTTCCACGGCCAGCGCGCCGGGCGGCTGATCTCGCGGATCACGAACGACGTCGAGTACCTGCGCGCCTCGATCGCCGCCAGCCTCGGCAACCTGATCAAGGACGGCCTCACGCTGGCGGGCCTGCTGGTGATCGTGTTCACGGCATCGTGGCGGCTGGCGCTGCTCTCCATGATGATTCTGCCTCCCGCCGGACTGTCGCTGGCGTGGATCGGGCGCAAGATGCGCAAGCGCTCCGGGCAGGCCCAGGAGCGCATGGGAGAGTTGACCGGAATCGTCGAGGAGACCGTGAGCGGGGCGCGCGTGGTCAAGGCGTTCGGCATGGAGTCGGCCGAACGCGGGCGATTCGACGCCGTGAATCAGGGATACTTTCGATCGTTCGTCCATCTGCGCCGCGTCTCGGCGGCGGCCGCGCCCGTGAGCGAGTACGCCGTGGTGCTGGTCGCCGTGATCATGCTGTGGCTCGGGGGGCGCGAGATCTTCGTGACCCACACGCTCGAGCCGCACACGTTCGTCATGTTCATCGCGGCGCTGCTCGCGACCATCTCGCCGATCAAGACGCTCTCCGAGGTGTATTCGAACGTGCAGCAGGGGGTGGCCGCGGCCTCACGGGTGTTCGAGGTGCTGGATACCGCCCCGGAGGTCACGGACCGCCCGGGAGCCCGCGAGTTGCCCCGGTTCGCGGCTCAGGTCCGCTACGAGAATGTATCGTTCTCGTACGACGGCGTGCGAGAGGTGCTGCAGGATGTGTCGTTCGAGATCCGGCGCGGGGAGATCGTGGCGCTGGTGGGCTCGAGCGGCGCCGGCAAGAGCACCACCATGGACCTGCTGGCGCGCTTCTACGATCCGGTCGCGGGCCGCGTCGCATTCGACGGGATCGACCTTCGCGACGCGACGGTCGGCTCGTTACGCGCCCAGCTCGGCATCGTCACGCAGGAGACCATCCTGTTCCACGACACGGTTCGCAACAACATCGCGTACGGCGCACCGGGGGCGAACCAGAGCGCGATCCGCGACGCCGCGCGGGCCGCGCACGCTCTCGAGTTCATCGAGCGCATGCCGAACCGGTTCGACACCGTCATCGGCGAACGCGGAGCCCGCCTCTCGGGTGGCGAGCGGCAGCGGCTCGCGATCGCGCGCGCCCTGCTGCGCAATCCGCCGATCCTGTTGCTCGATGAGGCCACGTCGTCGCTCGATACCGAGAGCGAGCGGCTGGTTCAGGATGCGCTCGAACGCCTGATGCGCGACCGCACCGTGCTCGTGATCGCGCATCGCCTCTCGACCGTCCAGCACGCGGACCGCATCGTCGTGTTCGAGGACGGGCGGGTGGCGGCGATCGGGCCCCACGCGGAACTCATGGATCGCGACGGGGTGTATCGCCGGCTGTACGAATTGCAGTTCTCGGCATGAGGTCCGGCTCGTGAAACCGCTGCAGGTTCCGGCAGCGGGCTTCCGGCGCATCGCCGTCCTCCGGCTGTCGTCGCTCGGCGACGTGATCCTGACCCTTCCCGTGGTTCATGCGCTGCACCGGGCGTACCCCGGGGCGCGGATCGAATACTGGACGCGCGAGGAGTACGGCGACGTGTTGCGGTTCGATCCCGCGGTCGGGCACGTTCGCGCGCTGGAGCGCGACGCGATGCGAATCGAGGACCTGGTCTCGATGAGCGCGGAGCTTGAGGAGTGCGACCTGATCGTGGACCTGCACGGGAGCGCGCGCACGCGCGTGCTGACGTTCCGGCAGAAGGGCAGGGTGTTGCGGGCGCCGTCATCGCGCGTGCGCCGGCTGCGCTGGGTGCACGCGCGATGGAGCTCGCCGGCCGCCGCGGCGCCCACCGCCGAACGCTACGCTCGCTCGCTCGCTCCGCTTTCCATCGCGACCCATGGCGCCCCGCGCATGACCTGCGGCGGGGAGGCCGAAGCGTGGGCGGACGCATGGATCGCCAGGCGCGGGTTCGATCGTCCGGTCGCGATCGCGCCGGCGGCGCGGCACGCGACCAAGCAGTGGATCGAATCGAGCTGGATCGAGATCGCGGACCGCCTGGGCAAGAAGGGGATTCCGGTGCTCGCGTTCAGCCTCGCACGCGAAAAACCAACGTTCGGCGCTCTGGCCGCGGCGATCGAACGGCGCGCGGAGGGCGCATGGCTGTGCGAGAGCCTCCCCCGCATGGCGGCGCTGCTCTCGCGCTGCCGCGCCGCCGTGACGTGCGACAGCGGGCTCATGCACCTGGCGGCCGCGCGCGCGCTCCGCGTGGTCGCGCTCTACGGGAGCACCGTTCCCGAGCTGGGCTTCGCGCCCCAGGGGGAGGGGCACGCGGTGTTGTGCCGCCACGAGCCCTGCCAACCCTGCACGCTTCACGGCCGCGAACGCTGCCCGCTCGGACATTTCCGATGCATGACGGGAATCACGCCGGATGAGGTTTGGAGCGCGCTCGCGGTTGACGTGCCCGCAGCGCGCTGAGTACGCTGGTGGCTTCGTGGCGGGCTCGCCGCACCGGCGCCGCCCCCCACGGCCGGTCCGGAATGGGAATGCTCCCATGACCCCCTCGCTCCGCAGCTGGATCCGGCTCGCCTTCCTCACGCTGGCCGCGGCCGCGCTCGCCCCACCCATCGCGCCCGCCGGCGTTTCGCCCCGCACCGTTCTCGGCCGCCCGATCGAATACGTGATCGTCACGGAAGATTCCCTGGCGGCGGCGTTCGTTCCGCTCGCGGACTGGAAGACCCACTCCGGCATCGCGGCGGTCGGGGAGCCGCTGTCCGAGATCCGCGCATCGTACCCGGCCGCGGCGGACGAAGCGGAGCGCATCCGCCTCTTCCTGCGCGACGCGCATGGGACGTGGGGCGCGCGATGGGCGCTGCTGGGCGGAGACAGCAGCGTGGTGCGCTCGCGACTCGCGACCACGACGTTCTTCGGCGGGGCGTCGATCCCCACCGATCTCTACTTCGCGGCGCTGGATGGAAGCTGGGACGCGAACGGGAACGGGCGCTGGGGCGAAGGGGCCATCAGCAGCTCGGACCCGGGGGATGACGCGGATCTCACGCCCGAGCTCTACGTCGGGCGCTCCCCGGTCCACTCGCGCGCGGAGGTCGCAGCGTTCGTGGCCCGGACGCTGCAGGATGAAGTGACACCGGCCGCCGATCGAGACGATCGAGCGCTGGGCGCGGCCGCCGTGCTGTTTCCGGGCAATTGGAGCGGTGGCCCGCTCACGCTCGATGGCGCACAACTGGTTGAAGAGGTGCTGCCCGAATTCGATCTCGCCCCGGCGGTTCGCGTCGCCCGCCTCTACCAGAACGATCTCGAGCCTTCCTACCGGCCGGGCGCGATTCACGAGACGCGGGCGGCGGTGCTGGATTCGCTTTCGGCCGGCCAGAACCTGGTGCTGCTGGTCGGCCTCGGCACGGATTCGACGGTATCGGTGGGAGGGGGTTCGATCGGCCTCGCCGACATCCAGGCCCTCGCCAACGCCGCCCATCCGTTTCACCTCTATTCGATCGGCGCTTCGCTGGCGTCGTTCGGTCCTGCTTCGCTGGGCCGCGCGGCGTTGCTCGCGTCCGGCGGCGCGTCGTCGGTGATCGGCGCGGATCTGATCGACTTTCCGACCGCGACCCGCGCCTATGAGCGCGAATTCTTGCGGCTTCTTTTCGAACAAAACGTGCGGGCGGTCGGGGAACTTCACGCGCGATCCAGGCTCCCGTTCGTCCCGTTCTCGGCCTTCGATGGGGTGAACCGCTGGACGCAGATGGATCTGACGCTGCTCGGGGACCCCGAGATGCGCCTGAGGCTCAGACCGGCGTGCTCGCTGGAGGTGGTCGCGCCGCCCTCGCTCGCGTTCGGCGACACGGCGTTCGAGGTTGCCGTCAGCGTGCTGGGTGCGCCGCTCGCAGGCGCGCGGGTCACCGCCTACCGGCCGGGCCGGCAGCTCTCGATCTCGTTCACGGGCCCGGACGGCGTCGCCCACGTCCCGTACGTCGCGGAGGGCCGCGATACGCTCGACTTGACGGTCACGGCCGACGATTGCCGCCCGCATCAGGAACGGATCCCACGGCTGGATCTTCCCACACCGACGCTCGCGGATCTGGTCGAGGTAGCATTCGACGGCGACGCCGTGCGGCTCACGTGGTCGGTCACGGGGCGTCCGGGCGCGGGGGCGACGCTCGATCGCCATGCGTTCGGTGAGGCGCCACGCGCACTCGCGAACGGCGCGACCGATGGCGTGGGTCGCGTCGAATTCGAGGATCGCGACGTGCGTCCCGGTGATCGGCTGGCGTACTCGCTCGGCGTCGCGACCGCGAGCGGGGAAGCACGCACCGCCGAAACCTGGGTCGAGGTACCGCGGTTGCGACTCGCGCTCGAAGCTCCGTCGCCGAATCCGGGACCGGGCCGCTTCGACCTGACGTTTGAACTGCCTCACGCCGGCTTCGCGCGGCTCGAAGTCATGGACGTCGCGGGACGCATCCGCGCCGCGCGGAAGATGGAGGCGGACGCCGGCGTCCACCATGTGCGTTTCGATCTCGGCTCCTCGAGCGGTCCCGGAATCTATTTCGCTCGCCTCACGGCCTCGGGAAGGAACGTGACGCGTCGCTTCGTCGTCGTGCGCTAGCGCCATCAGGACCGGCGGCGGGGAGCCCGGCCCGCGCTCCTCCGGCAGGCGGCGCGAAGCTTGTCGCGCTCGCGCGGCTGCCCCTATACTGCGGCCCCCGGCCGCGCACGCGCGGTACGCCGCCGGGCCCGCGCCGTCCAGCGGGCCCATGCATCCCAACGTTCGTCGATCGGGGAGCGCCCCGTGACCGAAGAGAAATCGAAGAAACAGTTCGTCGAAGATCTGACCGACCAGTCGGACGACTTCTCGCGCTGGTACACCGAAGTCGTGCGCAAGGCGCAGCTCGCGGATTACTCGCCGGTGCGGGGCTGCATGGTGATCCGGCCCTACGGGTACGGATTGTGGGAGCACATGCAGCGCCTGCTCGATGCGCGCATCAAGGCGACCGGGCACCAGAACGCGTATTTCCCGATGCTGATCCCGGAGTCCCTGCTGCAACTCGAAGCCGACCACGTCGAAGGATTCGCTCCCCAGTGCGCGTGGGTGACGGAAGGGGGCTCCGAGAAACTCGAAGAGCGCTTCGCCATCCGCCCCACCAGCGAGGCGATCATCGGCCACATGTATTCGCGCTGGATCGAGTCGTATCGCGACCTGCCGGTCTTGATCAATCAGTGGTCGAACGCGATGCGATGGGAGAAGGTCACGCGCCTGTTCCTGCGCACCGCGGAATTCCTGTGGCAGGAGGGGCACACCGCGCACGCGAGCGCCAGGGAGTGCCAGGAGGAAGTGCTGCGCATGCTCGAGGTGTACCGCGATTTCGTCGAGACCGATCTCGCGATCCCCGTGCACGGCGGCCCCAAGAGCGAGGCCGAGCGTTTCGCGGGAGCCGAGATGACGTACTCGATCGAGGCGCTGATGCGGGACGGCAAGGCGCTCCAGGCCGGCACGTCGCACAACCTCGGCCAGCACTTCGCGAAGGTTTTCGACATCACGTTCCAGGACGAGCAGGGAAAGCGCCAGCACGTGCACCAGACGTCGTGGGGGGTCTCGACACGGCTGATCGGCGCGGTGGTCATGACGCATGGCGACGACCAGGGGCTCAGGCTGCCGCCTCACATCGCCCCGGTTCAGGCCGTGGTCGTGCCGATCTGGCGCAAGGACGAGGACCGCGCGGCCGTGACGCAGTTCGTAGGCCGGGTGAAGGAGGCGGTGGGCGAGCGTGCGCGGCTGTGGGTGGACGATCGGGATCAGTACACGCCGGGCTGGAAGTACAACGAGCACGAGATGCGTGGGGTGCCGGTGCGGCTCGAGATCGGACCGCGTGACGTCGCGAACCGGGCCGTGATGAGCGTTCGGCGTGATAACCGCGCGAAGGAGGCGATCCCGATCGCGGACCTCGCGACCCGGTTGCCGGTGCTGCTCGAGGAAGTGCAGCGCGCGCTGTTCCAGTCGGCGCTCGCATTCCGCGAGGCCAATACCGGGTACGCGAATTCGATCGAGGAAATCGAGGCTCACTTCGCGTCGAAGCGCGGGTTCGTGGCGGTGCCGTGGGAGAACGACCCGGCGCTCGAAACGTTGATCAAGGAACGCACCGGCGCCACGCTGCGATGCGTTCCGATCGACCAGGCGCCGTTTGAGGCCCGCTCGCAGGGCCGCCGCGTCGCGCTGTTCGCGCGCGCGTACTGAGCGGTCCGATTGCGCGGCGTTCCGTGAGCGACGAACGCGTCTGGATCCGGCTCCCGAACTGGCTCGGAGACGCGCTGCTGGCACGCCCGCTGCTGCGAGGGCTGAGCGCGGCGATGCCGGGAGCGCAGTTGCGCGTCGCGGGCCCGGGCGCACTGATCCGCCTGCTCGAGTCCGACGCCACATTCGAGTTCGTCGACCCATGGCCCGCGGACCGATCGGGCCGCGGCGCGCTGCTCGCCCGGATCCGAGATTGGAAACCGACTGCGGCGGTTGTGCTTCCGCCATCGTTCTCGAGTGCTTTCTTCGCGTTTCATACCCACGCTCCAGTCCGGGTCGGGTTCGCTGCCGCGGGCCGATCGCTGCTGCTCACGCATCCCGTCAAGCGTCCCGCGCGCGGGGATCTGCATCTGAGCCGCGAATACGCGGCGCTTGGAAGACTCTGGGGAACGCCCGACCTGGAATGCGGCCGGCTCAGCGTGACCCGGCAGGCAGATCAAGACGCGCGCGCGCTTCTTGTCGCTCACGGCATCGGCGACTCACGCTATGCGATGCTGGGGCCCGGCGCACTCTATGGGCCCGCGAAACGGTGGGACGCCGCGCGCTTCGCAGAACTCGCCAGGAGACTCGCGGCCCGAGGCCTCCAGGTGCTGGTGTGCGGGACCGGCGCCGAGAGCGATGTCTGCTCCGAAGTGGCGCGCGGCGCGGGAGCGGGCGCGGTGGATCTTTCGGCCCGCACCCCGCTCGAGACGCTGGCCGCGCTGTGTGCTCGCGCGGCGGTCGCGGTCTGCAACGATTCGGGTCTGGCCCATCTCGCGGCGGCGTGCGGCGCCCCGACCGTGGTGCTGTTCGGCTCGACCAGCAGCGCGTGGAGCGCGCCGCTCGGCGAGCGTGTGCGCGTCATCCAGCACGCGCCGGTCTGTTCGCCGTGCTTTCAAAGACGCTGCCGGATCGGCTATGCCTGCCTGCGCTCGATCGAGGTGGCGGAGGTGGACTCGGCCTGCAGCGAGATGGCGGCGTGATCGGCGCTCGGAGCGCGCGGGGAGGAGGACGGTGAGGATCCTGGTGCACGGAGCCTCGCTCGGAGAGCGGGAGTTCCGGATGCGGCGCGCGGCCGCGGCGCTGGCGCTTCGCGGACACCAGGTGTTCTGGGGTCCGGGAGGCGCGCCGAGCGAGGCGGGCGGCGAGGTGCGGGAGATCGCGCCCGGCATCCCGCTTTCGCGGTTCGAGGCCGATCTGGTGCTGGGCGGCGCGCGCGATCCGCTGCGAACCGCGTACGCCGGCTGGCGCACGCGCGCGCACGTCCTGTTGCTGACGCTCGATGCCGGGGGCGTCGCGCGCTGGAATGCGATCGATCACTGGGCATGGAACAGTCTGTTCGCGGCGGGACTCGTGGAAGAGACCGAGGCCGACGCGATGCGCAGGGCGGGAGGCTCGCTCGGGCTGGAGCGGCTCGCGCTCTGGAGCGCGGAGGCACCGGCCGCGGAGCCGGACGCGACGCACGCCGACACCGAGATCCTGGAGCGGGCCTGCGAACGCGCGCTGGCGCGGCACCGCGGACGCTCGCCGCGCGGCGCTGTGTTTCTCGACCGCGACGGCACGCTGGTGGTCGAACGCGGCTACCTCGCCGATCCGGACGATCTCGAGTTGCTGCCGGGGGTGCCCGAGGCGCTTCGCGACCTCGCCGCCGCGGGGTTCGCGCTGATCGTGATCTCGAACCAGTCGGGCGTGGGGCGCGGACTGTTTCCGCTCGCGCGCGTCCATCAGGCGATGGCCCGGCTGCGGACGCTGTTGCGCGCGCGCGGGATCGAACTCGATGCGATCTATTTCTGTCCGCATCGTCCCGACGCCGGCTGCGATTGTCGCAAGCCGGGTGCGGCGCTGCTCGAGCGCGCGTCGGACGACCTGGGGATCGCGCTCTCCCGATCGTTCATGGTGGGTGACAAGCTGATTGACGCCCGGGCCGGGCACAATGCGGGTTCGCGCGGCGTGCTGGTGCGGACCGGATACGGAAGGGACGAGGAGCGCGCGAACCCGGGCCCGGGGATGGCGCCGCCCGAACGCGTGTTCGACGATCTGCGCGATGCGTCCCGATGGATGCTGGCCGAGGCCGAGGCGGCCGGGCTGGCCTGAGGCGCTTCGCGGCGCCTCGATCGCGGCCCGCGTACGCAGGCCGCCGCCGCGCGATCCGCGATCAGCGGTCGGGGTCCAGGTCGAGGCGGTAGTCGCCGCCGTCGCGCTCGCGCTGGTAGCGCAACATGAAGCCCGCGACACGCGTCTGGTCTTCGCAGATCCAGCGATCTTCGACCAGGTCGGACAGACGCTGCGGGTAAGCGCCCCGCTCGCGCCGATACAGGTCGAGAGCCAGTCGCAGATCGTGTACGCGCGAGACCGTGAACGGATCGTGGTCGGCGGCGGAAGCCGCCGAGGGACGCAGCGCCTGCGCACCCACGCGGAGCGCGAGGAACACGGCGATCACCGAGGTCGCGACCGCCAGCTCGCGAAGCAGCGAGACGCGGGAGCGCGATCGGGTCGAGACGCTGCCGCCGTTCGCGGGCTCGGGCAACCCCGGATCGCGGCGCCCCACGAACTCCAGCCAGTGAGCATCCAGCATTCGGAACAGCGACTCGTACGCTTCGTACTCCGAGAGCGGCGCGCGCTCCACGACCTCGGCCACGGTGTGCTGGCCGTCGATGATCCCGAACAGTTCGCGCTCCTCGTCGGAGAGCGGTTCGTCGGGATCCGGAAGGTCCAGGACGCCGAGCAACTGGTGGGGATCCTTGAGCACCGAGACGAATCGCCTTTGCTCGTCCACCCTGCGAGCCGCTTCGATCAGCGCGCCCTCGATGTTCAGGCGCACCAGCGGATGATGCGGCCAGCGAAGGTTCGGATCGAAACGGTAGGAGCCGTTTTCCCAGCGCGTGACGCGCATCAGGTTCTCGAGGATCTGTCGTTCGACGTAACCCGCGAGCTCCTCGCCGTCGAGGTAGCGCCCGTTCAACAGCAGATCTTCGAGGTCGCGGTTGGACTCGCGCTGGAGGGTCAGGATCCCGCGGTGCTGCTCCTCGGAGAGACGATGGATGTCGAGCAGGAAGCGCAGCAGCGGATCGTCCTTGCTCATGCCCGGCTTGCGGGACGAGACCACGCGTCCCTCCTGAACGTAGATCACGGCGTGCTCGGTGTTCCACTCGAGCGTCAGGCAGCCGGTCTTCTTCTGCGTCCCGAGCAGCTGCAGGATCTCGGTGGCGGCGAAGTCGCGGAGGTTTCCCTGGAGCGCCATGGTGTCCCTCAGGCGGCGGCCGCGTGATCGCGGTGGGTGGACTGCGTGACGCGGCTGCGGGTCGGAGCGGCGAGAGAGGCGGCCTGCGCGCGCGTCCGCGCGAGCCGGGTGAAGTATCCGAGCAACGAGAGGGCGTAGACTGCGGCCCATGCGCCGACCAGGAGCGGCACCGGAACTTCGCCCGCCGAGACCGGGACGCGCGGCTCGAACGTAAACGGCGCCGCGAGACCGAGCCACGGGCTGGCCAGCGCCGCCGAACCGATCAGGAGCGCGAGCGGCAGCAGCGCGCGCTGAAGCGAGAGCAGGCCGTAGCCGGGGATCAGGGTCGCGAGCGCCGTGCGAACCAGATCGCGACGCTGCTCGACCGACCTGTGGTGCTGCCGCAGCAGAACGCGAGCGAACTCGGGGGAATCGGCACGCGATTCGACTGCCGCGCAGGCCAGGCACAACGCGGTCTCACGCCGGCGCTGCGCGCAGCGCCGGCACACCACGGCGCCACAGTTGCTGCAATTGCGCAGCGGCATGCGACGGTGCTGCCGAATTCCGAATCCCACCCCGGCGAGCGCGAACAGCACGCAGAGGGCGCTGAACAGCCACCCCGAGCATTCCTGTCGCGTCCGCCATGCCGGCGGCAAGACGCCGCGGCCGGGCCGCGCCATGGGCAGGCCGGCCAGCGCCGTCCAGTACGTCTTCGAATCCAGCCACTGATCGGCGAGCGGCAGCCGCCCGTCGGCCGTGGCCCGCGACTGATACTCGCGGAGCAGTTCGAAATTGAGCGCCGATGCCCGGGACAACGCGTCCGTCGCGGCCCGATATTCGAATCGCTGCGTGAAAATCTGGGAGGCGTTGAAGTAGGCCGTACCGTTGCGGGGATTCGCTGCGTACGCCCTCGCGTACATTTCGAGCGCCTCGTCCTGCCGGCCGAGGGAGGCGAGTGTGTTGCCGAGGTTGTTCATCACGTGGTCGTTGCCGGGCCACAGCGCGAGAGATCGGCGATAGGCCTGCTCCGCCCCTCGCAGATCGCCGGCACGGCGCAACTCCCACGCCAGCGAGAATTCGAGGAACGGATTTCCGGGATGCGCCGCGGCGAACACGGCCAGTTCGTGGTCGCGCTCCACCGAGTAGCCTTCGGACGCAAGAGCCGCGGTACCGTAGATTGGGGCCTGGTCGGGGCGCATCGGCACCGAGAGTCGGTCGAGCGCCGATGTGATCCAGGGGGCCGATCCCAGCATGGCCACCAGCGCGACGAAGACGAATCGCTCGCGCAGCTTGAGCGACGGCCAGGAGATGCCGAGCAGGACCACGGCCGGAAGCGCCAGTCCCGCTCCGACGGCGAACGGGAGCACCAGGAAGCTCCAGGCCCAGACCCTTGCGCCACCGGCGCCCACGACGTGGATCAGGCGTTCTTCCCAGGCGTGGCGAAGCTCCGCGTTGCGGATCCACACCAGCAGTAGCGCGGCGGCCAGGAATCCCAGGAACAGCGCCTGGACCGCGAGAACGATCGTATTCGCCACCAGAGCGAGCTGCAGCGTGAAACTCTGGCGCACCATTTCGAGCACCGCGGCGTACTGCAGCAACGCCTGGCTCGGTTCGCGCAGGAGAAACCACGCCGCGAGGGTCAGATGCGGCGCGACCAGATCCGGATCCAGATCGGACGCGCCTCGAATCTGCTCGACGGCCTCCTCGTCACTTCCGGCCTGTTTGAGCAGCAACCCGCGGCGGTAGAAGATGCGCGCCTCCTGCGGCAGCGCCGCCAGGTGATTGCTCGAGCGATACTGGAGCCATGCCGCCAGATCGGTCAGACTGGCCGGCGGGGTCATGGCGGTCGCGCTCGCCGTGGTGGCCCCGAGGGATGGCGAACTGTGGGGCGCGGACGGCGGCTCCACGCTCAAGTCCCTCGACGGCATTTCGCCCGAGAAGGGACCGGGGGGGGAGGCGAGCGCTGCGGCGCCATCCGCGAGCGCGGGAGATGAGAT
>JACOSU010000121.1 GCA_016178685.1 Candidatus Eiseniibacteriota bacterium | reverse complement strand
TGCTTCGCCGGCCGCAAGGTTGTGAGCAGGCCGACCTTCAAATCCAGTTCATCCCGGAGGCCACCGGGATGAGCATCGCGGCCACCAAGCCGGCCGCCAAGGCCGCCGACGCCCTGCGGGCGGAAATCTCCAACCTGGCGCTGGACGGCACGCTCTCGGATCTGCTCGAGCGGTGGTCTGCGCTGTCCGCCGGGGAAGCGCGGTCGCTGTTTGCTCTCCAGGAGGCCGAGCGCCGCAACCGGCTCTGGTTCTATGGCGCCATCGGCCTGCTGGCCGCCGCCGGTTTGCTGTTGTGGCAGGTCCGGCGGGTGCGCAGCGCGCAACGGGCCGCCGAGCGGGCCAACGCCGCCAAGTCGGAATTCCTGGCCAACATCAGCCACGAGATTCGCACACCCATGAACGGCGTCATCGGGATGACCAGCCTGCTGCTGGCAACTCACTTGACCACGGAGCAGCAGGACTATGCCGAGACGGTGCGGCTTTCGGGTCAGGCCTTGCTGGGGATCATCAACGACCTGCTGGATTTCTCCCGCATTGAGGCCGGCAGGATGACCATCGAAGCCGTGCCCTTCGACCTGCGCAAGGCCCTCGAGGACGTCCTCGAGCTGCTTCGCTTTCAAGCCGAAGAGAAGAAACTGGCTCTGCGGCTGGCCTACCCCCCGGAAGCGCCCAGCCAGGTGGTCGGAGACGTGGGCCGTATCCGCCAGATTGTCCTCAACCTGGTGGGCAACGCGGTGAAATTCACGGCCGCCGGATCGGTGGAGTTGGAGGTGGAATGTCTCCAGCGCGACCCGGCGCGGGCCACCATGCGGATTGCCGTTCGCGACACCGGGATCGGTATTCCGCCCGAAAGCCAAAAAACCGTTTTTGAGAAGTTCACGCAGGCCGACGCCTCCATCACCCGCAAGTTTGGCGGTACCGGTCTGGGGCTTTCCATCTCCAAGCAGCTCGCCGAGCTCATGGGAGGGACCATAGGCGTTGAAAGCCGGCCGGGTCAGGGCTCGACCTTTTGGATTGAAGTGCCGCTGCAATTGTATTCGCAGCCGGATGCGAGCGCCGATTCACACATCGCTTCCCTGGCCAACTTAAGCCGCTCGGTGGGCCAATATCGAGTCCTGGTCGCCGAGGATAACGCCGTGAACCAGAAGGTGGCCTCCCGCATGCTCGAAAGGCAGGGCTGCCGGGTCGACCTGGCCGCCAATGGCCTGGAGGCCGTCGCCATGTGGAAGCAGACCCCTTACGACGCCGTGTTCATGGACTGCCAGATGCCCGAAATGGACGGGTATGCCGCGACCGCCGAGATCCGCCGCCTGGAAGCGGGACGTCTCCCGCGCACCCCGGTGATCGCCATGACCGCCCACGCCATGCCGGGAGAC
>JACOSU010000120.1 GCA_016178685.1 Candidatus Eiseniibacteriota bacterium | reverse complement strand
TTGAGCAGTGCATCGGCTGGATCAAAGAGTGCCGCCGGGTGGCGACCCGCTTCGAGAAACTGGCGGTGAACTTCCTGGCGATGATTCATCTGGTCTTCATTGAGCGATATTTCCGTGTGCTCTTTTCAAACGGAGCCTAGGCCACGGGCCGCGCGTGGCGCAAGATGGAGGCGGGAGACGGCGGCGCAGATCCGTTCCAGGGGCTGGGGGACAAGGGCCGCCCGCCTCGAACGCAGCGCCCGGACGAGGGAACCTCACGCGAAGGGGACGCCATGAAACGCTTCGAGATCGCCGCGCTGCTCGTGACCGGGGTGGTGGTGGGATGCATGGCGGGCGCGCCGCGCCCGAACGCGGGAGGGCACGAGACGTCGCCGCGAGCGGCGCGCTCCGCCGGGGATGAATCCGGCGCGGGAAGTTTCGGCGGCGCCGCAGCCCTGCCCGCCGCTCCGCTGATCCTCGACCGCGCCGATCTCGCGATCGGCACCACGGTCGAATTTCATCGCCTGCCGCGCCCGACCGAGGTGCAGGATGCGAACGAGCAGTTCCTGCTGCGCCACGTCGTGGTGGCGCTCGCGGCGTGGCCGCGCAGCGACGAGGATCTCTCGGTCTTCGCCGCGTTGCCGCCCGAGGCGGACGCGATCGTGATCGTGCCGGGCTATCCGCCGGACCGCGCCTCGCTCGACGCCTGGGAGTACTCGCGCGGCCGCATCCGCATGGTGCTGGTGGTGGACGGACCCCCGCTCAGCGCGGGTGTGTTCGACGATCTCAACCGCATGCGCCACCTGGAGCGGGTGGTGGCGCGCATGGATCACCCCTCGCGCGCCGGCTTCGAGCGGCTGCAGCGGCCGCTCAGCTTCGTGAAGAGCGTGGACTGAGCGCACCCGGAGCGGGCGGTGCGCTCGTCCCCTGGCGACGCCCCGGGCCTCGGGTCGTAGGACCGGCCCCGGCCGCGCCGCGCTTCTTTCCCGCCCCGGTCCGTTACGTGCCCGGCACCGCCCCCACCACCTGCTTGGTGAGCTCGTGCTTGGCGTCGGTGAAGACGCGCATCTGCCCGCGCTTCAGCTGCGGATCGTCCTTCAGCTCCACGCGCAGCTTGAAGCGCTTCTCGAGCTCCGCGAAACGGCGCCCCTCCTGCTCGACGAAGAACAGCGCGACTTCGGGCGCCACGCGCACCGTGATGCGTCTTTCGGTGCCCATCGCGGCGACCCGCCGCATCGCGCGCTCGAGCTTGACCAGCATGGTCTCGGGACTCGGCACCTTGCCGAGGCCGTCGCAGTGAGGGCAGTCCTCGGTGTAGTAGTGCAACAGGCTCGACCGCTCGCGCTGGCGTGTCATCTCGATCAGACCCAGATCGCTGACCGCGAACGCCTTGGTGCGCGCGCGATCCTTGCGCAGTTCGGCGCGCAACTCATCGAGCACGGCGCGCTTGTTCGCCTCGATCTCCATGTCGATGAAGTCCACGACGATGATGCCCCCGATGTCGCGCAGGCGCAGCTGCCGCGGCACCTCCCTCGCGGCCTCCAGGTTGGTCCGGAAGATGGTCTCTTCCTGATTCTTCTTGCCGGTGAAGCGGCCGGTGTTGACGTCGATCGCGACCAGCGCCTCGGCGTGGTCGATGCAGATGGTGCCGCCCTTCTTGAGCCACACCTTGCGCTCGAACGTCTTCTCGATCTGCGGCTCGATCGCGAACGCGTCGAAGATCGGCTCGCGGCCCTTGTACAGGATCACGCGATCGCGCAGTTCGGGGGACACCGCCTTGAGGTACGACTGGATCTCGGAGAACGAGTCCTTGTCGTCGATGTAGACCTCTTCGACGTCCGCGGTGAACAGGTCGCGGATCAGGCTCGCGGTCATCTCGAGCTCGCGGTGCACGAGCGCCGGCGCGCGCACCGTTCCTGACTTGCGCTCGATCTTCTGCCACAGCTTGTGGAGGTGTTTCACGTCGGCGTCGAAGTCGGCGTCACCCTTGCCCTCGCCGGCGGTGCGCGCGATCAGCCCGACGCCCTTGGGGCGCACGTCGGTGATGATCGCCTTGATGCGCTGGCGCTCGGCGCGGTCCTCGATGCGGCGTGAAACTCCGACGTGTTCCACGCCCGGCATCAGGACGCAGAAGCGTCCCGGCAGGCTGATCTGGGCCGTGACGCGCGGACCCTTGGTGCCGATCGACTCCTTGGTGATCTGCACCAGGACTTCCTGCCCCTTCTTCAGCATATCCTCGATCTTCAGCACCGGAGCGCGCCGCCGGCGCGACTTGTCGCCCGCCTCGTCGAGATCGGAGATGTCGTCGAACGCGTCGAGCGATTCGGCCAGATCGGAGGCGTGCAGGAATCCGGTCTTGGGAAGACCGAGGTCGACGAACGCGGATTGCATGCCCGGCAGCACGGCGTTGACGCGGCCCCGGTAGATGTCGCCGACGTGGCGGCGCTGTTCGGCGCGCTCCACGAACAGCTCGGCGAGTTCGTCGTCTTCAAGGATCGCGATGCGGGTTTCGTACGAATCGGCGTTGATGATGATCTTCTGCTTCACGTGGGCCTTTCGCCCGCGAGGTCCCGGTCGATCAGGCGCGGGAGTGGAGCAGCGCAAGCGGGTCGAGGCGACGGCCATCCGACTCGGTCCAGAGGGCCACCCGCTCGACATCGGTCGTGCGGGCGTCCTGGTCCGGGAAGAGCAGCGCCACCACCTCGTCCGGCCGCACCTGGGCGCGCGCGGTAAAGCGAAGATGCGCGTCCAGCAGGTCCGGACCCTCCAGCGTGCCCACCTCGAGCGAAGCGATCGAAGGTCGGGCGTCGAATTCGCGGGTCTGGTCTTCGCTCCGTCGGCGCACGATCAGGTGCGCGCGCTCGAGCAGCACCGCGACACGCGCTTCGAGTTCCCCGTGGAACCGATCCGGCGCGAGGCCGGCCTCCTCGAGGAACGTGCCGGGGAATCGCACCCGGTACGAAGCGCCTTCGAGCTGGCTCATGAGCGAAGGCGTCTTGAACAGGATGGGCCGGTACGCGATCACCCGGAGTCCCTGCGGCAGCACCGCGTCGAGCCTCTCGGCGAGGTCGACGGCGGGCGGCTCGGAGAACTCGAGGTCGAACGCTTCGGTCCGGGAACGGTAGCCCAGGGGCAGCGGGGGTCCGAACGACATCTTGAGGTGCGGGTGATGTCCCCGGGTAAAGCTGAGCGGCAGTCCGGAGCGCCGCAAGGCGCGCTCCCACGTCTTCATCAGATCGAGGTGCGAAGTGAATCGCATCTCGATGCCCTTCTCGAATACGATTCGAAAGCGGGTGCTGGTCTGAATGCCGGGAGCGCCGGCCCCGCGGCGTGAGCGCCGGCCAAACACGGGCGGCGGAACCGCGCGGTGCGCGCGCTGAAGATCGAGCGGCGCGTGCGGCAGCTTGACCCACGGGCGCTGCGGGCATTCGACCACCCCGCACGAGAAGCACTTGTCCTCGAGCCGGCAGTCGTCGGTCACGGCGGCCTGGTCGGCGCGCAGCTTCTCGCGCACCAGAAACTTGCGCGTCACCGGTGACTGCACGACGTCCCAGGGCTGCTCCAGGTCGGTTCCACGCTCGATCAGCTGGCGCTCGGGATCCATGCCGAGATCGCGAAACACGTCGAGCCACGTGCGGAAACGCAGGTGCTCGCTCCACGCGTCGAACCGGCAGCCGCGCTTCCACGCCTCCTCGACCGCCAGCCCCAGGCGCCGGTCGCCGCGCGTGAATACACCCTCCAGCAGCGAAGTCTCGGCGTCCCGATACTTGAGCGTCACCGGCTTGCCACGCGCCGCGACCCGCAACACACCGAGCCGCCGGTTGAGCTCGGCGGTGCTGACCTGCTCCGCCCATGCGAACGGCGTGTGCGGCTTGGGCACGTGCGGAGAAACGCTCACCGTGACACGGAAGTTGCGATTGCCCTCGGCGCGGGCACGCTCGAACGCGCGCGTGCCGAGGTCGAGAATGGCGCGCACATCGTCGTCGTTCTCGCCCGGCAGACCGCACATGAAGTAGAGCTTGGCGCCGGTGTAGCCCTCGCGCGCGGCGGTGGCGACCGAGGTCAGCAACTCGGCCTCGGTGTGGTTCTTGTTGATCACGTCGCGCATGCGCTGGCTGCCGGCTTCGGGCGCGAGCGTGATCGAACCCTTCTTCTGTGCCGCCATGCGCCGCGCCACCTCGACCGGAACGTTGTCGGGTCGCGTGGACGGCAGCGACAACTGAACGCGGGTCGGGCACAGCTCGTCGGTGAGCGCGTTCACCTGCTCCACGATCTGGGTGTGATCGGTGGACGACAGCGAGATGAGCGAGACCTCTTCCATGCCGGTGGACTGGAGTCCGCGCAGCACTTCTTCGACGATCTGCTGGGCGCCCTTCTCGCGCACCGGCCGGTTGATCATCCCGGCCTGGCAGAAGCGGCAGCCGCGCGTGCAGCCGCGCATGATCTCGACCGACAGCCGGTCGTGCGTGATCTCGCCGACCGGCAGCAGCGGCGCCGCCGGGTAATATTCGCTCCTGAGCTCCTTCACCCACACCGAATTCACGCGCGCCGGATAGCCGGGCCTCGCGACCGGCACCAGCCAGCCTTCGGGAGTGGACGCCGTGACATAGCCGGACGGCACGTACACGCCGGGCACGTGCGCGAGCGAGCGCAGCAGGCGGCCGCGCGACCACCGCTTGCGACGCGCGTCGCGCGCCAGATCCACCACCGCGTGAATCGCCTCCTCTCCGTCACCGATCACGAACGCGTCCACGAATTCGGCCATCGGCTCGGGGCTGAACGCCTGCGCGCCGCCGGCGATCACGAGCGCGTGCCGCTGGTCGCGCTCGCGCGAGCGCAGCGGCAGACCCGCGAGATCGATC
>JACOSU010000117.1 GCA_016178685.1 Candidatus Eiseniibacteriota bacterium | reverse complement strand
GTCTACGGCGGGATGTGGCTCACCGTCTCGCGCCCGCTCTACTACCGCGAGTACCTGGGCGGCCCGCTGTTCATCGCCCAGGCGGCCAGCGAGCAGGCCCGGCGCGGGTTCGACTCCTACCTTCAGTTCCTCGCGATGATCAACATCGCGATCATGGCATTCAACCTGATGCCGCTCCCGGTGCTGGACGGCGGGCACATCATGCTCGCGCTGCTCGAGGGCGTGCGCCGCAAGGCGATCACGGCGCGCACCTACCTGGTCTTTCAGAAGGTGGGCCTGGTGCTGCTCGGCACGTTGTTCATCCTGATCCTGGCGAACGATCCGTGGCGCGTGATCCAGCGCCGACTCGCGCTGGATCGCGCCCCGCATTCGGCTCCCCGGGAGAATACGGTTGCCCCTTCGCCGCCCTGATCGGCGCCGCGCTCGGAACGCGTGGCGACTCGCCCTCGTGCTGCTGGCGTTTGCGGTCCCCGCGCGGGCAGCGTCCGACTTTCCGAGCGAGCTCCAGAGCGTCGACCAGATCCGCTTCGAAGGCCGTCACGAGGTTCCCGAGAAGGATCTGCTGGCCGCGATGAAGACGCGCCGGCCCTCGATGCTGCCGTGGCGCGAACGGCCGATCCTGCGCCTCGATTTCCTGCGCGCGGACACCGTCGCGATCGTGGGTGTCTATCGCCAGAACGGATTCCTCGACGCCACGGCCTCGTCCCGCGTGCGCACCCTTCGCGACGTCAACCGGGCCGAGGTGACGTTCATGATTCACGAGGGCGAGAGGTCGCTGGTCCAGAGAATCGAGTTCTCGGGAGTGCGCGTGTATCCCGAGGCGCAGCTGCGACAGAAGCTGTATTCGAAGCACGGCAGGCCGTTCAACCCCTCGGCCCTGATCGCGGACACTTCGCGGATCTCGGAGGCCTATCAGGAGCGCGGCTACCTGCCGCACGTGACGACCGACACCACGCGGCGCGGCTCCGCGGTCACCTGCACCTACGACGTGACGGAGGGGCCGCTTTACCGTTTCGGGCAGGTCTACTGGTCATCGCCCGGCGCCATCACCGTCAAGCGGTCGCTGATCGACCGCGAGCTGGACGTGAAACCCGGAGAGATCTACCGCCGCTCGCGCATCCAGCGCACCGTCGAGAGGCTCTACTCCACGGATCTGTTTCGTTCCATTCAGGTGACGCCGCTGCCCGACTCGGCGAACGCGCTGATGGAGCTCGACATGCGTCTCGAGGAGCGCAAGCGTCATTGGATCGACGCCGGGATCGGCAGCGGATCGTACGAGCGGTTCAACGTGAGCGGCGCCTGGGGTCACCGCAACCTGCTCAACAAGGGTCTCGCGACATCGGTCAACTCGCGCCTGTCGCTGGACAAGGATTGGTACTTCCAGCAGTGGCGCAACGAGCTGTCCGTGGGCTCCCCCTGGGTATTCGCGACCCGGCTGGCCGGGCAGGTGACGGGTTATTACTATCAGAGCGACGACCGGGTGAGCGATCCGCGCTGGATTCTGCACCAGTGGGCGCCGGGGATTCGCTTCCAGGTGCGCCGCGAGTTCTCGCGCGTTCTCAAGCTCACGGCGACCCAGGACAACGTCTACGTTCGCCAGAGCGTCACGTTTCTGATTCCGGATCCCGATCCGGCCCTGGTCGACTCGCTGTTCGCGAACGTGCCGCCCGAGTACGTTACGCACCTGTTCAACCTGACACTTGACCGTGAGCTGCGGGACGATCTTCTGAACACCACGCACGGCTCGGCGCAGAGCATCAGCGGAGAGATCGCCGGTGGACCGCTCAAGGGCTCGAGCAGTTACCTCAAGGGACAGGCCGGCGCCTCCAAGTATTGGCCGGTTCGGCGTTTCTGGGTGCTCGCCGCACAAGTCCGCGCCGGGGCGGCGGCGCCGTTCGGTACGTCGGTCCAATTTACGGCCGCTGACAGCTCGCTCGATCCCGAAGTGGCGAGCGTCCCCCTCGCGAACCGCTTTCGTCTGGGAGGTGTCAATTCCGTGCGTGGATTCGACGAGAACACCCTCGCGCCGAATGGCGGGCTGGCCATGGTGCAGGCCAACCTCGAGCTGCGAGTGCCCCTGATGGGTCCGTTCGGCGTGGAATTTTACGTGGATGCGGGGAATATTTGGCCGGGTGCGAGCGATATCCATTTGAGCGACTTCAAGCCTTACGCAGGCCCCAAGCCGGTCGAGCCGGGAGAAGTGCGTTACGTGTTCGGACTGGGCCCGCGGCTCAATCTGCCGTTCGGGCCTCTCCGGCTCGACATCACGTGGAGCCCGCGGCCGGTCGAACCGGGGACGCACAACTGGTACATCTTTGACAGTCCGCCTTCTGTGCAGTTCGCGATTGGACCCTCGTTCTGAGCCATGACCGATCCTGAAGATCACGACCCGCGCTCCGGCCCGCCTGCGCACGAGGCGCACCCTCACACTCTTCGCGAGGAGATCGCGGAGGTGGTCGAACACGTTCCTCAGCCGGTGCGCTGGACGATCGGAAAGCTGGTGCGCCTCACGCTTCTCGTGCTGCTGGGACTGATCGTGGTGGTCGTGGTCTCGGTCGGCCTCTACGTCATGAACCGCACGGAGTGGGTCGCCCAGGAGATCGCCCTGGTGGTGAATCAGGCGCTGGCGCGGCACACCGACGTGAGCCTCGCGATCCAGGACATCCGTGGGAATCCGCTGGCGGGATTCGAGATCGTCGAGCCGAAGGTAGAGTTCCGGGAAGGCGACTTACCGCCGTTGCTGATCGCCCACCGCATGCACGTCCGGTACTCGATGTGGGGGCTGATCACGGGGAGAAGCCGCTCGATCGATTTCGAGATCGACCGGCCGGTCGTCCGCCTCAGCCGCGGGGCCGACGGCAGGTGGCGGCTGCCGCGCTGGGAGGCGGGCGGCGGATCGTCCGCGAACCGACCCGGGGAACTGCGTCTGCACCTGCGGCTCTCGAACGCACAGGTGGTGACGCCCGATTCCGATCTCTGCGTGAGCGGCGCAAGTCTCGACGCCGTCGCTGAGACATCTCCGGCGCGCCTCGACATCGCGAAACTCGAGTGGGCGGCGGGTCCCTACCGCAGCCGACTCGACGGTTTTCGCGCTCACGCTGAATTCGGCGACAGCGTCCGCATTCGCGTGACGGAATTGCGTTCGCCGGATCTGGAGCTCTCGGGCCATGCCGCGTGGGCGGCGGGCGGCGGACCGAAGCGCGTGGTCGCGGAGGTGACGCGCGTGCGCTGGTCGATGCTGGCGCGGTTGTTCGACAACCGCACGCTCGACGTTCCGGGCGAGGGAAGATTCGCGTTCGAAGCGAAGGGAAATGGCGCGTGGCAGGGAAACTTCACGGCCGCGGTGGACTGGGACAGCCTCAAGGGTCTGGGCGCCGGTGAGTTCAGGTGGTCGGGATCCCAATTCATGCTTCCGTCGTTCACGTTCGATTCACCCGCCGGGAAGCTCGAAGGTCGGCTGACCTGGTCTCATCTCGGCTGGGACCTGAGCGGCGACGTCGTGAACGGAAATCCCGAACGGTGGAGCGCGATCCACATCACCGGCTGGCCGCGGGGCGATCTCAATGGATGGTTCCGCTACACCGAGGATACGCGGCCGCGCGGATCGGCGCGGCTGGAAGCGCTGCTCGGCGCGTCCGAGCTGGCGATGTGGCGCGCCGACAGCGCGCGCGTGACGGTGGATTTTCCGCAGGAGGAGCCCGACAGTTTCTCGGTGCGCATGGCTCGGCGTGGCGGGAGCATGGTGCTGCACGGCCGCACCACGAGCGCCGGCTGGAATGGAGGCTACCAGCTGTCTGATTATCCGCTCGACGAATGGGCCGACGGAAAGCGCAGCGGCCTGAGTGGAATGCTCGCCTTCGGATCGGGGACGGTCGAGAGTCGCCTGGACGGGCTGTACGTGACCGGGGATCTGGCCGGCCGGCGCGCGAGCTGGCTGGGCCTCACCGCCCTGGACTGGCGCCTGCCCGACCTCTCCGGGCGGCTGCTGCCCACGCCTGACCTGGCGATGAGCGTGCGTCTTCAAGATGCTCTCTATCTCGGCGTCCACTTCGACAGCATCGGGGCCGGCATCCGGGTGGGCGATCAGCGAGTCGAGATGGATAGCGTGCGCGCCGCGGCCGGCGACACGGTGGTCACGCTGGCCGGCCACTCGACGTTCAGCGAACGGGGGTGGACGGTATCGCTCGCTCGCGCCGCCGCCGCCAGCAATCAGTTCGCCTGGAGCGCCGAGCCGGCGGTCGAATTTCACGGCGACTCGAAGGACGTGTGGTTCGATCGGCTCGAGGCCCACGATGGAGATGCCCGCGTCTCGATCTCCGGACAGTGGGCAGGGGCAGGCGGCGTCTATGACTGGCGCGCCCGGGCGCGCGGGCTCGATCTCGGACGGTTGGGGCTGCCGCCCGAGTGGAATCTGAGCGGGCGCTCGGAGGCGGCTCTCACGGTCGAGGGGGACTCGGGTGATCCACGCTGGAAGTTCGACGCGGTGGCGCACTCGCCGGGCGAGCGCGGTCACGCCGCGGACAGCATCGTGGTCTCGCTCTCGGGATCGCGTTCGCGGCTCGAGGTCCGGCAGCTCGGGTTCACGCTTCACGGAGGCTCGATGACGGGCTCGGCGCGGGCGGACGGCATGGCGCGCGCGTGGCCGGACACGCTGACCGCGGACGGTGTCCTCCACTGGGTCGCAACCGCGGCGCGCTGGGAGGGGCGCCTCGAAAGCCGCGACCTGCCGCTCGACGGAGTCGGATCTCTCGCTTCCGGCGCCGCGGGCGTGCGAGGGGTGCTGAGTGGAGAGGCGTCGCTGCGCGGCCGGCCCGCGAGCCCCGAGTTCGACGTGGACGTTCGCGTGCGCCCCGCGGCGTGGAAGGAATACGCGGCCGACGAGATCGCGCTTCGCGCAACCTACGCGGACCGGCGTCTCGAGGTCGCCGAACTGCGGGTCACGCGCAGCGGCCTGACGTCGCGCGCGCACGGTGGGATGGGACTCGATCTTGCCCTCGATGATCGCGAGGCGCGGGTGCTCGAGACCCCGATGAAATGGGCGATCGACGCTCCCAACGCCGAGCTCGCGTCGGTGGCTCAGTTCGTGCCGCAGATCGGGTCTGCGGCGGGACGATTCGACCTTCATGCGACGCTCGAAGGGACGCCACGCCATCCCGTGATCGACGGCGCAGCGCTGGTGCGGGACGGGCGGGTGCGGCTGGCGGCGCGCGAAGAGGTGCTCGAGGCCCTGAACGCGAGGTTCCGCATCCAGTCATCGGGCATCACGCTCGACTCGCTCACCGCTCGCCAGGGCGAGCGCGGCCGCGTGCGCGCCAGCGGCCGCGTGGATCTCGACGGCTTCACACTGCGCGACTACCGCTTCGATCTGACCATGAGGGACTTCGCGGCCGGGGAAGCGGGACTCTACGCGGCGCTCTTCGACGGTGATTTCGTGGTGACGAACGGGCCGCGCATCAATGATCAAACCCTGCCGATGGTTTCGGGGGCCGCGCGCGTCAAGCGGGCCGCGATCCTGTTCGATTTCTCGAATCAGTCCGAGACCCAGCAGATCGCGGCCGCCACGCAGCCGCTGTTTTGGACCTATCGAATCCAGGTGGACGCGACCGACCATTTGAACTGGCGGCCCCCGGAGGGTGACATCGAATTCAACGCCGACCTGCGCATGGAGCAGACCCGCGACTCACTTCTGATCTACGGCGAGATGCACTCGCTGCGCGGCACCTACTGGTTCCTGAGCAACAAGTTCAACGTCCAGCAGGCCGATTTGAATTTCGACAACGTCGAGGGAGTGAACCCGCAGATCGATGCGATCGCGACGACACGCGTGGTGGCCGCGCCGGAGAATCTGAGTGAAGGCCCCCCGGCCTCAACGGATCATGTGGCGCACGAGATCACGGTGCATCTGAAGGGTCGGGCGAACAAGCCGGTGATCGATTTCGATGACGACAAGAACGTGTGGGATCAGAGCCGGATCCTGCGCGAGATCACGTACGGAAGATTCGTCGACCCCAACAACAACAAGAGGCTTTCAGCGCAGGACCCGGTCGACAACTACCTGACGCGCGCGATCAACCGATCACTGTCCGCCGACCTGTCGCAGGCATTCGGTGGCTACATCAACGAGTGGTCGCTCGAGCGCGATCAGGGAGGGTTGTTCCGGGGTGAGGGCGAGGTGATCGCGAGTGCCCGCACTCAGATCACGAGCCAGTTCAGCATGCAGTACAGTCAGCGGATTCCGGGGCTCGCGCGCGACATCACGTCGCCCGCCACGGCCACCAACAACAACCTGTTCGAGCGCGAAGTGAGGGCCGAGTATCGGCTCAATCGATTCTTCTACATCACGACCGACCTCGCCGAGCGACGCAACCTACCGGGCCAGGTCAGCACCTCCGGCGGCGCCACGGATTACAACGTGAACCTGAAGGCGAGATGGGAGTACTGAAGTGAACGCTGCGTTCGGGGCGGCAAGTGCGCGGGAAAGACCAGCCGATCGGACCCAAAATGCCGAAACGGGTGTAGAGTGAGGGCGGGCCGTGCACGACCGGACGGGAAAGGAACCTGCATGCCGATCATGAAATCTTGGGCGCGCTGGCTGCCGCCGGCGTTCCTGCTGGCGGTCGCGCTCACGGCGCTCGGGGCGGTTCCCGCGTCCGCCCAGTATTTCGGCCAGAACAAGGTCCAGTACCGGCGCTACGACTGGCGTTCGATCTCGTCGGACCATTTCGACGTGTACTTCTACGCGGGGCTCGACAGCCTCTCGCTGCGCGTTCTGGACCTGGCCGAGAAGGCGCACGCCATGCTCTCGCGCCGCATGGGCCACACGCTCGAGCGCCGCGTGCCGATCATCCTCTACGGCTCGCACAATGACTTCGCCCAGACCAACGTCACGCCGGAGTTGATCGACGCTGGCACCGGCGGCTTCACCGAAGTCCTCCACAACCGCGTGGTGCTGCCGTTCACGGGATCCTACGAGGATCTGCGGCACGTCGTGGTGCACGAACTCACGCACGCCGTCATGTTCGACATGCTGTACGGCGGCTCGGCGGCCACGCTGATCGCGCGCCAGGGCTTCTATCAGATGCCGCTGTGGTTCGCCGAGGGCATGGCCGAGTACATGTCGCTCGGCGAGGAATCGAACGAGCAGATGTTCCTGCGCGACGGCCAGATCGACGGCTACCTGCCGCCGCTCGAGTATTCGGGCGGCTACATCGTCTATAAGCAGGGGCAGTCCGCGATCGGCTACCTCGTCAGCCGGTTCGGCGAGGAACGGCTGCGCGACATTCTGGAGCGCGCGCGCCAGATGCACAATTTCGAGGGCGCTTTCCAGCACAGCGTGGGCACGTCGGTGAACAAGTTCGACGGGCAGTGGCGCGAATGGCTGAAGAAACGCTACTGGCCGACCGTGGCGACGAAACAGGATCCCGACCACTATGGACGCCGCTTGACCGACCACCGGCGCGACGAGAGCAACCTCAACACCGGCCCGGCGATCTCGCCTCAGGGCGACCGGGTCGCGTACTTTTCGGACCGCCACCAGTACACCGACGTCTACGTCGCGTCGGTGTTCGACGGGAAGGTCGAGCGGCGGCTGATCCGCGGCGAGCGCAGCCGCACATTCGAGGGGCTGCCGTCGTTCCGCGGCTCGCTCGCGTGGTCGCCGGACGGGCGTTCGATCGGGCTGGTCGCGCAGAGCGACGGCCACGACGTTCTGTACGTGGTGGACTCGGACCTCGGAAAAGTCCAGAAGCGGATCGAGCTGCACATGGACGCCGCCGAGTATCCGGCGTGGTCGCCGGTCGCGGATTCCATGGTGGTGACCGGGGTGAAAGATGGCCGGGCGGATCTCTACCTGGTGGATCTGCGCAGCGGGGCGATGACGCGTCTCACCGATGACAACTGGGAGGAGAAGGAATCGACGTGGACGCCGGACGGCCGGACCATCACGTTCGTATCGGACCGGCTCGCACCGGTGGTGCTGGGAGCCCGCCGCATCGATCGTGGATTCGGAGAGTACGCGTTGTACGATCTCGACCTCGCCACCCGCCGGGTGTCGGAACTCGTGACCACCTACGGTGACGAACATTCGCCGGCCTGGTCGCCCGACGGGCGGCGTCTGGCGTTCATCTCGGATCGCAATGGAACGCCGAACGCGTATCTGTTCGAGGTTCGGGATTCGAGCCTGACGCAGTTGAGCGATGTCGAGGGCGGGCTGCTGTCCCTTTCGTGGTCCCGGACCAACGATCGGCTGGTGTACTCGGCCTACAATCACGGCGGCTTCGACGTGTTCGCAGTGAACGAGCCGCTCTCACTCGACGACGCGCTGGCGCGGCTGAGGCGCGAAAAGCCGGGGGCGGTCCTGTCGCTCGCTCAGGCGATGGCGGCCCCGACCGATTCGCTGATCGCGCCGCCGAACCTGGGGGCACTGGAACTGGCGTGGAATGACACGCTCGCGGCCCCGAGGGACACCACGCTCCAGGCGATGGGGGCGTTCGCGGCGGCGGGCACGCCGCACGACTCGACGGATGCCGGCCCGAAGAACGCCGCGATTCCCGGTGACGTAAGACCCCACCCTGAGGAACCGCCGGCGTGGGAGCCGCACGCTTCGGACTCGCGGGCCGCGACGCATCCGCCCGGTCCACCGCCATCCGGTCATGATCCGACCCATGGGGCCCGCTCAGACTCGCTTCCGCACCTGATCGCCGCATCGATGCTGATCGAGCGCGGCGGTCCGTTCGCGCTGTCGGATTCGGTCCTCGCGCAGAAGCCGGTGCCCTACAAGGTCCGAATGAGCGCCGATTATTTCGGCGGCGGCCTCTACGCGGCGAGCGGCCTGGGGTTCGTGGGCAGCACGCAACTCCAGTTCAGTGACTTTCTGGGAGATCGGAACGTCTACGTCGCCGCCGACCTCGCGTCGTCGTCGCTGTCCGAGACCAATATTCTCGCGATCTACAATTACCTGCCGGGGCGAATCGACTACAGCTACGGGGCGTTTCACTTCAAGAACTACTTTTCGGCGCGCGTCACGTCGTTCGGCGAGGCGCTCGGGAGCCCGCACCTGTTCTCGGACCGAAACTTCGGAGCGCTGTGCGGGATGTCGTACCCGTTCGACCGGTTCCGCCGCGGCGAGCTGAACCTCACGCAGACGTTCATCGATCGCCAGTTCTTCGTCCAGGATCCGGCGACCGGTATCTTCTACGCGACCGCCCACGAGTACCGCTCGATCACGGCGCCGACCGTTTCGCTGATCGGCGATAACACGCTGTTCGGGTACTACGGACCGGTCAACGGCGGACGGTACGCGCTCACGTTCAGCCCGGCCCTGCCCCTGTTCCCGGGCTCGCTGCAATATCACACGTGGACGGGCGATGTGCGCCGCTACTGGGATCTGACGCACAGTTACACGTTCGCGTGGCGCGCGCTGGCGGGCGTAAGCAACGGCCCCAACGCGCAGACCTTCCGGGTGGGCGGATACTCGACGCTGCGCGGCTATTCGGACTTCGACATCCTCGGCACCCGCATGGCGCTCACCAGCGTCGAGCTGCGTTTTCCGTTCATCCAGCAGCTGGGGCTGGTCGGACCGCTGCCGATCGGCGTCTTCAACATGCGCGGCGCCGCGTTCACCGATTTCGGCGCGGTGTGGAATCACAACGACCCGCTGCGATTCTGGCAGGTGAACGGCGGACACTACCGGCTGGGCTCGCCGCTCATGGGATTCGGCTTCGGAGTGCGCTCGTCGGCCTTCTTCCTGATCATGAAGCTGGACGTGGCGTGGCACACCGATTTCGATTTCGTGAGCCGTCCACGCTGGCTGTTCACGATCGGACCGGAATTCTAGCCGCCCGACGGGTCGGCTCCGCGTGTTCCAGGGCGCGGGTGGACGCTCGCATCGCTTTGGGCTAGATTGCGCCACCTCGAACGCGATTCCCTTTCTCAGAGGCGAGGCGGCCGTGAATTCTGCTCCAGTTCTGAATGCGGCCCAGCGCGCGGCGGTCGATCACACCGGTGGCCCCCTGCTGGTGGTGGCGGGCGCCGGCAGCGGCAAGACGCGCGTGCTCACCGCCCGCATCGCGCGCGTGCTCGGGAACGGAACGCCTCCCGAGGCGGTGCTGGCGTTCACGTTCACGAATCGCGCCGCACGGGAGATGCGCGAACGCATCGAGACGCTGGTGGGAGCGGCGGCCCGCGGCCTCTGGATGGGCACGTTTCACGGGGTGGCGGTGCGCATCCTGAGACGCGAGGCGGAGAAGCTCGACCGGCCGCGCGACTTCGTGATCTACGATCGCGAGGATCAGGAGGCGGTCGTGCGCGACATCGTGCGGCGCCTCGAGCTGCCCGAGAGCGCGTACCGGGTAGGGACGGTGCTGTCGCGGATTTCGGACGCGAAAAATGCCCTGGTCACCCCCGAGCAGGCGGTACCTGCCGCGGTGACTCCGTTCGAACGGCAGATCGCCGAGTGCTACCGGCTCTACCGGGACCGGCTGCGGAAGCAGGGCGCATACGATTTCGACGACCTGATCGCGGAAAGCGTCCGCCTGATGGTCGAGCATCCCGAAACCGCCGACCGTTACGGTCGGCGGTTCGAACACGTGCTGGTGGACGAGTACCAGGACACCAACCACGCGCAGTTCCGGCTGGTCGAATCGCTGTCGCGCGTCCACCGCAATCTGTTCGTGGTGGGGGACGACGACCAGTCCATCTACGGATGGCGGGGAGCGGACCTCGCGAACATGCTGGAATTCGAGCGTGCGTTCCCCGGCGCGCAGGTGCTGCGCCTCGAGCAGAATTATCGTTCGACCGGTCGCATTCTGAGCGCAGCGAACGCGGTGATCGCGAACAATCGCGATCGCAAGGACAAGACGCTCTGGACCGACCGCGAGCCGGGACCGCCGCTGCGGTTCGTGCTGGCCGCCGACGAACTCGAGGAGGCGCGTCGCGTGCGCCAGCAACTCGAGCAGTGGGCCCGGAAGGGAGGACGGCTCTTCGAGAGCGCCGTTCTCTACCGGACCAACGCCCAGTCGCGGGCCATCGAAATCGAGCTGCGCCAGAGCCGGATGCCCTATGAAATCGTGGGCGGTGTGTCGTTCTACCAGCGGCGGGAGGTGAAGGACGTGCTCGCGTACCTGCGGCTCGCCGTGAATCCGGCCGACACGGTTTCGTTCTGGCGGGTGTGGAACACGCCACGCCGCGCTCTCGGAGCCGGCGTGCGCGAGCGGGTCGAGGAGCGCATGGCGCAGGGGTTGAACGCGCTGGAGGCGCTGCGCTCGCTGGTTCACGACCTCTCGCTGTCTCGCGCGGCGCTGGCCGGCGCGACCGACCTGCTGGCGCTGATCGCGGAACTCGGAGAGCGGCGGGAGGGCGCGGTGGACGCGACGATGCGTCACCTGATCGAGCGCACCCGGTACCTCGAACATCTGGATGGAGAAGGCGAGGGGGGAGCCGAGGACCGCCGCGCGAACGTGGAGGAACTGCTGGCCGCCGCCGCCCAGGGCTCGCCGGGCGGCAGAGCCGGACTTTCGGAGTTCCTCGCCGAGTCGGCGATCGTCACGGACATGGATCGCCTGCCGGAGGGCGCCGATCGCGTTCTGCTGCTGACCGCGCACAATGCGAAGGGCCTTGAGTTCCGGCACGTGGTGGTGGCGGGTCTCGAAGAAGGCCTGTTTCCTCACGGCTCGTCGCTCGAGGACGCGCGCGAGCTCGAGGAGGAGCGGCGGTTGTTCTACGTCGCGATCACGCGCGCCCGCGAGGAAGTGCTGCTGACCGCAGCTGCGTTCCGCAGGCGCTTCGACGGCGCGCGGGGCGGCGGCGTCTCGCGGTTCGTGGACGAGATCCCCGCGGACGTGATGGAACGCGAGGAGGCGGTCGCGGCCACCCGCGGGAGTCACGAGTGGAGCACGCGCCACCGGATCCGGACGGGCCACGAATCGGGTGGCGGATGGGAGAGCGACTCGGATGGCTCGGAGGGGTCGGCCGCCGGCGCGGCGGCGGTCGCTTCGGGCCGTCCCGCGGCGGCGCGCCGGGGCGCCGCGCGGCGCGCGATCGGTCGCGAAGTGTTTCACGATCAGTTCGGACGCGGCGTGGTGGTGGATGCCGAGGGAGACGGTCCGGACCTCAAGGTCACGGTGCGATTCGGCGCCGTGATCAAGCGGGTGCTGGCGCGTTTCCTGAACGGAGGAGTGGATGGCGATCCATCGTGAGGAGTTGATCCGGATCGCGGAGCTGGCGAGGCTCGAAGTGCCCGAGGAGGACCGCGACGCGATGTGCCGGCAGCTGTCGGAAGTGCTGGAGTTCGCAGAATCGCTGCGCCGGCTCGATCTCGAGGGCTGCGAACCGAGCGTGTTCGCGCCGGCGGATTCTCCGCTGCGCGACGATCGGCCGGACGCGCGACGGCTCGACGCGGCGCGCGCGACGGCGGGGGCGCCCGAGAGCGAGGACGGATTCTTCCTGGTTCCGCCGATCGTGGAGAACCTCGAGCCATGAGCGCGCGTGAATCCTGGCGGTATTCGGCCGCGCGGCTTTCGAACGAAGTGCGTCGCGGAGCGGTGACGGCGATGGAGGCGGTGGAGAGTGGATGGGAGGGACCGGCGCGCGAGTGGGAGGCCCGGGTCCATGCCGTCGCTCACCACGACGCGGCGGCGCGGGCCGCGGGCTCGCGCGCGGCCGTGAAGGGGCCGCTGGCCGGAGTCCCGGTGCTGGTGAAGGACAACCTCTGCACCACCGACTATCCGACCACGTGCGCTTCACGCATTCTGGCGGGATGGCGCTCCCCCTACGACGCGACGGTGATCGAGCGGCTGCGGAGGGCGGGCGCGGTGGTGACCGGCAAGGGAAACATGGACGAGTTCGCGATGGGCTCCTCCACCGAGTTCAGCTGTTACGGCCCCACGCGGAATCCCTACGATCTGACGCGCGTTCCGGGCGGATCGAGCGGCGGCCCGGCCGCCGCGGTCGCCTACGGGCTGTGCCCGGTGGCGCTGGGTTCCGACACCGGCGGCTCGGTGCGCCAGCCGGCCGCGTTCTGCGGCGTGTTCGGGCTCAAGCCCACCTACGGACGCCTCTCGAGGTACGGCCTGGTGGCGTTCGGATCGTCGCTCGATCAGGTCGGCATCTTCGCCCGTCATGCGGGCGATGTCGCTCTCCTCTTCGAAACGCTGGGGGGCGCCGACCCCTGCGACGCGACCACGCGGCGCACCGCGGCGCCCGACGTATCGGGATGGGATCGAGGTGTGGCGGGGCTCACGTTCGGCTGGCCCGCGAATCTCTGGGCCGAGGGTGTCGAGCGCGAGATCATCGAGGGACTGGAAGACGCTGCGGCCCGGCTCGAGCGCGCCGGAGCGCGGCGCGTGACGTTCGACTTCATGCCCGGAGAATTCGCGGTTGCGACGTACTATCTGGTCGCGACCGCCGAGGCCAGCTCGAACCTGGCGCGCTTCGACGGGGTGCGCTACGGGTTCCGGCATGATGACAGCTCCGACCTGCGCGCCCTCTACACCCGCACGCGCACCGGGGGGTTCGGCCCCGAAGTAAAACGTCGTATCCTGCTCGGTACCTACGTGCTCTCGGCGGGTTATTACGACGCGTACTACCTGACGGCCCAGCGCGCGCGCACGCGCATCCGGCGCGAGTACGATCAGGCGTTCGAGAAGTGCGATTTCATGCTGCTCCCGGCGGCGCCGACGCTGCCGTTTCGCCTCGGTGAGAAGACCGAGGATCCGCTCGCCATGTACCTGAGCGACATCTTTACGATCGGTGCGAACCTGGCGGGCACCCCGGGGCTGACGGTTCCGGTGGGGATGACGCCGGAGGGGCTGCCGCGCGCGGTGCAGCTGCTGGGGCGGGAGGACGGCGAGCCGGAGCTGCTGCGGGCCGGCCGTGCGATCGAAGTGGGCGGGGAACCGGCGCGGCTCGGCCGCGAAACCGAACGGGAGTTCGCTTGGCCCTCGAAGCGGTGATCGGACTCGAGTGCCACATTCAGGTGGCGACGCGCACCAAGATGTTCTGCGGTTGCCCGGCGGAATTCGGCGCCGCTCCGAACTCGAACGTGTGTCCGGTCTGTCTCGGCCTGCCGGGCGCGCTGCCGGTCGCGAACCGCGCGGCGGTGGACGCGGCGTTGCGTCTCGGCCTTGCGCTGGGTTGCGAGATCCGCGAAGAGAGCGTGTTCGCGCGCAAGAACTACTTCTATCCCGACATGCCGAAGAACTATCAGATCACGCAGTACGACCGGCCGATGTGTGAGGGCGGTGCGCTGCCGGTGGCGCTGGCGGCCGGGAGCCGGGGATTCCCGCTGATCCGCATCCACGTCGAAGAGGACACCGGAAAATCGTTCCACCCGGAGCGCCACGGCGACCGTCGGATCTCGCGCGTCGATTTCAATCGCGCGGGGGTTCCGCTGCTGGAGCTCGTGACGCAGCCGGCGTTTCGAGACCCGGCGGAGTGCGCCGCGTTCCTGACCGCGCTGCGCCGGCTGGTGCGCTGGCTCGGGATCTCGGACGGGGAAATGGAGAAGGGCCATCTGCGCTGCGACGCGAACGTGTCGCTGCGGCCGGCCGGGCAGTCGGAGCTCGGCACCAAGACCGAGATCAAGAATCTGAATTCGATCCGGGGCGTCGAGCGCGGCGTCACGGCGGAGATCGCGCGCCAGAATCTCGCGCGGCTCTCCGGCGAGCGCATCGAGCAGGCGACGCTGCTGTACGACGCGGATCACGACCGGCTGGCGGTGATGCGCTCGAAGGAGCATGCGCACGACTATCGCTACTTTCCGGAACCCGACCTGCCGCGGCTGCGGGTCGAAGCCGCGTGGCGGGACGAGGCGCGCGCCGCGCTGCCCGAGCTGCCGTGGACGCGCGCCGCGCGCCTCGAGCGCGAGTACGCCGTGCCGGCCTACGACGCTCAGGTGCTCGGGGAGCGGCGCGAGCTCTGCGACTACTTCGAAGACTGCGCCCGCGGCGCCGACGGCAAGCTCGCGAGCAACTGGATCATGACCGAAGTGCTGCGCATGACGAACGAGCGCGGATGGTCGATCGACGACTGGGCGCGGCGGGTGCCGCCCGACCGTCTGCGCGAATTTCTCGCCCGTGTCAGCGCGCGCGACATCCCGGGGCCGCTCGCGAAGCAGGTGTTCACGTGGCTGGCCGACGAAGAAGGAGGAGTGGCGGAGCTGCTCGATCGCCACCGGGTTCGGGTGCAGGCCTCGCGCGATGATCTATTGCCACTGGTAAGGGAAGTTCTGAACCAGAACCCCGGGCCGGTCGCCCAGTACCGCGGCGGTAAGATCGCGACGCTTGGATTTCTGGTCGGGCAGGTCATGAAGAAGAGTGCTGGCCAGGCCGTGCCGCAGGTGGTGCAGGATCTGCTCAAGGCCGAGCTGGGGGGCCAGAGACCTCCGTCCTGATCGGGCGGGCCGACCGGTTTCATCCCTGACGACGGGCGTCCGGGAGGCAGCCGGGTTTGCTGCCGGGGTGGACGAGGCGCTCGCGAACGCCTGTGGCATGCCGCTCGCGGCGGCGTCTCCGTCGGTGGCGGTCACGGTGCTGATTCGCGATCTTGGCGATGCGCCGAACACCGGGATCGCATTGCCTTGCGCTCGTACGCTCCGCCGCGGGCGTCGTGAACGGGAAAGGCGGGGCGGCCGGGATCGAGCGCGAGACGGCAGCGCTGCCCGGCATCGACCTGCTGGCATCGTGGAGCGCGTGCGAGCGGCCGGTCGATGTCGGGGCGCAATGTGGGGCCGCGTCGCTTGACCCTCTCTCGGTGCGTGGCTAGAGTCCGAATGTGTCCTCCTTGCGGATTCTGATCGTCGGCGGCGGTGGACGTGAGCACGCGCTCGCGCGGCGGCTTGCGCGCGAGGATGCGGTAGCCGAAGTCATTCTGGCGCCGGGCAACGAGGGGGCGGCGCGCCACTTCCGGTGCTTCAGCGTGGCCGAGAGCGATGCCGGCGCTCTGGCGGCGCTGTGTGCCCGGGAACGCGTGAACCTGGTCGTGATCGGACCCGAGGCCCCGCTGGCGGCGGGGGTTGCGGATGCGCTGCGCGAGCGCGGCGTGGCCACGTTCGGCCCCTCGCGCGAGGCCGCCCGACTCGAGTCGAGCAAGTGGTTCGCGAAACAGATCATGATTTCAGCCGGCGTGCCCACCGCGCGAGCCGAGCGTCATGAGCGGTGGACCGAGGCGCAGCAGGCGCTCGATCGTTTTCGGGCGCCGTGGGTGATCAAGGCGGATGGACTGGCGGCCGGAAAGGGCGTGTGTGTCGCCCGCGAGCGCGCAGAGGCCGAACGGTTCGTGGCCGGCTGCCTCGAGGGCCGCCTGGGCGCGGGCGGCCGCAGCGTCGTGATCGAAGAATTCCTGGAAGGCGAGGAAGCCACGATCATGGCGATCTGCGATGGAATGCGGCACGTGCTGCTGGCCCCGGCGCGGGACTTCAAGCGGGCGCTGGATCACGACCATGGGCCCAACACCGGCGGGATGGGATCGTGCGCGCCGTTGGAGCGGGTGGATGCGTCGCTCGAGCGCGAAGTGGGGGAGCGGATCGTCCAGCCGGTGCTGGAAGCGATGTCGCGTCGCGGCTCGCCCTATCGCGGCCTGCTCTACTGCGGGCTCATGATCGGATCGAGCGACGTGCGGGTCCTCGAATTCAATGCCCGGTTCGGAGATCCGGAGACGCAGGCGGTGTTGCCGATTACGGGCGGAGCTCTGGGCGCGCTGCTGAAGAGCGCTGCGATGGGCTCGCTGGATGACGGCGCGATCACGAGGGAGCACGGTGCCGCGGTCGCGGTGGCGCTGGTGGATGAAGGCTACCCCGACGCGCTGCGCGGTGGCGGTAGAATCGAAGGGCTCGATCGCATGGAGGATTCCGACACCCACGTGATCCATGCCGCGGCCGCGTGGAGGGACGGGGCATGGACGGCCAGCGGGGGACGGGCCGCCTATGTAGTGGCGGAGGGCCCCAGCGTGGCCGCGGCGCGCGAGCGGGCCTACCGGGCGATCGACAGGTTGGGGGGTTCGGGCTGGCGCTGCCGGCGGGACATCGCTGCGGGCGGAGGGGGCGGCGAGGCGGAGAGCGCTGCCGGCGCGGCCTCCGGTGCTCACGGAGGGTAATTCGATGGGGCTTCGGCGGGGCCCGCGCGCGCGGGTCGGAATCGTGATGGGCAGCGAATCGGATCGTGCGGTGATGGAGGAATCCGCTCACGTGCTGGCCGAGTTCGGCGTGAGCTGCGAGATCGCGGTGCGCTCGGCGCATCGCACTCCCGACGCCGCGGCCCGGTGGGCGAAGGGCGCCAGGGGTCGCGGTCTCGAAGTGCTGATCGCGGGCGCGGGGGGCGCCGCGCATCTGGCCGGCGCGATGGCCGCGCACAGCCGGCTTCCGGTGCTCGGGGTGCCGCTCGCGAGTTCGCCGCTCGCGGGATTCGACGCACTGCTCTCGACCGTACAGATGCCGCCCGGTGTGCCGGTCGGCACTCTGGGGGTGGGGACGTGGGGCGCGCGCAACGCGGCGCATCTCGCGCTCCGCATCCTGGCTCTGAACGATCGCGCCCTTGCGCTGCGGCTCGAACGGCCGCTGGCGCGACGCCGCAAGGCGAGAGGCTGACCGGTGGAGGTGATCCGGGTAGATCCGGCGGATCCCGACGAGCGCGCGCTGCGTGCCGCCGCCGAGGCGGTGCTGCGTGGCGGCGTGATCGCGTTTCCGACCGACACGCTGTATGGGCTCGGATGCTCGCTGTTCGACGTGTCGGCGGTCGAAATGGTGGCACGCTTGAAGCGCCGCGATCCGTCGCTCGCGGTGATCTCGCTGATTCCGGAGCCGCGGCAGGCGTGGGGACTCGCGTCCGAAGTCGGCGAGGTGGCGGAACGACTGATCGCGAAATACTGGCCGGGGCCGCTGTCGCTGATCTTCCATGCCGCGCCGATCGTTCCACCTCGCGTGCGCGGCGCCGGAGGAACCGTCGCGCTGCGCTGCCCAAGGGACACGCTGTGCCAGCGTCTGCTCGAGCGAATCGGTGGACCCGTGGTCTCGAGCAGCGCGAATCTGTCGGGCCAGCCGCCGGCGCAATCCGCCGACGAAGTGCTGAGAGTGTTCGGAAATCAGCTGGACCTGGTGCTCGACGGCGGTCCGCGGACCGGCGGCCTGGCTTCGACGCTGATCGACGTGAGCGGGGCGCAACCGCGGCTGCTCCGCTCCGGTGCTCTGGATGTCACGTCGGACCTCGGAGAATTCATCGACGCGCGCCGCGGCGCCGCCGGTTGACTCACCCGGAAGCGGGGCCTATTGTTGAGTGGCATGTCTCCCGAATCCATCTATCGTGTGCTTCTGGTGTGCACCGGAAACACCTGCCGGAGCCCGATGGCCGCGGCCGCGCTGGATCTGGCGCTCGCGAGTGAGCGCGAACGGGTGGAGGTGCGATCGGCGGGGACCGCCGCGCACGACGGCCAGCGGGCGGCGGAGAGCGCGATCCAGATCTGTCGCGCGGCCGGAAGCGACCTGTCGGAGCACCGGGCGATGCGCGTGACACCGGTGCTGCTCGCGCGGGCGGACCTGATCCTGGTGATGGAGCGCGAACACCTCTCTGCCGTGCTGGGCCAGGGCGCCGACCCGAACAAGAGCCATGTGCTGAGCGAGTGGCCGGAACCGGGCGAACCGGAGCTCGCGGTTTCCGACCCCTTCGGGGCGTCGATCGAGGCGTACGAGGAATGCTGGCGCCGCATCCGGCGCCATCTGGAGCGAGTGGTTCCACGGGTTCATGAGGCGTTGCGTGCGCGCTCGGCCTAGGGCGCACGACGACAGGGGAATGGTCCGGCGAGGTCCGTCATGTCGATGACGAAGAGTGAGTCGATCTGGATGAACGGGCGGTGGGTACCCTGGGATGACGCGAGGATCCACGTGCTTTCCCATGTCGCGCACTACGGATCGAGCGTGTTCGAAGGCATCCGCTGCTACAAGACGCACGCCGGGCCCGCGATCTTCCGGCTCGAAGACCACATCGAGCGGCTGTTCTTCTCGGCCAGGGTGTACCGGATGGACGTGCCGTACACGCGCGAAGAGGTCTCGGCGGCGTGCGTCGAGACGGTCTCGCAGAACCGCCTCGACGAGTGCTACGTCCGTCCGCTCGTGTACCGCGGCTACGATCACGTCGGTGTGGATCCGACCGGCACCCCGATCGAGGTCGCGATCGCGGCCTACCCGTGGGGAAAATACCTGGGGGCCGATGCCCAGGTGAAGGGCGTCGCGGTCAAGGTCGGCACCTGGGCGAGAATGGCGCCGAACACGCTGCCGGCGATGGCGAAAGCGGGCGGCAACTACCTGAATTCGCAGCTGCTGCGCCTCGAGGCGAACGCGGACGGATATGCCGAGGCGATCGCGCTCGACGTGCAGGGATATGTGAGCGAAGGCAGCGGCGAGAACCTGTTCCTCGTGTACCGGGGTGAGATCCTCACGCCGCCCGCGCACAGCAGCATCCTGCTCGGCATCACGCGCGAGACGGTGTTCACGCTCGCGACCGAGCTCGGTTATCGGGTCCGCGAGGCCATCATCCCGCGCGAGATGCTGTATCTGGCCGACGAACTGTTCTTCAGCGGCACCGCGGTCGAGGTGACCCCGATCACGTCGGTCGACCGCATCACGGTGGGGCGTGGAGAGCGGGGCCCTGTGACGAAGGCGGTTCAGGACGCGTTCTTCGGAATCGTCCGGGGCGAGCAGGCGGACCGCCACCGCTGGCTGCACGCGGTGCCGCAGCGCGCCGGCGCGCCGGCCGGCGCCGCGATCCGGCAGCCGTAGCGGCCGGCGTGCGCGTCGCGCTCGGAACCGACCACGCGGGGTTCGTGCTCAAGGAGCGTCTCAAGCGCGAACTCGAGTCGCTCGGGCACGAGATCGTGGATCTCGGCACGCACGCCCCCGAACCGCCGGTCGACTATCCCGATTTCTGCATTCCGGTCGCCGAGATGGTGGCGGTGGGCGCGGCCGAACGCGGCATCGTGCTGGGCGGAAGCGGGATCGGCGAGAGCATCGCGGCGAACAAGGTGCGGGGTGTGCGGGCCTCGGTGGTGACGAGCGCAGAGACCGCGCGGCTCACCCGGCTCCACAACGATTCGAACGTGCTGGCGCTCGGAGGCCGCACGAATTCGGATCACGAGGCGGTCGCGGGCTGGATGCGCGTGTGGCTCGAGACCCCGTTCGAAGGCGGACGCCACCTGGCGCGCCTCGGCAAGATCTCGAACTACGAAGCCGGCCATTTCCGGCAAGGGTGACCCGGTGACGCTCCGCGACCAGGATCCCGCGATTCGCGATGCGATCGACGGCGAGCGCCGCCGTGAGCTCGAGACCCTCGAGCTGATCGCCTCCGAGAACTTCGTGAGCCCCGCGGTGCTCGAAGCGCTCGGCACCGAGATGAACAACAAGTACGCCGAAGGGCTCGCGAAGAAGCGCTACTACGGCGGCTG
>JACOSU010000116.1 GCA_016178685.1 Candidatus Eiseniibacteriota bacterium | reverse complement strand
AGCAGTGCGTCGGCTGGCTCAAGGAGTGCCGCCGTCTGTGCACGCGCTTCGAGAAGCTGGCCGTGAACTTCATCGCGATGATTCATGTCGCGTTCATCGAGCGCTACCTGCGTGTGGCGTTCTCAGACAGGGCCTAGACCTTGGAGATCTCCATGTACAGCCGCGCGGTCACGCTGTCGCAGTTCCTGCAACAGGAGGAGCGGCTGCATCCCGAGGCGACCGGCGAGTTCACGTCCGTGCTGATGGACATCGCGCTGGCCTCGAAGATGATCAACCGCGAAGTGGTGCGCGCCGGACTGGTGGACGTGCTGGGCTTCACCGGCACCGAAAACGTCCACGGCGAGAAGGTGCAGAAGCTCGATGTCTTCGCGCACCAGACCATCACGCGCGTGCTGGGCTCGACCGGGCAGCTCGCGGTGCTCGCGTCCGAGGAGGACGAGGACGTCATTCCGGTTCCCGAGGGGCAGCCGGTCGGCAAGTACGTGGTGAATTTCGACCCGCTCGACGGATCCTCCAACATCAACGCGAACGTCAATATCGGCACGATTTTCTCGGTGCTCCCGCGCGTGACCCGGCGCGGCGGCGGAACGTTGAAGGATTGTCTGCAGCCCGGTGTTCGCCAGCTGTGCGCGGGTTACGTGATGTACGGCTCGAGCACCATGCTGGTCTACACCACCGGGCACGGCGTGCACGGTTTCACGTTCGAGCCCAGCATCGGCGAGTACCTGCTCTCCCACCCCAACATCCACACGCCGCAGCGGGGGCGCACGTACAGCGTCAACGAGGGCAACTACTCGCAGTGGACGGAAGGCGTCAAGCGTTACGTCGACTACCTCAAGGTCGATGACGATGCCACCGGCCGGCCCTACAGTTCACGCTACGTGGGGTCGCTGGTCGCCGACTTCCACCGCAATCTGCTCTACGGGGGAATCTTCCTCTACCCCGGCGATCGAAAGAATCGGCGCGGCAAGCTGCGCGTGCTGTACGAGGCGGCGCCGCTCGCGCTGATCGCGGAAGAGGCGGGAGGGGCTGCGACCGACGGTGAGCGCCGCATCCTCGAGATCTCGCCCGCTTCGCTGCACGAGCGCACTCCGCTCTTCCTCGGCAGCCCGGACGACGTGCGCGAATGCGAAACGTTCGTCCAGGGCCGCAACCCCGCGATCACGGTCGAGCGCCGCACGCACTGAGGCGCCGGAGCGCCCTAGAATCAGCCGCGCGGCCAGAGCGATGCCACGCGCCAGCGGATCTCGTCGCGAGCCGCGCGGAACGCCGCGAGCCGTTCGGACTTGGGCGCCGCGGCCGGATCCGGGAGCGGCCAGTGCACACGCCGAACTCCGGCTTTCAGGACCGGGCAATGTTGTTCGGCCTCCCCGCACAGCGTCACGACCGTGTCGGCCTCACTCCACGGAACATCGTCCAGACCCTTCGATCGCTGCGAACCAATGTCGAGGCCGGCTTCGCGCATCACCTCGATCGCGAGAGCGTGCACGGTCCCGGGCGACGTGCCCGCGCTCCATGCTTCGACTCCCGCGGGCGCCAGCGCGCGCGCCAGGCCCTCGGCGATCTGGCTGCGCGCGGAATTGTGCGTGCACAGAAACAGCACGCGCAACGGCGGGGCGGTGATGAACGCGGGCGGATGCGGAGTCTCGGTCACCGGAGCATCTCCTCGTGAGAAGGATCGGGCATGAGCGTCGAGGCAGGAACGCCGCAGCACGTCGAAACCTATCCGACGTCCGGCCTCACGGGCAACCCGGATCGATCCGCGATGCGTTTCGAGGGGGTCTCAGGCCGGAAGCTGCTGCTGGCGAAGAAGCTCCTTCATGAGGGAGGCGTTGCGCGCGGCCTGTCCGGCGTGACAGTTGTTGAAGAACAGATAGGTGCGTCGCGCCTGCTGCGCGAGCTCGGCGATGCGCTTCACCCACTCCCCGAGTTCGGCCGCACTGTAATCGTAATCGTAGCGGTCGCCCCCGCCTCGCTCCCGGCGTTGAGTGCTCTTCGAGGGTTCGGGGCCGCCCGACGCTCCGGTCGCGGGGCCGAACAGGTCGTTTGGGCGAGCGGGCCTCGCCCACCAGGTCCCGGCGTTCCTCCCATGGAAGCGCACGTAGGCGCAGTCGGTCGTGACCGCGGTGACGGGAGGCATCAAACCCTGCAGAGCCGGCTCATCCACCGCGCAGAATCCGAGCGCGTGCTCGCGCAGGAAGACCGGCACTTCGGGAATCGCCCAGGAATCGTGGCGGAACTCGACCCACAGCGGCTCTCCGGGAAACTTCTCCCGCAGCGTGACCAGATGCTCGAGGCTGGTCCGGGACCGGCGAAATCCCCACGGGAACTGGGCGAGCAGTCCGTCATACTTGCCAGCGCTCTGGAGCGGAGCGAGCGCCGCGAGAAAATCGCGGACGTTCGAGGACTCGAGATCGCCCTCGTGCGTCATCGATTGATGGAGTTTGACCACAAAGTGAAAATCGTCGGGCGTCTTGCGTTCCATCTGCTCGATCACTCGCGGGGGAGGAATGCGGTAGTACGTGGAATTGACTTCGACCACGTCGAATTGACGCGAGTAGGAGGAGAGGAATTCTCCCGACTTCATTCCCGGCGGGTAGAACGGTCCTACCCAGTCCGGGAACGAGTATCCGGAGGTGCCGACCCGGATCTCCCCCGGAGGGTTCGAAGGCGTCATGATCGACGCTCGTTCCCGGGGTGCGTCGAGATCGCACCAAAAGGAACGTGACGCAGCTTGATCTCGTGCGTCAGGGCTCCTGCCGGTACCACGCTCGCCTCCCCGAATTTGTCCCTCATTCGATCGAGCGCCTCGATCAGACTTCGGGATCTCCGATCCCCGTCGAACAGCTCGCACTGGTTCTCGGTGGCCACTCGTTCGAGACCTGAAACGCTCACGCCCAGCAGCCGGAGCGGGCCGCCCTTCCAGTTGAGCCTCCACAGCTCGCGCGCCACTTCGAACACCCGCTGGGGATCGTCCGTATGCGAGCTCAGCGCCTGCTGCCGGGTGCAGGTTTCGAAGCGGTGGTTCCGCAACTTCAGCGTCACGATCCTGCCGGAGTATCCGTCCGCGCGCAGACGCCGTGTCACCTGGTCGGAAAGCCTCAAGAGCGTTCCTTCGAGGAAGGCCGGATCCCCGGAATCCAAGGTCAGAGTAACCTCATGCCCCATCGATTTCGGCGCGACGGTCTGATGGTACGGAACCAGCGGAGTGTCGTCCCTCCCCCATGCGGCCTCGCGCAACTGAGGTCCGATCACTCCGAACGCCGCCTCGAGGGCACTCTCGGGGGCGCGGGCCAGGTCGCCGACGGTCTGAATCCCGAGCGACCGCATGCGCTCGGCGAGCCTGGGCCCGACGCCCCACATCTCCTGCACTTCGCGCGGCCAGAACACGCTGCGGAACCCATCTTCATCGAGCGCAGTTCGTCCGCGTGGTTTTCGCACTCCCGATGCCATCTTCGCCACCAGCTTGTTGGGCCCGATCCCGATCGAAGCTCCGAGCGAGAACCGCTCCTCGATCGCGCTCTGGATGCGGCCCGCAATCTCTTCGGCCTCATCGAGCGTCACGCCCTTCGCCAGTCCCACAAACGCTTCATCGACGCTGAAGGGCTCGACGTCGGGTGAATACGTGAGATAGAGGTCGAGCAGCCGGACCGACAGGGCGATGTACTTGCCGGGATTTCCCTCGACGGTTTCGGCTTGAGGGCAAAGCCGCCGGGCTTCTGCGAGCGGCATTCCCGCCCGGACGCCGAAGGGACGAGCTTCATAGGAGGCCGCGGTCACGACCCCACGCCTCGAGGGATCGCCGCACACGATCACCGGTTTTCCGCGCAGGCGAGGATGGTGGGCCTGTTCGACCGAAGCGAAGAACGCATCCATGTCGATGAGCAGGATCACGGGTTCATCCTCCCTCGCTCCCAACCCACGCCCGGCACAGGATCCAGTGAGGACCACGCGGGTCGTAACACAGCTCGTAGCTGGTGTTCGAAGCGTCCTCGATCGCGAAGTACTGAAGACGGGACTGTCCATCCCGTCGATTCCATTTCCCCGTCACCCGGGCCACGCGGATCACGCGCCCCTTCCACCGGAAGCGAAGGGGCTGGATCTGGCCGTCCAGAAAGGCGGTCAGCACGTCCACCGGGTCGTTCAGGGATTCGAACATGGGATTCCATCACCGTGATCGCAGTCTAGTGCACATTTGTGCACTCAACAATCAAAAAAAAAGAGGCCCGGCGAAACACCGCCCGGTGGGTTCGAGCCTTACGCGCGGCGAAGATCCATCGCTCGCCGCGCGACGCTCATGAATACGCTGCCCAGCATCAGGATCGCGCCCAGCCATACCAGGTTGATCAATGGCTTGGTGCTCAACTCAACCGCGAGCACCCCGCCGCCGTCCTCCCGGGCTTGTTCCATGCCCGGCACCACGAGCGCCACCCGGTGAGTGTTCGGATCGACGGTGGCGATCACGACCGAACCCCCTCCCGGCAGGTAGTCTGGGATCCGGTTGGGAACGCCGTTCTGAAGGTTCATCTCGAGCACCGGACGCACGGTCACGGTTCTTCCACCGATCTCGGCGCGCATCCGGGCGGCGATACGCACCACGTCGCCCATCTGCCGATCGAAGTCGATGAACGTGTACTTCACCTGTCCGATCTTCTTGCTCTCACCCTTCTCGAACCATACCGCGTTCTCGCCCGCGTCGCTGCGGCGCGAATCCGCCCCCACCATCTCGAGCGGCGAGATGTAGACGTCATGCGTGAGGAAGCGCTCGATGTGCGGCTTCTTCATGTAACCCTGGTTGAACTCGCTCCAGTAGAGACGCGGCATCGCCCGGAAGCGTCCCTCCGGAGCGTTGACCGCGATCATCACGCGGTCGCGACCGTCGCGCTCGCGCCGGACGCCCTGGTAGGTCAGCCGGTAACCCAGCGCCGAGCGCTCTTCTCCCCGCGGCAGCTGCACCTGCACGGCCCGGCCCCAGTTCGAAGAAGCCACCACCCCGATCAGCAGCAACGAGACGCCGGTGTGGCCCAGGTACGCGACCCCGTGCTTCCAGCCCGAGCGGAATCCGCGCACCGTCACCACCAGGTTCGCGGTCAGCGCGAACGCGGCTCCGAACACGACGCAGATCGGCAGCGGCTCGCGCACGCCCGCGATCGCCGCGGCGAGCGCGGCCACACTCGCGAGCATCACGGCGGGCAGCGCGGCCCGCAGCAGCGATCGTGAGTCCTGTTCGCGCCAGCGCATCAGGGGGGCGATGCCCATCAGCAGGCCGAGCGCGACCGCGAGCGGCGCGTTCACCAGGTTGTAGTACGAGGTCTGGACGTTCGAGGGCGGGCCGAACAGGCGGGTGATGAGCGGCGCGCTCATCCCGACCGCCGTGAGAGCGCACATCAGCATCAGGACCAGCTGCCCGAGCCACATCATGGACTCTCGCGAAATGTTGCCGAGCGGCCGCTGCGGGCCGGGGATGTCGCGCAGGCGCCAGATCACGAGGGCGTAGCCCAGCACCCCGACGCAGATCAGGAACGAAAGCAGGAACCCGTTGAGCCCGAGATTGACGAACGAGTGCACGGAAAAATCGGCCAGCACGCCGCTGCGCGTGAGGAACGACGCGTACAGCACCAGCACGTAGGATGTGACGGCGAGGAAGAAGTTCGTTCTCCGCAGGCTCCCGCTCACGCGCTGGATCAGCAGGCCGTGCAGCATCGCGACGTTGGAGAGCCACGGAATCAGCGAGCCGTTCTCGACCGGATCCCAGCCCCAGTATCCGCCCCAGCCCAGCACCTTGTAGGCCCACACGCCGCCCATGATGAAGCCCATGGACAGCACCCCGGTCGAAAGCACCGCCCACGGCAGCGCCAGTTTGATCCAGCCGTCGTACTCGCGCTTCACCAGCGCGGCCATCGCGATCGCGAACGGAACCGCGAGCGACGAAAAACCGGTGAACAACACCGGCGGATGGATGGTCATCCATGGATCCTGGAGCAGCGGGTTCAATCCGGTCCCGTCCAGCGGAATGCTGCCGGGCGCGAACTCGAGGAACGGTCCGCGCATCACCGTGACCAGTCCCAGCATCACGAGCGGCAGGTTCAGGAAGAACATCGCGGTCCACGTCAGCGCGTGACGGACGCGCAGGAGAATCAGGCCGAGCGTGCAGGTGAGCAGGGCCCACAGCATGAACGTGCCTTCCTGTCCGCCCCAGAACGCCGCGTAGACGTACTGCCCCGGCATCGAGCGCGACGAATACGAGGCCACGTACTGATAGCGGAACTGATGCGTGAACAGGATGTGCCACAGATAGACCGCCGCGGCGACGTACGCGATCCACTGGATCCGGTAGGCCGCGCGCGCGGTGGGAAGCGCCGCTTCGCGGCCGCCGCTTGCGGCCAGGAACGCGAGGCCCGCGACGATCGACGCCAGGAACGCGATCCAGTTCAGCATCTGACCCGGATTCAGCACGCCGGCGGCCGCGAGCGCCAGGGGGGCGGCCGCGATGCCGAGCGCCAGCACCAGGCCCGACCTCAGCGGGCGAACATTCATGAGCTCTTCGCGCTGCGTTCCGCCGCGGCCTGGTACTTCGACGGACACTTGACCAGCAACTGCTCGGCTTCGAAGTGATCCGCGTCGTAGCGGCCGATCGCGACCACCGAGACCGCCTGGTCGAAGTTGCCCGGAATCACGCCGCGGTAACGGACCGGCAGAATTTCTCCCTGTCCGTCCTTGAGACGGAACTCGAGGAACTGCTCGGTGGGCTTCAGGATGTAGTTCTTGTCGGCCAGCACGCCGTTCACCTGCACCAGCCCCGCCGAGTGGCGCGCCTCGCGAAACGAGATGTACGGCGTCACCGACTTCTTGAAGCTGGTGGCTCCGAACACCGCGGCCACCGCCAGCAGAATCAGGGCCAGCACCACCTTCACGTTCATCGCTTCTCCAGATCCCGGATGCGGCGCTCGAGCCGCACCAGATAGACGAACAGCAGCCCCCACGTGAGCAGGGCCACTCCCAGAACGACCACGTTACCCTTCAAGGAACCCCCCGCAGGCCCCGGGCCGCACGTGCGACGCGAGGCGCCGCCGATACCCTGAGGCTAGCTCGCGACGGATTCTCTCGCGCGTTCGACGCGTCCAAGGCGAACGCGCAGCGAGAGCATCCAGAAGAACAGCGCGCCGAATCCCAGCACCAGGGCCACGGCGCAGGCCATGATGCGCCCATCCATGTCCGCCTTGCCACGGCTGTTGAGCAGCGGATCCGGATGCAGTGAGAAGTAGATCCGCGGCACGACGAAGATCAGGAACAGCCCGGGCACGAACGCCACGCATGAATATACCGCCGACAGGCGCGCGCGTCTCGCGGGGTCCTCGATACTGGCCCGCAGCGCCAGGTAGGCGCCGTAGAGCAGCAGCACGAAGAAGATCGACGTTTCCCGCGGATCCCAGTTCCAGTACGAGCCCCACATCGAGTGCGCCCAAATCGAGCCGCTCACCGTGGCCGCCACGCAGAACAGCAGCCCCAGCTCGGCGGCCGCGGCCGCGTGGTCGTCGTTCGCGAGGTCGCGGCGCCACAGGTACAGCGCGCTGTGCAGCATCGACCAAGCCAGAGCGACCGGGGTGATGATCGCGGCGGGAAAATGAAAATAGAAGACGCGCGTCGTGTCCTCCAGCACCGGAACCACCGGTGCCCACAGGAAACCCGCCGCGATCCCCGCCGCCACCCACACGAACAACCAGACACGCAAGGTCACCGAGACTCACTCCTCCCACAGGTGATCATACAACAGCAAACTGACGGCCATCACGGCGAGCGTGTACGAGATGAGCAGCTTCGCGGCAGGGGCGACCGAGCCGCCGCTCCACTGCGCTCGGGTTCCGCTCACGGTCGCGGCCAGCACCGGGAGCAACAGGGGCAGCGCGAGCGCCGCGAACAGCGCGCCGCGGCCCCGCGTCTGCGCGATCAGCGCTGCGACCAGCGTCGCCGCCGCCGCCAGCGCGGCGCTGCCGAGCGCCAGCAGCAGGAGGAACGGCCCCCAGTTTGGCGGCGGGGCTCCCATCAGCACCAGGAACAGCGGCACCGTCACCAGCTCCAGCACGCCGAGGAACAGCAGGTTGAAGATCAGCTTGCCGAGCGCGATCGAACTCGGCGAGGCCAGCAGCCGGAGCAGCGTGAGGGTGTGGGCCTCGACCTCGCGCACGAACGAGTGGGCGAGCGCGGCCAGCGCGGCGAACAGCAGCACGATCCACAGCAGCGCCGCCAGCACGTCGGTGCGATCGGGCATGCGGCCGGCCGCAAAGCTCACGGCGGTGAGCGTGGTCACCGCGAACAGCAGCGCCGCGCTGAGACCGTAGCGCGTCCGCCACTCGCTGCGGCACTCCTTACGCAGAATGGCCCAGATCGCGGCCGCGGAGCTGGATGCGCCGTTCGGCAAGACGCCACTCCCTTTCATCGTTGGTGGCCAGAAGCACGAGGCCGCGCCCGGCCCCTTCCCGGACCACGCGCTCGACCAGTGCGTGCCCGTCATCGTCGAGATGGCTGCCCGGCTCATCCAGCAGCAGCAGAGGCGGATCCCCGAGCGTCGCGAACGCGAGCCGCAGCCGCTGGCGCAGACCCGACGACAGCGTGCCGACCCGGTCGCCGGCGCGCTCGGCGAGATTCACGCGCTCGAGCGCTGCGAGCGCGGAGCGGGCCGCAAACTCGAGGTTTTCGGAGGTCGTGAATTCGTCGTAGAACGAGAGTTCGGGTGACGAGAACCCGAGCACTTTTCGCCGGTCGAATGCGGAGATCGCGCGCCCGTCGAGCGTGACCACCGATTCGCCGCCGCTCGGGCGCAGGAGTCCCGCCACGATGCGGAGCAGCGTGCTCTTTCCCGAGCCGTTGGGACCGGTCGCGGCGACCACCCCGCCTTCGCCGAATGAAAACGTCTGGGGCTCGAGCGCCACGCGCGGTCCGAAACGATGCCTGAGGCCGCGTGCCTCGACCGCGATCGCGAGCCGGCGCGCGGTGAGGGTCGCGGTCCCGCCATTCACGATCGACCCGCGTCGCCGGCCTCCGCCGGCAGCTCGAGCAGCGCGCGCAATCCGGGCAGGATGCGCTCGCGTGCCTGTTGCCGCGTTCCTCGCAACAACACGCCCGCCGCATGCGGATGCCCGCCGCCTCCCAGCCGCGAGCAGACCTGATCGATCGACACGCGTCCCGTCGAACGCAGGCTCACCTTGACTTTGCCGCTCTCCACTTCCGAGAACAACGCCACCACCTCGACGCCGGCAATCGCTCGCGGCATGTCCACCAGTCCTTCGGTGTCGGCGCCCACCAGCCCGTGGCGCTGGAACTGCTCCGGCGCCACCTCGAGCACGATCAGCCGCCCTTCCTCGAGCACTTCGAGGCCCGCCAGCGCCTCGCCGAAAAAGCGCAGCCGGCCAGCCGGAGCATTGGCGTGCACGCGTGCGTGCAGCTCCTCGGGGTCGAGACCCAGCCCCAGCAGCTCGGCCGCCATGCGGTGCGCGTGGCTGTCGGTGTTCGAGTAACGGAAACCGCCGGTGTCGGTCATGAGCGCGACGTAGAGCGCCTGCCCGGTGGTTCGATCGAGCGCGCCTCCCGCTTCGCGGATCAGGTCGTAGATCAACTCGCCGGTGGCCGCCACCTCGGGCTCGATCACGTTGACCTGGCCGAAACCCTGGGCGTGCGTGACGTGGTGGTCGATCACCCCGACCGTGATCTCGTGGCGGTCGATCAGCGGTGCGAGCCTCCCGATGCGCTGGCGATTGCTGGTGTCCAGCACCACGAGCGCGTCGGCCTCGGCGAAGCGCCGTTCGGCGGGCTCGGCTTCGAAGACCTCGATCGGATTCTCGTCGGTGAGAAACAGAAACGCGCTGGGCGTCACCGAGTCGTTCAGGATGCGCACGCTCTTGCCCAGGGACTCCAGCCAGCGCGCGAACGCGACCTCGCTGCCGATCCCGTCGCCGTCCGGGTTGATGTGGGTGG
>JACOSU010000021.1 GCA_016178685.1 Candidatus Eiseniibacteriota bacterium | reverse complement strand
CAGCAGCGTGGTGTCCGCGAACGCGAAACGGGACGACGAGGTTTGCGCGCGGCCCGGCCCGCTCAGGGACGCGAGTCCCACGAGCAGGGGCAGCAGGAGTACGGCACAGCGCCTGAGCCGAGTCATTCCGTCTCGCGGGGCGGCAGGAACACAGGCAGAAAGGTATCATCGCGTGAAAGTGGGGGTCAACGCGCGCCGTAAGCCGGGCGCCTGCCGGTCCACCTCCGTCTTACCCCACGCGGGCCGGCGGAGTGCCACGAACCTGCGCCCGGCGGATGAAAACGGGACGCTTGCGGCTCGGACCCCGGGGGTGCTAGCGTGCCGGTGCCTGATGGGCATGGAGGCCCGCGTGGCTCTCCTCGCTCGCCCCCGCTCCCGCTCGCCCCCGGGTGACCAACCGCACCACCACCGAACCTACGGAGAGGCAGGGATGTTCCTCGACAGCCTGATGGGCTTCTTCTCCACCGATGTTGCCATGGACCTCGGCACGGCGAACACCCTGGTGTTCGTCAAGGGGCGCGGCATCGTGCTGAACGAACCCTCGGTGGTCGCGGTCGACCGGGCCACCGGTCGGGTACGCGCGGTGGGCAGCGATGCGAAGTTGATGCTGGGACGAACCCCGGACGAAATCAGCGCCGTGCGTCCGCTCAAGGACGGTGTGATCGCGGACTTCGAGCTCACCGAAGACCTGATGCGCGAGTTCATCCACCGCGTTCAGAAGCACAAATTCCTGGTGCGCCCGCGCATCATCATCTGCGTGCCATCCGGGATTACCGAAGTCGAGAAGCGCGCGGTGGTCGATTCCGCCGAGCGCGCCGGAGCGCGCGAAGTGCTGCTGGTGCCGGAGCCGATCGCGGCCGCCATCGGCGTGGGCCTGCCGGTCGACACCCCGACCGGAAACATGGTGGTGGATATCGGCGGCGGCACTACGGAAATCGCGGTGATCGCGCTCAACGGCATCGTCACCAAGACGTCCATCCGCACCGGTGGCGACGAAATGGACGAAGCGATCATGAATTACGCCAAGAAGGCGTACAACATGCTGATCGGCGAACAGACCGCCGAACGGATCAAGATCGAGATCGGGTCGGCGTTCCCGCTCCCCGAAGAGATGGATATGGAGATCAAGGGGCGCGACCTGGTGCGGGGAATCCCGCGCACGCTGCGCGTCTCGAGCGTCGAGATCCGCGAGTCGCTGCAGGAGCCGATCGGCCAGATCGTGAACGCGCTGCGCGAGTGTCTGGAGCGGACGCCGCCCGAGCTCGCGGCGGATATCGTGGATCGCGGCATCTTCATGACCGGCGGCGGCGCGCTGCTGCGCGGGCTCGACATGCTGCTGCGCGAAGTCACGAACCTGAACATCCGAGTCGCCCAGGACCCGCTCACATGCGTCGTGCTGGGGGCCGGCAAGATCCTCGAGCAGATCGAGGACTTCGAAAAGGTGATCCTGAGCGGCCACAAGGACTGATGCATGGGTGGGTTTCTGCCCCCCGCCGAGCGCCGCAGCAGCGCCCTTCTCGGGCTCTACGCGGCGCTTTCGCTTCTGCTGCTGCTGGTGGGTGATCGCCTGCCGCAGTCCGCGTTGCGCGGAGCCGGCGCGTGGGTGTTCGCCCCGTTCGACCGCGTCGTGCTGTCGCTCGACCGAGCGGCCTCGGCGTGGCGCGACAATCGCCAGCTGCACCAGCGCATCGCGGAGCTCGAGATCGAGACCGAGCGGCTGCGGCTCGCGGGGGTCGAGAATCAGCAGTTGCGCGAACAGCTCGCGTTGCCCGCGTGGCGCGGATACGCGCTCAAGCCGGTCGAGGTGCTGGCGCTGGTCGGAGAGCCGGTGCCCGCGGCGGCCACGTTGAGCGGTGGAACGCGGCAGGGTCTTCACGAAGGCGACGCGGTGGTGACCCGCGACGGACTGCTGGGGCGGATCGGCGAGTGCTACGCGTCTCTGAGCCGCGTCGTGCTGCTGACCGATCTCAATTCCGCGGTGGCGTGCGAGGTCGAGAGCACCGGCGTGCTGGGCGTGCTGCGATTCAGCTCCGCTCCGCGGCCGCGTCTGGTGCTGACCGACGTGCCGCTGACCGACACCGTGCGGACCGGCCAGTCGATCGTGACCTCCGGACTCTCGCGGCGCTATCCGCGCGGGCTGCCGGTCGGTCGAGTTCGGCGCGTCGCGCGTGATCCGAGCGGGCTCATGCAGGACATCGAAGTGGACCCCGCGGCGCGGCTCTCGCGCATCCGTCACGCGTTCGTGATCTCCCATCCGGTCGCGCCCGAGGACGCGCCGTGAAGAGCCTGCTCGCGCTCGTGAGCGTGATCATGGTGGCGATGCTGCTGCGCTCGACCGCGCTGTCGGCGCTCGCGGCGCGCGGCCTGGTGCTCGATGTGCTCACGTTCGCGACCGTGATCTGGGCGCTGCGCCACGGCGAGACCTGGGGCTCCAGTTGCGGGTTCGTGCTGGGACTGGCCGCGGATCTCGACGCCGCGCACTGGCTCGGCCGGCACGCGCTGGTGCTGGCGCTGATGGGCTATGCGGTCGGCAGGCTCTCCCGCACGCTGGTCCGCGACAGCGCCCGCACGCAGTTCGTCGTGTTGTTCACGTGCACGCTTCTGCACCAGGCCTGGTGCGCGGCCTTCGAACTCGGCAGCGCGGCAGGGTGGATGTACTCGGTGGAGCGCGTGCTGCTGGCCGCGATCGTGAGCGCCCCGCTCGGGACCCTGGCGGTCGGCCTGATTCGCCGGATCGCCGGGCGCCCCCTCTTCGGACATGCTGTCCTCGACGCCGGTTCGTCGTCTTAGGGAGGGCCGCTTCCGGCTGGCCGCGGCGCTGGTGGCGCTCGGCTTCACGCTGGTGGTGCTTGCGCTGCTGCGACTTCAGGTGGTCGATCACGAAACCTATACGGAACTCTCCAAGGAAAATCGTGTGCGGCTCGAAGTGCTGCGCGCTCCGCGCGGCGCGATCTTCGACCGCCACGGCGAATTGCTGGCGGACAGCGCTCCGAATTTCAGCATCCTGTTCAGGCCGTTTCCGAGCGAGAGCGTCGCCGCGGCGCTCGTGTCTCAGAGTGAGCGCTGGATCCGCCGCGTCGCGAACCTGGTCGAGCTCGACACCGCCGACGTCCGCGGCCGCGTGCGGGACGCCTCGCGCAGCGGACAGTCGGTCGTCTTCCGACGCAACGCGCCGGTCGCGATGAGGGCCGCGGTCGAAGAGATGAAGAGCGAGCTGCCGGGGCTGGAGGTGCAGGTCGAGCCGCTGCGCCACTACCCGAACGGGACGCTCGCGGCCCACCTTCTGGGTTACGCCGGCGAGATCAATGAAGCGGAGCTGGATTCCCTTTCCGACGGCGGCTACCGCAGCGGGGACCTGATCGGCCGCACCGGGATCGAGCGGCGCTACGAGGACATGCTGCGCGGGAGGGACGGCGCGGAATTCGTGGTGGTCAACGCGATGGGCAAGCGCGTCTCGACGCTCAGCGAGGGTCCGCCGCAACGTCCCGAGGCCGGGCATAACCTCTATCTGACCGTGGACCTCGGCGTGCAGCGCGCGATGGAGGACGCCATGGCGAACGTCGAGCGCGGAGCCGCGGTCGCGCTCGATCCACGCGACGGCGGCATCCTAGGCATGGTGAGCCGCCCGGCCTTCGATCCCAATGAAATTTCGCGCGGAATGTCGTGGGACCGCTGGAAGCAGCTCAGCGAGGGCGGCGCGAATCCGTTCCTGAACCGCGCGCTGCAGGGCGTGTATCCGCCCGGCTCGACGTTCAAGATCGTCTCGATGCTGGCGGCGCTGCGATTCGGCGTGGCACGCGCCGATACGCGGCTCGCGCCCTGCACCGGCCGCTATGTGTTCGGTGACCGGCCGTTCGCGTGCTGGAGACCGGCCGGGCACGGCGTGCTGGATTTCATCGAGGCTCTTCAGAATTCGTGTGACGTGTATTTCTACCAGCTGGGGCCCCGCATCGGACTGCCGCACCTGGCCGAGACCGCGCGTGCGCTGGGGCTGGGGGATCGGACCGGAGTCGATCTTCCGCAGGAGCGTCGCGGGCTGGTGCCCGATGAAGCGTGGTACGACCGCCACTGGGGCGCGGGCCGATGGCGCAAGGGGACCATGCTGAACCTTGTGATCGGCCAGGGCGAGCTGCTGGTGACACCGCTCCAGCTCGCCCTCATGACCGCCGAGGTCGCGAACAGCGGGCGCGTGGTAAGGCCGCATGCGGTCGCGCGAGCGGGCGACCTGCCCGCGTTTCGGCCGGAGCGGCCCACGCAGGCCGGCCTCGAGGCCGATGCCGCGGCCTGGAGCGCGGTGCATGCCGGGCTCGAAAAGGCAGTGGACGCGGGCACCGGCACCGCCGCGCGCGTGCCGGGAATCGAAGTCGCGGGCAAGACCGGCACTGCGCAGAATCCGCACGGCCAGCCGCACGCGGTCTTCGTGTGCTACGCCCCGGCCGAACATCCCACGATCGTGCTCGCGTTCATGATCGAGAACAGCGGGCACGGCGGCAGCGTGGCAGCCCCGCTCGCCGCGCAGATCCTGAGGCACGTATTCCTGCCCGATTCGCTCCAGCCGAAGTTTCATCCCGCGCGGATCGCGCCCGACACCCTGGTGGAGCTCCAGCATGCCGACTAGGGTCCGCCTGCGGCTTCCCGACCTCGACCTGCCGCTCGCGCTCGCGGCGATCGGCCTGGTCGTGTTCGGTCTGCTCGTGGTGTACAGCGCGACGTCGGTCCCGGGAGCGCATCAGGGACTGTGGACCCGGCAGCTGATGTGGGCGGGTGTAGCGTTCGGCGCCGCGTGGATCGCCGCGTCCATTCCCTATCGCGCGTACGATTCGCTGGCCTGGCCGTTGTATGGCATCTCGCTGCTGGGCCTGGTGCTGGTCCTCGTGATCGGCACCAGCACGATGGGTGCGAAGCGCTGGATCCATCTCGGGCCGCTTCAATTCCAGCCCAGCGAACTGGCGAAGATCGCGACCGTACTGCTGCTCGCGCGCCGCCTCGACCATCCCAAGCTCGACCTGCGGAAATTGCGCTACTGGTTCCCGCCCCTGCTCCTCACTCTCATTCCGTTCGTGCTGGTCGCCCGCGAGCCCGATCTGGGGACCGCCCTCTCGTTCCCGGTCGTCCTCATCACGTTGTACTTCTGGGCCGGCATGCCGGCCGGCAACCTGCTGCTCGGGCTCTCCCCGGTCTTCAACGCGGCGCTGTTCATGGTCACGGGTTCGCTGGGGTGGTTCGCAGGAGTGCTGATCGTGATGCTGGGTGTGATCCGCCCGAAACTCACGACCCTGCTCGTGGTGCTCGCGATCAACGGCGCGGTGTCCTACGCGCTGCCGCACGTGTGGAACCATCTCGCCGATTACCAGAAGCGCCGGATCGAGACGTTCGTGAATCCGGGGAACGACCCCTACGGCGCCGGCTACCAGATCATTCAGTCCAGGATCGCGATCGGCTCGGGGGGAGTGCTCGGCAAGGGGTATCTGAAAGGCTCCCAGAAGGCGCTCTCCTTCCTTCCCATGCGCCACACCGACTTCATCTATTCGGTGGTGGGTGAGGAACTGGGCTTCCTCGGTGCGTTGACGGTGGTGATACTGTACGCGGTGGTCGTCCTGCGCGGGTTTCGGCTCGCGATGGTCGCTCGCAACGGTTTCGCGAGCCTGATGGCCGCGGGACTGGTGGCCGCGCTCTTCTACCACATCATGGTCAACATGCTGATGACCGTGGGGTGGGCGCCGGTGACCGGGCTGCCGCTTCCGCTCCTGTCGTACGGGGGCACCGCGCTGCTCGTGAACGGCGTGCAGCTCGGACTGCTCCAGAACGTGGCGCTTCGCCGCCAGGAGATCTGATTTCGTGCATCCCGAGATTCTGCACTGGGGTTTTCTGCACGTCCGCTCGTACGGATTGATGCTGGAGGTGGCGTTTCTGGTCGGCACCTGGATCGCGCTCGGCGAGGCGCGTCGCCGCGGTCTCGACGAGGACAAGCTGGTGACCGTGGTGCTGGCCGCCCTGGTGGCGGCGATTCTCGGGGCGCGCGGGCTGTATGTGATCGAACACCTGCCCGATTTCCGCAGGGAATGGAGCAGCGCTCTCGCGCTGTGGCAGGGCGGTCTCACGCTCTATGGCGGCGTGATCCTCGGAACCGTGGTGGGCCTGGCGTGGGCGAAGCGGTCCGGCCTGCCGACCTGGACGGTGGCCGACGCGCTCACGCCCTCGCTCGCGCTCGGCACGCTGTTCGGGCGCATCGGGTGTTTTCTCAACGGGTGCTGCTATGGGCGGCCCACGCGACTGCCGTGGGGCGTGGTGTTCCCGCCCGATTCGTTCGCGGGCCTCGAATTCGGAAACGCCGCGGTTCATCCCTCGCAACTCTATTTTGCGCTCGTGGGGCTGCTGCTGTTCGCATACACCTGGCTCGCTCGTCGCCGGTTTTCCGTGCCGGGCACCTTGTTCTGGACGTTCATGATCCTGTTCGCGCTGGTGCGCATCCCGCTCGATTTCACCCGCGCCTACGAGCCGAACGCCCTGGCGCTCAACGTGGGCACGGTCGCCATCACCGAGAGCCAGGTCACGAGTCTCGCGATCGCGCTGTTCGGCTCGCTCATGGTGCTGCGGCTGCGCCGCGAGGCGCTGGCGGGCGTGTGAGCGATCCGGTGCGGCTCGCGGTGCTGGGCGATCCGCTCGAGTTCACCCGCTCACCGGAGTTGCATCGCGCGGGGCTCGCTGCGATCGGCCTCGACTGCGAGTCGCGCGCGCTGCGAACCGCGCCCGGCGATCTCGACCGGCGGCTGCGCGAACTCGCGGGCGAGGGCCTGCGCGGGGTCAACCTCACGCATCCGCTCAAGGAGCTGGCGTGCGAACGGGTGACGCGTCTCTCGATCGACGCGCGGCGCGCCCGTTCGGTGAACACCGTCGGTTTCAGCGACGAGGGCTCGTGGGGCGACACCACCGACGGGTCCGGATTTCTGGATCTGCTGTACTCGCTGAGCCGTGAGCCGGGAGACCAGCGCGCCGTGGTGCTGGGTGCGGGGGGCGCGGCGCGAAGCGTGGCGCTGGCGCTGACCGATGCCGGCGCTCCACCGCCGGTGCTGAGTTCGCGCCATCCCGAAGTGGCGCTCGAGCGACTGAACGACGTGCCGGCCACGGCGGTGGCCTGGCGCTCGCGCGAGGAGCGCGAGGCGCTCGCTCGCGCGACGCTGGTGGTCAACGCGACGCCACTCACCGCTCCCGAGGAGATCGCGCTCCCGTCCTGGATGGCGGCCGGGACGTTGGTCGTTGACCTGGTCTACGGGGCCACGCTCACGCTCTGGGTGGAGCACGCGCGACGAGCGAAGCTCGAGGCGTTCGACGGACTCGGCCTGCTGGTGTTCCAGGCGCGCCGGTCGCTCGCGCTCTGGACCGGCCGCGAGGTGCCGGCCGACGTGTTGATGCGCGTGGTGGGCTGGCCGCGATGAGAATCGGGAGCACGCGAAGCGGAACGTCCTCCGCATGGCTCGCGGGATTTCGTGGCGCGGGCGAAGGCGTGGCGGCGCTGCTGATGCCGCAGCGCTGCCCGGTGTGCGCCGCCGCGGCCGATCCCGCGCGACTGCTGTGCGATGCGTGTCGCGCGCGCATTCCAAGGCTCGCCGCTCCGCTCTGCGCGCGCTGCCTCGCGCGCGAGCGCGAGGGCGTGGGGTGCCGCGCCCACGCTGGTTTCGAAGTATGGCCGGCCTGGGTCTACGACGAAGGGGCGGCCGCCGTGGTCGGCGCGCTCAAGTTCGGCGAGCGGCCGGGGCTCGCGAACGCTCTCGCCGATGAGCTCGCACGCGCGCTGCCGCCCGGGCGCTTCGATCTCGTGGTCGAGGTTCCGCTCCATCGCGTTCGCGAGCGCGAGCGCGGATATAACCAGGCGGCGGAACTGGCCGAAGCGCTCGCGGTCCGGAT
>JACOSU010000115.1 GCA_016178685.1 Candidatus Eiseniibacteriota bacterium | reverse complement strand
GGGCTCGCCCGCCGATCTCACGCTGATCGACACCAGCGCCGAGTGGACCGTGGATCCCGCGAGGTTCGAGAGCCGCGGGCGCAACACGCCGTTCGCGGGCTGGACGCTGACCGGCCGCGCGCTCGCCACCGTGTGTGCCGGCGCGATCACCCATCTCGATCCTTCGCTGAAGATCTCACGCGCGCCAGGCGGCGAAGTCGAGGTCACGTCCTGATCCGCCCTCCCGCGAGAAGATGGGCCTGGACGGTGCGCTGGGGCTCGTCCGCGCTGTGGTTGTTTGCGGCGCTCCCGCTCGGCGCGTGCGCGTACTGGAACACGTTCTACCTGGCGCGCAAGAATTACGACAAGGCCACGCAGGGAGAACCCTACCTGGTCGAGATTCCGGTCAACCGTTCGCCCGAAGGCTTCAATCCGGCGATCACCTACTCCAAGAAATTGATCGCCCAGTACCCGAAGTCAAAGTGGGTGGATGATGCCTACCTGCTGTGGGCGCGCTCGCTGCTCGGCAAGGACGATCCGCTGCAGACCGTGAACATGCTGAGCGATTTCGCCGTGAGATTCCCGGCCAGCGATCTCAAGCCGGATGCGACGTTCTATCTGGGCGTGGCGTACCGTCAGGCGCACCGGCCGGTCCAGGCGCTGCAGATGTTAGACGAGTTTCTCGCGCAGAAATCGCGCCATCCACTGGAACCGTATGCCCTGCTCGAGCGTGCGCGAGTTCTCAAGACGCTGGATCGAACCGAAGACGCTTCGCGGGCGGCCGGCGATCTGATCTCGCGCTATCCGCGCAGCCCGCTGGTGCGGCCGGCCCGCATCGCGCGCGCCGAGGCGTTATTCGCCGGCGGCGATTACGCCGGGGCGCGCGAGGACTATCGCGCTCTGGGCCTGGCTGCGCTCGACGACGAGGATCGTTTTGGATTCCTGCTGCGTGAGGCCGATTGTCTGGAGGGCGCGCGGCAGTACGACGCCGAGATCGAATTGCTGCACGGCGCGATCTCGCACGAACACGCCCCGGTGATCTCCACCCAGACCACCGCGACCGGGGCTGCGATCGTGACGCCGCCGAGCGGCCCGGGCGCGGATCACTGGGGCCGGCTGCGCATCCGCGTCGGCACCGCCCACCTGCTCGCGGGCCGCCTCGAACCGGCGCTCAACGAGTACCGCGAGGTCGTGGAATCCTACCCGCGCAGCGTGCTCGCGGCCGAGGCGCAATACGGCATCGGATACGCCTGGGAGACGCTGGGCGAAGACTTCGACAAGGCCCGCGCCGAGTACGCGAAGGTGAGGGAAATATCTGCGCAGGGAGGGTTCAGCCTGCAGGCCACGCAGCGCGCCGACCATCTCGACCGGCTCGCGAAATACCGCAGATCGGGCGGGCGCGACTCGCTCGAGAAAAAGGCCGAGGCCGGCTTTCTGCTCGCCGAACTCTATCTCTTCCAGCACGGCAAACCCGAGCGCGCGATCGAGGAATATCGCCGCATTGAGCACGAGTTTCACGGCACCGCGTGGGCCGGCAAGGCGATCAACGCGCAGGCCTGGGTGCTGAGCCGCAAGCTCGACCGCCAGGCCGAGGCCGATTCGCTCTACTGGAGGGTGATCCACGAATATCGCGCGACCGAAGCGCAGCTCGCGGCGCGCGATTATCTCGAGGCCGAAGGCCACCTCGTGCCCGACAGCCTGATCGAGCGTCCGAAGGCGGTGGTGGACACCACGCACGCCGCGCCCGATTCGCTCAGCCTGACTCCGCCGCCCGCGACCACCCCGCGGCTGGGCGAGCCCGGCGTGATGTTCCAGCACGCACCGGGGGATTCCGCGCTGCGCCTTCTGCCGGGAGCGATGCCGCCCGGCGGGAACGGCATGATGCCTCCGCCCGGATTTCCCGGCGATTCGCTGCGCTTCAGGATGCCGGCCCCGGCGCATCCCGCGGCGCAGGACTCCATGGTCAAGTCCACGCCGAGCGATACGACGCGCGGACACCCATGAGAGCGACGCATGAGCCGGGCTGAGCAGGGGAACGGGGGAGCGAAGGCCGGTGCGGGCGTGAACGGGAATGCGAAAAGCGTGGCGCCCTTGCGCGTGAGTACCAGGACCGTGCCTCGCACGCGCTGGATTCAGGCCCCGGCGATCGTACGTCGCCACGAGGATGAGGGAGCCGCCCATCGCTGGCTCGAGCTCGAAGCGCCCGGCTCGTTCGCTACCCCTCTGCCCGGACAGTTCATTCAGATCCTGCTCGCCTCGCCGTCGGCGGTGCTGTTGCCGCGTCCGATGAGCGTCGCGAGCGCCCGGCGACGCGGCGGCAGGTGTGTGATGGGTTTCCTCTATGCCCCGGTCGGTCCCGGAACGCGCCTGCTGGCGGCCTGCGAGCCGGGCTCGAGCGTCGAGGTGCTGGGCCCGCTCGGGCGCGGTTTTCCGCTTGACCAGCCCGGGATTCCGGTGCTGATCGCGTGCTGGCGCGGCGTAGCGCCGCTCATCTTCGCGGCCCGATCGCTCGCTCATCCAAGCGCCCGGCGTCGCGGTCGCAGGGCAGAGTTCCTGTTCGGCGCGCGCGATCGCGCCCATCTGGTGGGCCTCGAGAAGGCGCGCCGCGAGATCGCGGCCGTCCAGGGAAGGCTGCAGCTCGCGACCGACGACGGCAGCCGTGGGATCCGCGGCAATGTGATCGATCTGCTCGAGCGTCTCGCGCCGCGCCTCGCGGGGACGCCCGTGCTCCACGCGTGCGGCCCGCACGCCATGCTGAAGGCGGTGGCGGGCTGGGCGCTCTCGCGCGGCGTGCGCGCCCACCTTGCGATGGAGTCGGTGATGGCGTGCGGCACCGGAGTGTGCCGCGGCTGCCCGCTGCCGCGCAGCCGCGCGAAGAGCGAGGCGTTCGACAGCGCGAGTACGCCTTCGCTGTGGGGCAACCGCGAGTACGCGATGTGCTGCACCGAGGGTCCGGTGTTCGAAGCGCGCGATCTCGACTGGGAGCGCGTCGAATGAGCCGTGCCATTCGGCCGCGTTCGCGTGCGCCGGGAATGACGCGCGCTCCGCGATTCCGTGCGGTCGGGCCGAGCCGTGAGCGCGAATCGGCCCACGCGATCGATCTCTCCACGCGCATCGGCCCGCTTGAACTCGCGAACCCGGTGCTGGTGGCCTCGGGCACGTTCGGCTATGGCGACGAGTACGCGCACGTGGTGGACGTGAGCGCGCTGGGCGGCGTCATCACCAAGACCGTGACGCTGATGCCCAGGGCCGGCAATCCCGCCGGGCGCATCGCCGAGACCGCGGCCGGGATGCTCAACTCGATCGGGCTCGAGAACGTGGGACTCGAGAAATGCCGCAGCGAAAAGCTGCCGAAGCTGCGCTCGCTCGGCGCCACCATCGTGGCGTCGGTGGGAGGCGAGACGCCCGATGATCTGGTGCGCCTGCTGGAAGCGCTGGGAGATGAACCGGGCGTGGCCGGATTCGAAATCAATTTCTCGTGCCCGAACGTGGCGGAGGGTGGCGCGCGTTACTGGGCCGATCCCTCGCGCCTCGAGCACACGCTTGCGCATCTGCGCCCGCTCACGCGAGGCGCGTTGATCGCCAAACTGCCGCCCGACGTCACCTCGATCGCCGATCTCGCGATCGCGTGCGAGCGCGGCGGAGCCGACGCCCTGACCGCCGTCAACACGTTCGTCGGGCTGGCGCTCGATCTCGACGCCCTGAAGTCGAAGCTCGGCCGAGCGACCGGCGGGCTGTCGGGTCCCGCGATCAAACCGCTCGCGCTCGCGCGCTGTCACGAGGCGGTGCGCGCGGTCGGGATTCCCGTGATCGGCTCGGGCGGCATCGAGAGCGGACGTGACGCGATGGAGTTCCTCGCGATCGGCGCCGCCGCCGTCCAGGTCGGGACTGCGTCGTTCATCCGCCCGGGCGCATCTTCGACGGTGCTCGATGAGATCCGCGAATTCCTGGCTTCGCGCGGCATCGCGCGGCTCGACAACTGGCGCGGATGCCTGCGCGATCTCGGGCAGGGTCGCGCATGAGCGAGATCGCGATCGCGTTCGACGTCGGGACGTCCGAACAGGCGCTGGCGCTCGATCGGCGTCTGGGAGAAGGACCGGAGCTGGCGAAAGTCGGGCTCGAGTTGTTCTCGGCTGCGGGGCCCGAAGTCGTGGAACGATTGCGCGCGCGCGGACGCCGGGTGTTTCTCGATTTGAAGCTGCACGACATTCCCAACACCGTCGACGGCGCCGCCGGCCAGGCCGCGCGACTGGGCGCCGATCTCATCACGGTGCACGCGATGGGGGGCGAGGCGATGATCGAGGCCGCGGTTCGTGGCATCGCGCTCGCGGGCGGCGGAACGCAGGTGTTCGCGGTGACGCTCCTGACCAGCCTCGATCCGCGCTCGCTGCCACCGGGGTTCGCTCAGCCGTTCGATCTTCACGCCACGCTTGCCGCGCTGCTCGAGATGAGCGAGCGTGCCGGAGCGCGCGGCATCGTGTGCTCGGCCGCCGATCTGGCGGGCGTGCGCACGCACCACAGCGCACCGTTTTTCTCGGTCACGCCCGGCATACGCCTGGCGGGCGGAGCGGCGCACGATCAGGCGCGGACCGCCACCATCACCGACGCGGTGCGGCTCGGCGCGAGCGTTCTGGTGCTGGGCCGCGCGATCACCGCCGCGCCCGATCCGCGCGCCGCCCTCGAAGCCGCGCGCGGGGAGCGCGACCGGGCCAGGGCGGCCGTCGCCTAGCGTTCGGCGCGAGTGACGGCCGCGCAGCTGCCGGGCGGAAGCGGCGGTCGCATTGTGTTGGGCGCGATCGGGCGGAGGCTGGCCAAGCGCCGGCCCACGGTCTAGGCTTATCGGCGTGGAAGCCACCGGCCAGCTGATTTCCCAGTACCGTCTGCTCGGCAAGCTCGGAGCGGGCGGGATGGGCGCCGTGTACCGCGCCGAGGACACGCGGCTCGGCCGGCATGTCGCGCTCAAGCTGCTGCCTCCGCTGCGCGCGGACGATCCCGAGGCTCGCGTTCGTTTCCAGACCGAGGCCCGCGCGGTCGCCGCGCTCGAGCACCCGAACGTCTGCCAGGTCTACGAATTCGACGAACAGGGCGGGCAGCCGTTCCTGGTGATGCAACTGGTCGAAGGCGAGACGCTGAGCGCGCGCATCACGCGCGGCGCACTCCCCGAGCCGGCGGTGCGCGAGATCGTGCGCGCGGTGGGTGGCGCGCTCAGCGAGGCGCACGCGCACGGCATCCTCCACCGCGACGTCAAGGGCGCGAACATCCTGATCGGCGCCGACGGCCGCATCAAGCTCGCGGACTTCGGTGTCGCGCGGCTGCTCGAGGACGCCAGCGTCACGAAAACCTCGGAGTTCCTCGGCACCCCCGCCTACATGGCGCCCGAACGCGTCGAGGGCCATCCGGCGTCCGAAGCCTCCGACCAGTTCTCGCTCGGCGTGGTGACGTACGAATGCCTGACCGGACGCCGCCCGTTCGCCGGTGACAGCTCCACGGCCGTGATCTACTCGCTGCTGCATACCGAGCCCGAACCGCCGTCGGTCGTGCGCGAGGGACTGGCGCCGGGCTGGGACGGCGCGGTGCTGCGCGCGCTCCACAAGGATCCGTCGCGCCGCCACGCTTCGATCGAGGATTTCGTTCGCGCGGTCTTCGCGCTGGCGCCCTCGTCGGCCGCGCCGCGCGCGCACGTCACTGAGAATTCGCTCGCGGTTCTCTACTTCGAGAATCTTTCGAGCGATCCCGACAGCGAATACTTCTGCGCCGGGATCACCGAGGACATTCTCACCGACCTCTCCAAGCTGCCGGGTCTCAAGGTGGCGTCGCGAAACGCGGTGGCGCGCTATCGCGGGCAGAGCGTGGACATCCGCCGCGCCGGGATCGACCTCGGCGTGAGAGCGGTGATGGAGGGCAGTGTGCGGCGGCAGGGGAACCGGGTTCGCATCACGGCCCAGCTGATTCAGGCCAGCGACGGTTTCCACCTGTGGGCGGACCGCTATGACCGCACACTGGAGGACGTCTTCGCCGTTCAGGAGGACATCGCGCGCTCGATCGCGCTGGCGCTGCGCGGCGCCCTGACGCCGCAGGAGGAGCGCTCGCTGCAGGTCGACCGTCCGAACACTGCGCGCGCATATGACTTGTATCTCAAAGGCCGCGGTCTGTATCAGAAGTATACCTCTGACGGAATGCAGGCGGCGCTCGCGTGTTTCGAGGAGGCGCTGGCGCTCGAGCCCGACTACGCGCTGGCGTGGGCCGGGATCGCGGACGCCTGTGCGCAGATGTATCAGGACCTGTGGGATCGCACGCCGCTGCGGCTGGAACGTGCCAGCGCGGCGGCGGGTCGTGCGGTGGCCGCCAACCCGCTGCTTCCCGAGGTCCACAAATCGCGCTCGCTGATTCTGGACCTGCAGGGCGACGAACGCGCGTCGATCGCGGCGCTCGAGCGCGCGCTGGAACTGGATCCCCAGTTCGCTCCGGCGCTGGGAGATCTCGCGGTGTTGTGTTTCGGCTCGGGCGATCTCGCGGGCTGCGAGCGTCATGTGCGCCGCAAAATCGCGATCGAGGGCGATTCCGCGTGGTCATCGTTCATGCTGACCGTGGTTCTGGCGAGTACGCGCCGCCATGCGGAGGCGGCCGAGATCCACCTGGTCGCGGATCCCGCGCACCTGTTCGGCAAGCGCTGGCTGATGATGCGGATCTACTCGCTCGCGAGCCTCGGACGGCACGCGGAGGCGGCCGTGGAGGTGAAGGGCGCGCGCGAGGCCGGCGTCGCGGGATGTTTCGTGGCCGCGGCCGAAGCGGCGGCCCGCATGCTGGCCGGCGACCACGCGGGAGCCGCCGCGATTCTGGAGCAGAACCGTCACCTGCCGGGCGATCCCGCGTCCGACTTCTTTTTCGCCGAGGTCGCGGCATGGGTCGGAAGCACCGCGGATCTGTTCCACTACCTGCGACAGTGGGAATCCCACACTTCGAACCGGCCCTATTTCATGCTGCGCATTCTGCCCGGGCTCGAATCCGTGCAGGAACTCCCCGAATTCAGGTCCTGGATCGCAGATCGCGGCCGGCGGCTGGTGTGGCCGCTCGAAGCTCCGCCGCTCACCCGCACGCAGCGCGCGCGCTTCGCCGATTATTCCGAGGCGAGTGGTCTGCCCGAAGCCGCGCCCTGACCGCGGTCTGCCGGAAGCCACCCCCTGACCGCGTCGGTGCCCGCCCTCATCCCGTGTCGCCTCAAGGCCTTGACAGCACGGGTGGGAGCGCGAAGATGATGTGGAATGAAATCGGCCCGACGGAGTAACTCAAGCGTGGATTCCCGCGGGGAGGCGGGGCTGATCGCGGCCGCGCAGGGCGGCGACCCGACCGCGTTCGGACGACTGGTCCGGATCCACCAGCGCGCGATCTACCGCCTCGCCTACGGCCTCACGCGCAACGCCAGCGACGCCGACGATCTCGCGCAGGAGACGTTCGTGCGCGCTTACAAAGCGATCGCGCGGTTCCGCGTGGGTGAGCCGATGTATCCGTGGCTGGCGCGCATCGCGGTCAACGCGACGTATTCGCTGTACCGGCAGCGCAAGCGCCGGCCCGAGACGCCGCTCGAGCCGCTGCTCGAAGCCGGGCTGCCGTTCGCGGTCGATGACGATCCGGCCGAGCACGCGGAGAGGAACGAGCGCGATCGAAATCTGGCGGCGGCGTTCGCCGAGTTGAGCGAGGAGCATCGCGTGATCCTCGTGCTGAGGGTGGTGGAGGGCATGTCGTACGAGGAGATCGCCCGCACGCTGAGGCTGCCGGCCGGCACCGTGATGTCGCGGCTGTCGCGCGCGCGTGCCGATCTCAAGTCGCGCCTGCGGG
>JACOSU010000112.1 GCA_016178685.1 Candidatus Eiseniibacteriota bacterium | reverse complement strand
CGGGGAACCCGGGATCGTGTGCCGGCCGGAATCCTCCGAGCTCGCGGCCTCGGTCGTATTCAAGACGCTCTCCGAGCAGCATCTCGGCGACCTCTCGCTGATCCGGATCTACTCCGGACACCTCGAGCCCGGGATGGAAATGCAGAACACCGCGCGCAACCGGTCCGAGAGGATCGCGACGCTCTACCATCTGGTGGGCAAGGAGCGCCTCGACTGCAAGGGCGCGATCGCGGGCGACATGGTCGCGGCGGTCAAGCTGAGGGAGACCCACACCGGTGACACGCTGGCCGACCGCGATCGCCCGGTGCGTCTCTCGGCCCCCGATTTTCCGGGACCCGTCACCGCCGAATGCATCCGCGCGAAAAACAAGGGCGATGAGGAGAAAATGGTGCAGGGACTCTCGCGTCTGCACGAAGAGGACCCCACGTTCAGCCGGCACTACGAGACCAGCACGCACGAGACGCTGGTGTACGGCATGGGCGATCTGCAGCTCGAGATCATGGTCGAGCGCCTGAAGAAACGATTCGGGGTCGAAGTCGTGCTGTCGCGTCCCCACGTTCCGTATCGCGAGTCGGTCCGCGGCAAGGCGCAGGACGAATACCGGCACAAGAAACAGTCCGGAGGTCGCGGCCAGTTCGGCGAGGTGCATTTGCGGCTCGAGCCGCTGCGGCGCGGAGACGGGTTCAAGTTTCTCGACGAGGTCAAGGGCGGGGTGGTGCCGAATCAGTACATTCCCGCCGTCGAAAAAGGCGTGATCGCCGGCATGGAGCGCGGGCCGCTCGCCGGGTATCCGGTGGTGGACGTCCAGGTCGCGCTGTTCTACGGCAAGCACCACGACGTCGATTCGTCCGAAATGGCGTTCAAGATCGCGGCCGAGACCTGCTTCCACCAGGTCATGCTGAAGGCCAATCCGTCGTTGCTCGAACCGATCGACGAGGTCACGGTGCGAGTGCCCGAGGATTTCCTCGGCGACGTGATGGGCGATCTGTCCTCGCGGCGCGGCAAGATCCTCGGCAGTGAAACCGAGGGCCACTACCAGGTGGTGCGCGCCATGGTCCCGCAGGCCGAGATGTACAAGTACGCGACCCACCTGAGGTCGCTCACGCAGGGGCGCGGTACTCACGCGTCACGCTTCGTTCACTACGAGGAGGTTCCGCGCGAGATCGCGGACCGGGTGGTGGCGGCCGCCCGCGCCGAAAAGGAGGCCGGGACGCACGCGTCGTAGGCGCGGCGAACCGGGAACGCCATGTCCGGTCATTCCAAATGGGCCACGATCAAGCGCAAGAAGGCCGCGACCGATCAGGCGCGCGGCAAGATGTTCTCGAAGTACATCAAGGAAATCACGATCGCCGCGCGTCATGGCGGGGGCGACGCCGAGACCAATCCCCGCCTGCGCACCGCGATCTCCACGGCGAAGTCCCTGAACATGCCGGCGAACAACATCGAACGCGCGATCAAGCGCGGCACCGGCGACGTCGAAGGCGCGACCTACGAGGAGACGCAGTACGAAGGGTACGGCCCGGGTGGCGTCGCGCTGCTGGTCGAGGTGGCGACCGACAACCGCAATCGCACGGCGGGCGACGTCCGTCACATCTTCACCAAGCACGGCGGAAGTCTCGGCGAGGCCGGCAGCGTCTCGTACCTGTTCAAGCCGCGCGGCCTGATCGTGATCCAGAAGAGCGCCGTCACGGAGGACGCGCTGATGGAGCTGGCGCTCGACGCCGGAGCCGACGATGTGCACTCCGATGGCGAATCGCACGAAGTGCTCACTCCGCCATCGGCCTTCGAAGCGGTCAAGGACGCGCTCGCGAAACACGGCGTGTCGACCGTGAGCGCGGAGCAGACCCGCATCGCCTCACTCCAGGTGCCGGTCTCCGAAAAGGAGGCCGAGGCGATTCTGCGGCTGGTGGATGCGCTCGAGGATCACGACGACGTCCAGAAGGTCTACGCGAACTTCATCGTCCCCGATGAAGTGATGGAGCGGCTCGCGCGCTGAAGCGCGGCCGCCCGGCGATGCGCGTCCTGGGCCTCGATCCCGGCAGCCGGCGGACCGGCTATGGCGTGGTCGAGACCCGCGGCAACGCGTTCGCCTGTCTCGCCCACGGTCCGATCGTGCCGGGCGCGCGGCTGGAGCTGCCGGCGCGGTTCGAAGCGATCGCGGCGCGCGTCGATCAGCTGGTGACCGATCACGCTCCGGACTGCGTGTCGATCGAAGAAGCGTTCTATCACGAGAGCGTGCGCTCGACCCTGGTGCTCGGCCACGTGCGCGGCGCGCTGATGCTGGCGGCGGTCCGCCGCGGACTCTCGATCGCCGAGTACAGCCCGCGAGAGATCAAGCTCAGCGTGGCGGGGAACGGAGGCGCCTCGAAGGAGCAGGTGCAGTACATGGTGCGCCGGCTGCTGGGTCTCGAGGGTGCGCTGCAGGGCGATGCGGCCGACGCCCTCGCCGCCTCGCTCTGCCATCTGCACCGCGCGCGCCGCGCCGCGCCGGCCAGGGCCGCCACCGTCGCTGCCCACAACCTGGCGGCTCTGCTCGCTCGCGCGAGGCCCCGATGATCGCGTCGCTGCGCGGCACACTGCTCGAAAAGAATCCGGCCGGCTGCGTGATCGAGGCCGGCGGCGTGGGCTACGCGGTGAGTATCTCGACCCACACGTTCCGCGAGTTGCCGGCGTCCGGCGAGACGGTGGTTCTTCGCACGCGGCAGGTGGTGCGCGAGGACGCGCTGATGCTGTTCGGATTTTCCGCTCCCGATGAGTTGAAACTCTTCGATCTGCTGATCGCGGTCAGCGGAGTGGGGCCGCGCCTGGCGCTCGCGCTGCTCTCGGGACTCGAGCCGCGGGTTCTGGTGCGCGCCATCCGTCAGGAGCAGCTGGCTGCCCTGGTGGCGGTGCCCGGCATCGGCCGCAAGACCGCGGAGCGCCTGGTGGTCGAGCTGCGCGACAAGCTCGACGTGCTCGGATTCGATCCCGGCACTGCTGCCCGCGGCACGCCGGTGTTGCCGCGCTCCGAGCGTTTCGAGGATGCGATCGCGGCCCTCACGCGACTGGGCTACACTCCGGCGCAGGCGCAGGACGCACTGCGCAGAGTGAGCGACGCCGGGGACGAACCGAGCCTCGAACATCTGGTGCGCCGTGCTCTGGCGGTGCTCGGCAAGTCCGCGGTTCCCGCGCGTTAGGAGGACGCCGTGACCGAATCCAGCAAGGGCTCCGAGCCGCCGGTCCCCCGCCATCCGGCGCGCATCGCCGACCCCGCGCCTTCCGGCGAGGATCTGCAGGAGGAATCCAGCCTCCGCCCGCTCTCGCTCGAAGAGTTCGTCGGACAGCGGGCGATGCGCGACCAGCTCGGGATCTTCCTCGGGGCCGCGAAACGACGCGGCGAGGCCATGGACCACGTGCTGTTCCACGGTCCGCCCGGGCTCGGCAAGACCACGCTGGCCGCGATCCTCGCGCATGAGATGGGCGTCGAGATCACGCACACATCGGGCCCGGTGATCGAGCGGCCCGGCGATCTCGCAGGGTTGCTCACGAACCTCGGTCCGCGCGGCATTCTGTTCGTGGACGAGATCCATCGCCTGAGTCCGGTGGTCGAGGAGTACCTGTACCCCGCGCTCGAGGACTTCACGCTCGACATCCTGCTCGATCGCGGCCCCAGCGCTCGCTCGCTCAAGATCAACCTCGAGCGTTTCACGCTGGTGGGAGCGACGACGCGCTCGGGCCTGCTTTCGTCGCCGCTGCGCGCGCGCTTTGGCGTCACGCTGCGCCTCGACTACTACGCGGCCGAGGATCTGGCGCGCATCGTCGAACGCTCGGCCCGCATCCTCAGGGTCACGATCGCGCTCGACGCCGCGCTCGAGATCGCTCGCCGGGCGCGCGGCACGCCGCGTGTCGCGAACCGTCTGCTGCGGCGCATCCGCGACTTCGCGCTCATCCGGGCCGACGGGGCGATCAGCCTGGCCGTGACGTGCGAGGCGCTGCGCCTGCTCGAGGTGGACGAGCGCGGACTCGACGAGATGGACCGCCGGCTGCTCGATGCGCTGATCACGAAATACCAGGGGGGCCCGGTCGGCCTGGGCACGCTCGCGGTGGTGGTGGGAGAGGAGGCGGGAACGCTCGAAGACGTCTACGAGCCCTACCTGATCCAGGAGGGCTTTCTCAAGCGCACCGCGCGTGGCCGGGAAGCCACGCCGCTCGCCTACCGGCACCTGGGGCTCGACTCGCGCGCCCCCGCCGAAGCCGAAGGCGCCGGCGGCCAGCCCGAGCTGCCGCTCCGCTGACCTCCTGCGGCGCACCGCGCGAGCGCGCTTGCCACGCGGGCGCGATCCGATCCGATCCGATCCGGTCCGGTTTTCGATCCCGATGCGACTCGAAGATCTCGATTACGACCTGCCGGAGGGCCTGATCGCGCAGCACCCGGCCGGGCGTCGCGAGCACTCGCGCCTGCTGGTGGTCGAGCGCGGGAGCGGTCGCCTCCACGATGCGCACTTTGCCGATCTGGGGGAGTGGCTGCGGGCGGGCGACCGCCTGGTGCTGAACGAGACACGCGTGCGGCCCGCACGGCTTCGCATGAGACGCCCGAGCGGTGGAGCGGTTGAAATCCTGTTCGTGCGACCCGCCCCGAACGGCACGTGGCACGTGCTGGCGCGGCCCGCGAAGAGGGCGCCGGCCGGAGGAAGAATCGAGAGCCTCGACCGCGCGCTCGAGCTTGAAGTGCTGTCGGCGGGCGCTTCCGGTGAACGCGAGGTGCGCATCACGCGAGGCGATCTCGAGCACGCGCTGCGAGAACACGGCGAGATTCCCCTGCCGCCCTATATTCACCGGGCGCCGGAGAGCGCCGATCGCGAGCGTTACCAGACCGTGTATGCGCGCCTCGATGGAGCGGTCGCCTCGCCCACCGCGGGCCTGCACTTCTCGCACGCGCTGCTCGAGGATCTCGCGCGGCGCGGCGTGCGCTGTTCCCCGGTCGTGCTCCACGTCGGTCCCGGCACCTTCCGTCCCATCACGAGCGGGGATCCCCTCCGTCATCTCATGGATGAGGAATGGTTCGAAGTGCCGGCCACGGCCGCGGACTCGTTGATCGAAACGCGCGCGGCCGGGGGCCGCATCGTCGCGGTCGGCACCACTTCGGTGCGAGCGCTCGAGTCGGCGTGCGACGCGAACGGCGGACGGCTGTCTGCCGCGAGCGGCTGGACGCGCAAGTTCATCCATCCGCCCTACCGGTTCCAGGCGGTCGACGCCCTGCTCACGAATTTTCATCTGCCGCGCACCACGCTGCTGCTGCTGGTCGCGGCGTTCGCGGGCGAGGAGCGACTGCGCCGTGCCTACGCTCATGCCGTTGCCGCGCGGTACCGGTTCTACTCGTACGGAGATGCGATGCTGGTGCTGTGACGGCGCGGCTGCCGATGCGGCGTGGCGTCCGGCGAGGGCCGGAGCGCGGGGGAGGAGCCGCCCGGGTTGCCCGCGAGACCTCGAACGCGGTACCATCCATGGTTGCGACAGGGGGCCGGCGGCACGTCCGCCGACCCCCTTTTCATGTCTTGTGGCTGGAGGGAGTTAGAGCGGTGGGTTCCCGTGCTTCTTGAACGGCAGGGTCTGGCGTTTGGATCGCAGCATCTCGAGCGCCGCGATGAGCTTCGGACGGGTGTCCTGGGGCTCGATCACGTCGTCCAGGTAACCCAGCTCGGCCGCGACCCAGGGCGACGCGAACTTGTCGTTGTACTCGGCGATCAACCGGCGTCGCTCGGCGGCCGGATCCCTGGCCTTCGCGATCTCCTCGCGATAGAGAATGTTCACGGCGCCGTCCGCGCCCATCACGGCCATCTCGGCGGTGGGCCACGCGACGTTGTAATCGCCACGGATGTGCTTGCTCGACATGACGTCGTAGGCGCCGCCGTACGCCTTGCGCACCACCACGGTGAGCTTCGGCACCGTGGCCTCGCAGTACGCGTAGAGGAGCTTCGCGCCGTGACGGATGATGCCGCCCCATTCCTGCCGCGTTCCGGGCAGAAAGCCCGGCACGTCTTCGAGCGTCACGAGCGGAAGGTTGAACGCGTCGCAGAATCGCACGAAGCGCGCGCCCTTCACCGACGAGTCGATGTCGAGCACGCCGGCGAGCACGCGCGGCTGGTTGCCGATCACGCCCACCGACCGGCCGTTCAATCGCGCGAATCCCACGATCAGGTTCTGCGCGAAGTGCTCATGTACTTCGAAGAAATCGCCGTCGTCCACCACCCGGCGCACGACGTCCTTCATGTCGTAGGGTTGGTCCGACGCATCCGGCACCACGCCGCGCAGATCGGGATCGCGCCGATCGACGGGATCCGTCGCAGCGCGCCGTGGCGCGTCCTCGAGATTGTTCGCGGGCAGGAACGAGAGCAGGCGGCGAATGTGGCGCAGGCAGTCGGCGTCGTCCTCAGCGAGAAAGTGCGCGACCCCGCTCTTCGAGTTATGCGTCATCGCGCCGCCCAGATCCTCGAACGAAACCTCCTCCGCGGTCACAGCCTTGATGACTTCGGGCCCGGTCACGAACATGGCACTGGTGCCTTCGACCATCAGCGTGAAATCGGTGATCGCCGGGGAATACACGGCGCCGCCCGCGCAGGGTCCCAGGATGGCCGAGATCTGCGGCACCACGCCCGAGGCCAGCGTGTTGCGCAGGAACACCTCGGCGTAGGCGCCGAGCGACAGCACGCCCTCCTGGATGCGTGCGCCGCCCGAGTCGTTGAGGCCCACGATTGGCGCGCCGTTGTCCATTGCGAGATCCATGATCGCGCAGATCTTGCGCGCGTTCGCCTCGCTCATGGTGCCGCCGAACACCGTGAAGTCCTGGGCGAACACGTAGACCGTGCGGCTGTCCACCGTGCCCCAGCCGGCGACCACGCCGTCGCCCGTGACGCGCCGGCGGTCCATGCCGAAATCCGTGGAGCGATGCGTGACGTAGGTGCCGAGCTCGACGAACGAGCCGGGATCGAGCAGCAGTTCCACGCGTTCGCGGGCGGTCAGGCAGCCCTTCGCGTGCTGCTTCGCGACGCGCTCGGCGCCGCCGCCCGCCAGCGCCTCGGCGCGGCGCCGTTCCAGCTCGGCAAATCGCTGCTCTCGATTCACGAAGTCCTCCCGACTCGGATGGTGTGCGCGGCGCGGAGCGTAGGGACCGCGTCCGACCGGGTCAAGCCGGATCGCGGCCGGCTTGCCGTCGGCCCCGCGGTGGCCGCGGGGCCTCACGCACGGAGCCCACGGTGCCGATAACCCCCTGGGCCTCATGCAGGGACTGGCTGGCGCCGACGTCGGAGGGAACCTTCGGAATGGGCGGGTGGTCGCACGAAATTCTGTTCGTGGTCCTGTTCTGCGCACTGGTGGATTTCGTCAAGCTCGTCGTCGAGCTGCTGGGGCGCAGCGAAGATCGCGCGTTCCGCTCGGACCCGTCGCTCGTCACGGTGATCATCGCGTGCCGCAACGGCGCGCACAAGCTCCCGGCCACGCTCGACGAGCTCAAGCGCCTGCTGCCCGGCGAGCGCATCTTCGTGGTCGACGACGGGAGCGACGACGGCACCGCCGACGTGGCGCGCGCGCACGGCTGCACCGTGTTTCGGTTCGAGAATCGCAAGGGAAAGGCGGCCGCGATCAACTACGCCGTGTATCGGGTGACCACGCCGCTCACGCTGCTGCTCGACGACGACACGCGTCTGGGCGGAGCGCGCCTGCCGACCTCGCTGATCTCGGACGACGGCTACGACGCGGTGGCGTTTCACGTGCTGCCGGACCGCCGCAACCGGGGAGGGGCGCGTGGCAACTCGTTCCTCGGTCGCCTTCAGCGCTACGAGTACGGCAAGAGCATGGAGATCGGCAAGCGCTTCCACGACGTGACGCAGTCGGTGAGCTGCGTGTCGGGAGCGATCGGACTGTTCCGCACCGCCGAGCTCCACCGTTACCACCACCAGCACACCGGAGTGTTCCAAGGCGAGGACTTTCAGCGCACCATCATCCACCTGCTGAACCAGAATCGCATCGTGTTCGCGAACCAGCCGGTGTGGACCGTGGCGCCCGGGACACCCGCGCAGTGGCTGCGGCAGCGTCTCGCCGGCTGGTATCCCGGGCTCTACCACCAGGTCGCGAACGTGCTGCGACTGATGCTGCGCCGCGGCGTGCCGTGGCGGCTGCGCTACGAGATGGCCTACAACGTCTATACGCTGGTGAGCGATCCGCTCAAGACGTGGTCGATGGTCGTGATCGCGCTCACACCCGGCCTGCGCTGGTGGGCGGTCGTGATCTACGTGACGTACCTCGCGTTTGAATTCTATCCCTACGCGGTCGTGCGCCTGCCCGGCGGCAGGCGGCGCG
>JACOSU010000108.1 GCA_016178685.1 Candidatus Eiseniibacteriota bacterium | reverse complement strand
TGCACGGGTGCGATCGTCGGCGCGCATCCGTTCGGCGGCTTCAACATGAGCGGCACCGATTCCAAGGCCGGCGGTCGCGACTACCTGCTGCTGTTCCTGCAGGCGAAGAGCATCGCCGAAAAGATCGGCTGAGCGCGGGCCATCGGCGCCGTCGTGCATGCCGCGCGCAGGGCCTCCTCGCTCCGAGCGCTACGCCGCTTCCTTGCGCAGGTACTCCTCGAGCCGGGCCTGCACGCGAGCGAACTCGACGTTGAGGTCCACGAGCAGTTGCTCCGCGCCGTCGATCTGGCCGCGGTCGCCGAGCGTCTCGAGTTTTTCCGCGAGATTGCCCATGCCCCCCGCGCCGACCGTCCGGCTCGAGCCATTGAGGCTGTGCCCCGCGCGGCGCACGCCGCCCGGGTTCCCCTCGCGAATCGCCGAGTGAAGGTCGGTGAGCTGGACCGCCACCGAGATCACGAAATCCGCGATCAACTCGCGCTCGAAGTCCCTGTCGCCGCACGCTGCTTCGCTCAGCCTCTCGAAGTCGAAGGGCTCGTCGTCGTCGGCTCCGGCATCGGAACGCGTTAGAGCTCGGGCCTCCTCCGGCGTCAGAGCCTCCGCGGCGGCGGCATCGGGCATCAGCATCACGCCGGGAGATGAAGGCGGTGCTACGGACACTGCGGGCACCGGAGGGGCCGTGGCCCGCGCGGGTACGGAGGACATGGAATCGGACATGGGTGCGAGATTCTCCTGAATGGGCTCGCGCGAAAGAGGTCCGATCCGCTCGATCGATCGCTGCGGCTCGGGCTCGGGGCGGGGCTCGGGGGCAACTCCGTCGTGGTGGTTCAATGTGCGCGGTGTCGTGGTCCCGCCGAGGCGGTTCGATGTGCCCGGCGTCGCGCCTTGATCGGCGGTGTCAGATGCCTGGGCGATTTCCGGAGCGCCCGCGGTGACGGGAGTGCTCGCATCGACGGGAGCGCCCGCGGTGACGGGAGTGCTCTCGTCGACGGGAGCGCCCGCGGTGATGGCCACGGCCGCGGTCTCCGCGACCGGTGATGTCTCGGTCCAGCGGGCCAGCGCGGAGAGCAGCTCGTCCGCGATCACTGGCTTCGATACGTAGTCGTCCATGCCGACCGCCAGGCACCGCCGGCGATCGCCCTGCATCGCGTGGGCGGTCATGGCGATGATCGGAATATGTTGTCCGATTTTCGCCTCGCGTAGCCGGATCTCGGTCGTCGCTTCGAAACCATCCATCTCGGGCATCTGAACGTCCATCAGCACGACGTCGTACGGGACCCGCTCGAGCAGGCGCACGGCTTCGCGGCCGTTGGCCACCGCGTCGGCTCGAACCCCCCATTTCTCGAGAATGCGCAGGGCAACCTTCTGATTGACCGGGTTGTCCTCGGCCAGCAGCACGCGAACGCCGGGCCGCAGTCGCACGCGTGGGGACGCGTCCGACGACTTGCCGTCGGGCTCGGGCGAGGCGCGATCCACTCCCAGCACGCTGGCAATCGCGTTGAACAGGCTCATCTGGCGGATCGGCTTGTTCAACGCGCTCGTGATTCCGACCGACCGCAGGCGCTGCTCTTCGCCGCGTCCCCCGGTTGACGACAGCAGCACCATCGGCACCCCGGCCAGCTGAGGGTCGTCGTGGATCAGGCGCGCGGTCTGCTCTCCGTCGAGGCCCGGCATCTGGAAATCGAGCAGCACGAGACGGAACGGCTCACGGCTCGCGGCCCAGCGCAGCGCTTCGATCGCGGTGCGGCCGCTGTTCGCTTCGGTCGGATGGCAACCCCACGATTCCAGCATGGTGCACAGCAGCTTGCGATTGATGCTGTGATCGTCGACCACCAGCACCCGCAGTCCTTCGATGTGCTCGGGGTCAAACGAGGGCTCTGCCGCCGGCTGGCCCTGCTTCTCGAGCGCCAGCTCCAGCCAGAACGTCGAGCCCTGCCCGGGCTGGCTGTCGAGCCCGAGCCGGCCTTCCAGCATTTCGGCAATCTTCTGGCAGATCGTGAGTCCCAGACCGGTGCCGCCGAAGCGCCGGGTGGTGCTGCCGTCGGCCTGCGTGAACGGCTCGAAGATCGCCTGCTGACGATCCGCCGGGATTCCGATCCCGGTGTCCCTCACTTCGAGCCGGATCGTGGAGCGCAACTCGTCTTCATCGACCTGCCGCGCCACCAGGCTCACGGTGCCGGCGGCCGTGAACTTGACCGCGTTACCCGCCAGGTTGGTCATGACCTGGCGGACGCGCGCGGGATCCCCTCGCAGATGCACGTCGACGCCGGGCTCCACGATCGTCACGATCTCGAGGCTCTTTTCGTGCGCTCGCGGAGCCATGAGATCGGCGACCTCTTCGAGCACGGTGCGCAGGTTGAAGTCCACGATCTCGACCGTCATCTTGCCGGCCTCGATCTTCGAAAAATCGAGGATTTCGTTGATGATGCCGAGCAGCGCGTCCGCGCTGGAGCGAATGGTGAGCGCGTAGTCGCGCTGCTCCTCGTTGAGTCGCGTGTCGAGCAGCAGTCCGGTCATGCCCATCACGCCGTTCATGGGTGTGCGGATCTCGTGACTCATGTTGGCGACAAACTCGCTCTTGGTGCGTGCTCCGGCCTCGGCGGCCAGGCGCGCTTCGTGGGCCTCGCGATTGGCATCTTCGAGCTCGTGCGCGTGGCGGCGGAGCAATTCTCCGTTGACCAGTCCGTTCCAGTAGTCCCGGTGGATGGTGAGCCCCTGGAGCCACAGGATTCCGTAGTAGAGCGCCAGCAGCACCGCGAGCCCGACGCCCTGGCGCCCCTGAAACAACAGCGCGCTCACGAACGGCGGTCCCAGCATCAGCGCCATGTAGCTCGCCATCAGCGCGCGGGACTGGCTGAGCGAGACCATCGCCGAGGCGGTGATGCCGGCAGTCGCGACCACCACGATCATCGCAGTGAAGCCCGCGCCGAACAGCCGCATCGAGAGCGCGCAGAAGCCGCCCCACAGCAGCCCGCTCGCGAGCGTCAGGATCGTGAAGATCCGGACCCAGCCTACGGACTCCCGATCGTAGCGCCGCTCGAAGGCGCGGGCCCAGAAAAGGCGGATCCCGGCGAGCAACACCGTGCCCCCAAGCGTCAGGTAGGCGAGCAGCGGATCGACGCTGACGAAGTGGGTCGACAGAACGACGATCAGGCACACCAGCGGATAGGCGAACGAACCCCGCCTGCTGGCGGCAGCCAGCGCCTGGTATGCGGCGCGCCGCATCGCCGGGCCTTCATGCGGCAGGACGCCGGCAGCGGAAGCGGCGGCGGGCTGGCCCGATCCGGCCGTCCCCGATTCGATGGCGACCGCTTCGATCGCCGCGCTCACGGGGCGCCATCCAGCGTGGATGAGATCACGAACGTGTAGCTGTTGTTCATCGTGTAGTGGGCCGCCGACTTTCCAAGCACACTCACCACGGTGTTTCCCAACTTGGCGTCGGTGGTGGACACCGAGACGCCCAGCATGACCTGGGTGGCCGGGTAGCGGGGCGTGCCCCTCGGCAACACCCAGTTCTCCCAGTCGAGACTGTACTTGGACTTGACGAAGGTGTATCCGCGCGGCAGGTACGGCACCAGCTCGGGGGGTGTCTTGCCGGTCGCGTACTCGCGTGGCCATGCGTTCGTGACGGTGTGATAGCTGAATGCCGCGGCCCGAACGGTATTGAAATCTCCGACCGCCTGCGCCGCGCGCGCGTTTCGGACCAGGTTCGAGTACGCGGGCAGCGCGATCCGCAGCAGGATTCCGGCGATCGTGACCACCATCATCAGTTCGATGAGCGAGAAACCCCGGGCATTCGCGCGATTCACGACGTCGCCCTCCGGCCGGCGCGCAGCCGGGTCAGGCTGCTGCCGAGAAACGCGGCGGGGTCCGTGCCGGAGTAGAACGTGACGGTCTGGGCGCCGTCGCTGCCCATCACGCGATAGTGCGAGGCGTCGAGTCGAACGTAGTCAATGCCCTGCGGGCCGCCGCCCGCGTCGGCCAGCCCGTCGGGAAGCCGCTGATGCGTCCGCCGGTAATCCTCGATCCGCTGCGAAACTAGGTACACGACCCAGCGCAGACTCGCGTCCTGATACTCCTCGGAGGGCGCCATCTCGGGTTCGCGCAGAAACGGCGGATTCCCGAACCACAGGTAGGCCGCGATCACGCCCAGCACCACGGCGATCACGGAGAACACCTGGCGCCGCGTACGGACCGGCGCCGCGATCCGCGCCCGCGCGTCACGCTCCATGATCTGACCAAGTGCCTCCCGCGCCTCGCGGGCGTCGGATGGCACCTCGACCGGATTCTTCAGCCGCTGCTCCACGCGGGCTTCTCCTCTCGACTGCGATTCAGTGGGGGACAGGCGCGGCGCTCGATCCCGGGCCCCTCAACCCGGCATGCGCTCGCTCGCGCCCGCCCCTTCATCGTTCGATCACGCCGCAGCCCGGCGCAGCGTCGCGCGGATGCGTGCGATGAAGCGCGGCGGATCCAGTGGTTTGCGGATGTAGTCATCCGCCCCCTCGTCCATCACTTCGGCCTCGAGAGTTTCTCCCTGCGAGGCCGTGAATATGACGACCGGAAGCGGTCGCGTCGCGGGGGTCGCGCGCACCCAGCGCAACATCGTCCGGCCATCGACGCGCGGCATGTCGAGGTCGAGCAGGACCAGGGAGAAGTCCGGATCGGCCTGCAACTGCTCGATGCCCTGCTGGCCGTCCTCGCACTCGACCACGTCGAATCCGTTCTTCTGAAGCAGCGCACGCGCCACCTTGCGATTCACCTTTTCGTCCTCAACGATCAGGATGCGCGGAAGCCGCGCCGCCGCCGGAGCCACCTCACCCAGGGGCAGCCGCGGTGTCGCTGCGGCCGCCTCGTCGGCAGGTGCTCCGCCCGGCGTCGCGGTTACGATCATCGTCTCGAGAGGGGCGGCCGCCGAAGGCATGCCGGCGTTCTCTTCGTGCGCGGCTTCAGCCGTGGGACTGCTGTCGGTGCGCGTTCCCACCACGCGCTCGAGTTCCTCGAGCGTGGTCTGGCCGGTCGCGACGCGCTGGATCGACGTGTCGCGCACCGACCGCATGCCGCCGCCGACGGCGGCGAGCTGGAGCTGATCCATGCTCGCGCCGCTCGAGATCATCGAGGTCAGCGTCGGGTTGAGGGTCAGCACTTCCATCACCGGCACGCGCCCCATGTAGCCCGACTTGAGGCAGCGCGCGCAGCCCACCGCCCGCATGGTCGGCACGACGCCGAACTGGGAGGCAAGCCGGCGCTCGCCGGCGTTCAGCTCTCCATTCATCTTTTCCGCGCAGTGCAGGCACAGCTTTCGCACCAGCCGCTGGGCGACCACACCGCGCAGGGTCGCCGCGATGCTGGCGCGGTCCAGCCCCAGGTCCATCAGTCTCTGCACCGCTCCGATCGCGTTGTTGGTGTGGAGTGTGGCCAGCACCAGATGCCCGGTCATGCTGGCCTGCGCGGCGATGTTCGCGGTCTCGGCATCGCGAATTTCACCCACCAGGATGATGTCGGGGTCCTGGCGCAGCAGGGAGCGCAGCGCGGCGGCGAACGTGAGTCCACGCTTGCTCTCGACCTGGATCTGCGTGATTCCCGCCAGCTCGTACTCGACCGGATCCTCCACCGTCATGATGTTCTCTTCGCCGGTCGCGAGTTCGCGCAGCGCGGCGTAGAGCGTGGTGGTCTTGCCGGAGCCGGTCGGCCCGGTCACCGGCACGATGCCGTTGCGATGCGAGAGCAGCGAGCGGATCGCGGACAGCTGATCCGCTGGGATGTCAATGTCGGAGAGCTTGGTGGAGCCGCCCTGTCCCAGAATCCGGATCACGACCTTCTCGGCGATCCGGGTGGGCACGCTCGAGATTCGCAGATCGTAGCTGCGACCCGCGACGCTGATGCTGGCGCGACCATCCTGCGGGCGCAGCCGGTCCGCGATGTCGAGCTTGCCCATGATCTTGATGCGCGAAATGACGCGGTTGTGCGCCGGCAGCGGCATCTTCATGTAGTTGTGCAGAACGCCGTCCACGCGAAAACGCACCACGCCTTCGAGCGGCCCTGGCTCGATGTGGATGTCGCTGGCGCGCTCGTCGATCGCAGCGCGCAGAACGACGTTGGTGAGTTTGATCACCGGAGCAAATTCCACCTCGCGCGCGTCCACCGCGACCGGTCCGACGTTCTCGAGCAGCTTGATCGCGTCCGCGACGTCATCGCAGTCGTCCACGATGTGCGTATTGTCGGTGGGGGCCGGCGCGTAAGCGCTCGCGATGCAGTCGAGGATTGCCCCGGGGGGCGCGATTTCCAGCACCGGCTGGCGCCCGGATGAGAACGCGACGTCGTTCTCGATGCTGAGGTCGGTCGGATTGGAAGTCGCGACCACCAGCTCCCGGTCGTTCTCGCGCAACGGAAAGATGGTGTGCTTTCGCGCCACCCGCTCCGGCAGCAGGCGCAGGGCCCGTGGCTCCGCGGCCGCGAGCGTCGCGACCTGAAGCATGAAGTGCGCGGCGACGTGCGTCGCAAGTTCGTCCTCGGTGATTCCGCACGCCCGGGCCGCGAACTGCCAGGCATCGGCCGGCCCGGCCGTGGCATCGATCGCCGCCCCATCCTGAGGCGCCAGCGCGGCCCGCTCGATCACGTCCGTCAGCCAGTGCCGGCGGAGGCATTCCGCTGCGCCGCTCATAAATGCGTTCCCGCTCGAGGCCCGTGGGCCGGACCGAGCCACGGCGCGTCGTGCCCGCCCGTGACCGAACGGATGAGCCGGGGACGCTCGGCTGAGGCGCGGCGCTCGCGCGCTGTTGCCATGAGATGCTGACGGTCCATGTCACTCCCGCTGGGCGAACGCCTGCCGGGTCGGCCCGTGATCGGGCAGACCCCATCAAGAGCAGGGTCCCGTCAGTGCGCCCGTCGGCAGAGACGGGCGCACGTGGCAGCACGGGGGGGGGTCCGCTGCCGGACGGGACCCTGCCCTTGATGGGGGAAGTTTCGGCGTCCGCGTGTATAGGCTTAACGCTAAAATTGAGGAATGGCGTAGCCGCGTCAGGCTTGCCGAATTGCTAAGAGGCTGCGATCAGGGGCTGTCGCGAGGACCGGCCGAGAGCCAGACCGGCGCCAATCGAGAGGAGGGAGATCGCGATCGGGACGCCGACCGGCTGCGTCCACCACGGATGAGGCGGGATGAGAAACAGCACGTCGCGTGCGGACAGATGATCCGGCCAGCTTACCAGCAGACGCAGCGCCGCATAGTAGGCGATGTCCCACGCGCCGAACGCGAACAGGAAGGCCGCCACGCGGCCGCGCGTGCCCTCGCCCGCGAGCCATGCGGCGCCCGCCAGCATGACGAGCGTCGAAACCTCACGCGCCTGTTCGGTCGGCAGCAGCCACGGCAGTCGTTCCATGCGCCGCACCAGATCCGCGGAATCCGGAAGCGCGGCCCCGTGCGCGAGCCCGAGCAGTGCGCGGATGTAGACCACCACGACCGCCTCGAGCCAGCCCATGGCGCACGCGTAGATCGCGAGCGCGGCGAAGCGCGACCGCCCGCCGAACGGCACTTCGCGGGCACGGGCGCTCACGGCGCGCGCCGGCGCCGCGCGGGAGTTCCGCGCCGGGCCGCGGCGCCGCGGCGGGCGGTCGCAGTGCAGCGCGGTGCGGGCACGGCTCCGCGGCGGGCGGGCGCGGTGTCGCGCGGCGCGGTCTTGGCGCGCTTCGCCAATCGCGGCTCGGACGGCGCCAATGACGCGCCCCGATGCCGCACGGCGTCCTTCAGCTTCGCGAGCGGACGCGCGTTCAGAACGTTCTTCTTCGTCACGCCCGCCCGCCGCGCCGCGAACACGCCGAAGCGGATCAGCTCGAGATGGTTCATGGCGTGCGCGTCGGTGTCGATCACGAGCGTCACGCCCTTCTCGAGCGCGAAGCGCGCGTTCACGTCCGACAGGTCGGTGCGATCGGGCTGGGAGTTGATCTCCATCGCGACGCCCAGCTCGGCAGCGCGCGAGAAGACCGCTTCGAAATCCAGCGCCGCGCCGTTGCGGCTTCCAATCAGCCGCCCGGTCGGGTGCGCCATCGCGCACACGCTCGGGTGTTCGAGCGCGCGCAGGACGCGCTTCGTCACCTCGGGGCCGGGCTGGTCGAGACGCGAATGGAGCGAGACGATCACCCAGTCGAGCCGCTTGAGCGCGTCGTCCTCCAGGTCGAGCGTGCCGTCCGCGAGAATGTCCACTTCAAGCCCGTGCAGCACCTCGATCCCGGGCACCTTGCGTCGCACCGCCGCGATCTCGTCCACCGAGCGCAACACACGCTCTTCGTTGAATCCGCCGGCCATCCCCAGCGATTTCGAGTGCTCGGTGATCGCGCAGTAGGCGTACCCGCGTTCCTTCGCTGCGCGCACCATCTGTTCGAGCGAATGGCGGCCGTCGCTGCGATCGGTGTGCATGTGCAGGTCGCCGCAGAGGTCGGACTCTTCGATCAGCCGCGGGAGCCGTCCCTCGCGCGCGAGTTCGATCTCGCCCTGCGCCTCGCGCAGCTCGGGTGGAATCCAGTCGAGCGAAAGCGCGCGATAGATGTCCTCCTCGGTGCGGCTCGCCACGGTCCGCTCGCCGCGCGTCAAGCCGTATTCGTTGAGGCTCATGCCGTTTTCGATCGCGATCTTCCGCAGCTCGATGTTGTGCGCCTTGCTGCCGGTGAAGTAGAGCAGCGCCGCGCCGAAGCTCGCCTCGGGCACGTGCCGCAGGTCCACCTGCAGCCCGCTCGCGAGCCGCACCGACGACTTGGTCTCGCCGCGCCCGAGCACTTCGATCACCCGGGCGTGCTTCGTGAACGCGTCCATCACGCCGGCCGAGCGGCCGCCCGCGACCAGCACGTCGAGGTCGCCCACGGTTTCGCGGCGGCGCCGGAACGATCCCGCAAGCTCGACCCGCCGGACTCCCGGCACGCGCCTCATCGCATCGGCGATCTCGGTGGCGAGCGGCCACGCGCCCGCCAGCAGCACGCGCCCGCTCACCTCGGCCGCGACCGACAGCGACTGCAACACCTTGGCCTCGAGCTTTTCGCCAAAGCCCGGCAGATCGCGCAGTTTTCCCTCGCGCGCGGCTGCTTCGAGGCTGGCGCGGTCGCCGATCCCCAACTCGTCGCGCAGCTGGCGCACGCGCTTGGGCCCCAGCCCCTGCAGCTCGGTCAGCTCGATCATTTCGAGCGGGTATTTCTTCAGCAGTTCGTCATAGGTCCTGGTGGTGCCGCTCGCCACCAGATCGCGGATCTTCTGCGCCAGATCCTTCCCGATTCCCTTGAGTTTTTCGAGCTCCCCTTCGACCGGAGCGAGCGCGGTGAGCGGCTCAACCAGCGTTTCGATCACGCGCGCTCCCTCGCGATACGCGCGCACGCGGAACGGATTCGCCTGATCGAGTTCGAGCATCACCGCCATGCGCGAGAACACGCGCGCGATGTCGGCGTTCGAGAGCGCCACGTCAGCTGTCACCGAGCCGCTTCAGAAACGCGGCCTCGTCGATCACCCGGATGCCGAGCCGTCCCGCTTCGCCCAGCTTGGAGCCGGCGCCGGGCCCGGCCACCACCAGCGTGACCTTCTTGCTCACGCTCGCGGTGATCGTGGCGCCCGCCTGTTCGGCGCGACGCTGCGCCTCGGGCCGCGGCATGTTGTCGAGCGTTCCCGTGAACACCATGGTCTCGCCCGCAAAGGTCTGGGGCGCCTTCGAGCGCCGCTCGTGCAGCGGCTTCACGCCGGCCGTCTTCAGGCGCGCCAGCACGCGCCGATTGCGCGCGCTGCGGAAGAAATCGAACACCGACTGCGCCACTTCTGGCCCGATCCCCTTGATGCGCTGCAGATCCTCGAGGTCGGCTTCGAACAGCGGATCCACCGCTCCGAACTGGTTCGCGAGCAGGCGCGCGACGGTTTCTCCGACGTGCTCGATGCCGAGCGCGAACAGGAAACGGTCGAGCCGCGGGCGCTTGCTCGACTCGATCGCGGCCATCAGGTTTTCGATCGACTTCTCGGCGAACCCCTCGAGCCCCGACAGGTCGATCGCCGTCAGGCGGTAGATGTCGGCGAGGTCGCGCACCAGCTTTTTATCGAGCAGCTGGCGCACCGTGCGATCTCCGAGTCCCACGATGTCCATGGCGCCGCGCGAGACGAAGTGCGTGGTGTGGCGCTCGAGCTGCGCCGGGCACGACAGGCCGTTCGTGCACAGGTGATACGCCCCTGCGCGCTCCACCTGTCCGCCGCACGCCGGGCACTTGCGCGGCAGCTCGAACGGCGCGGTGCCGCGCGGGCGGCGGTCCTTCATGACCTCCACCACCTCGGGGATCACGTCGCCCGCCCGCCGCACCCGCACCGTGTCGCCGATCCGGACGTCCTTGCGGTCGATCTCGTCCTGGTTGTGGAGCGTGGCGCGGCTGACCGTGACGCCCGAGACGTCCACCGGCTGGAGCAGCGCGACCGGTGTCAGCTTTCCGGTGCGGCCCACCTGCACCACGATGTCGAGCACCTTCGTCACCTCGACGCGCGGCGGGAACTTGAACGCCACCGCCCAGCGCACGCTGCGCGAGCGCATGCCGAGCGCCTCCTGCCAGTCGCGGCGGTCGAGCTTGAACACCACGCCGTCGATCTCGTAGCGGAGCGCGTCGCGCATCCCGCCGAGCTCGGCGTGGAACGCGATCGCCTGTTCGATCCCGGCGCAGCGCTTCACGTTCTTCTCGACGTGGAATCCCCAGCCGCCGAGCGCCTCGAGCATCTCCTTCTGGGTCGCGATCACGCCGCCGCCCGACATGATGTCGTAGGCGTAGAAGTCGAGCTTGCGCGACGCGGTGATCGAGGGGTCGAGCTGCCGCACCGCGCCGGCGGCGGCGTTGCGCGCGTTCGCGAACGGCTCCTCACCGGCAGAGATCAGGCTCGCGTTCAAAGCCTCGAACGCCGGCAGCGGCATCAGCGCTTCGCCGCGCACCGACAGCACGCCGCGGCGGCCCGCGGCCGGCCCGTCGTCGGCGAGCCGCAGCGGCACCGCGCGAATGGTGCGAACGTTCTCGCTCACGTCTTCGCCCAGCTCGCCGCTACCGCGCGTCGAAGCGCGCGCCAGCACGCCGTCCTCGTACACCAGCTCGATCGACAGGCCATCGAACTTGGGCTCGGCCACGTACGTGATCGCTTCGGCGAACAATCCTTCGTCGGTGCCGAGCGCCTTGCGCACGCGCGCGTCGAATTCCCGCACCTCGTCGCTCGACATCAGCGAGTCGAGCGACAGCATGGGCCGCACGTGCGGCACCTTCTGGAACGCGGCGCGCAGCGCGCCCCCCACCCGCAGTGTGGGGGAATCGGCGGCGCGCAGGTCCGGGTAGCGCTCCTCGAGCTCGATCAGCTCGCGCAGCAGCCGGTCGTACGCCGCGTCCGAGATCGTGGGATGGTCGTGAGCGTAATAGCGCACGTCGTGATCGCGGATCTCTTGAGCGAGCTGCTCGACGCGTTTCTTCGCTTCGGGCCGGGTCATGGGTGAGGTCAGGGTAACGGCGGCCCGTTGGGTGCGCAACGCCGCCGAACGCGCCGAAAAATCAGCTCCGCGCCGGCTCGCGATTCCATGCAGCATGCGATAGTTTCAGGTCGTCGGGTATATCGGAGAGGGAGGATCCGGGATGAGCCCTTTCGCCATCGGCACACACGGCCGGCCGACGTTCGCAGACGCCGCGCGCGCCGCGATCGAGAAGCACGTTCTCGAGGCGCGTAGCACGATCGAGAAGCACGTTGCGGGAGCGCGCACCACGGGCGCCACGTGGCACGTCGGTGTCGGCCACGCGTGGGTGCAGTGGGCGCGGGCCGAAGGCGGTTGCTTCGCGCTGGGCCTGCGCCGGCATCTCGATTGGGTAACGGGCGAGGTGGCAAGCTCCAGGCAGCCTGTCGATCCCGAATTCCTGCCGCTCTTGACCGGCGAAAGCGAAGGCCCGTCCGCGAGCGAGGGCTACCGCATCCGGCTCGGCGTGCTGCTCCACGACGAGGATCGCTGGTGGCCGGCGGGCGCGAACGAGCGCGATCTGTCCGAGCGCCTCGAATGGCTGGTCATCCAGTTACGCGTGCGGGGCGAGGCGCATTTCGCGAGGCGGCCCTCCGCTCAGCGCCTCGAGCCTCCGCTCACCGCCGGCACGATCGAGATCTCGGCGCCGCTCGGCAGGGGAGTGTCGAGCCCACCGGTCCAGCGAATACTCTCCCCGCCCACGAACACATTGACGTGAAGACGCACTTCGCCGGTCTCGGTCATCACGCGATCGCGCACGCCGGGATGACGCGTCCACAATTCTTGGAGCGCTTCGCGCACCGTGCGAGGTCCCTCATCGAGAGAGACGCGCGTCAAGTGCCCGGTGAAGTCGCGCAGATAGCCGGGAATGTGGACCAGCACCGACATGGCTATTTCCTCTTGCGCGCCTTCGCGCCGCCCGCGCGCTTCTGCTTCGTCGCATGTTTCGCCTTCGCGCCGCCCACGCGCTTCGGCTTGGCCGCCCGCTTTGCGCTCGAGGCGCTCGCCCGCTTCGCCTTCGCGGGCTTCGGCACGCGCACCTTCGAGGGATCGCCCACCACCACCGCGCGCACGCACAGCACCGGCGGCAGACCCGCCGCAATCGCGCTCCACGAGTGCCCGCCATTGGGCGATGCCCACACCTGACCGCTGCGCGTTCCGAAGTAGACGCCCGCGGGATTCAAGCGGTCCACGTCCATTCCATCGCGCAGCACGGTCTCGAACGCGTCCTTCTGCGGCAGGCCATTTTCAAGCGACTCCCACGACGCTCCGCCGTCGCGCGTGCGGTAGACGCGCAGCCGGGCGTCGGGCGTGCAGCGGAACAGGTCGGATTCGATCGGCAGGATATAGACCGTATCGGGATCGTGCGGGTGCATGGACATCGCGAATCCAAAGTCGCTCGGCACGCCGTTCGCGATGTCCTTCCACGAATCACCGCCGTTGTCGCTGCGGTAGAGCCCCCAGTGATTCTGCAGGAACAGGCGGTCGGGGTTCGATGGATGATGCACGATCTTGTGCACGCACTGTCCGAACTCGGGATATTTGTCGGGCAGGAATTCCGCGCGCACGCCGTGATTGCGGACCTGCCACGTGTGGCCGCCGTCATCCGAGCGATAAACCCCGGCGGCCGAAACCGCGACCGTGAGACGCGGGCGGCCCGCAGGATCGGGAAGAATGGTGTGAAGACACAGCCCGCCGCCGCCCGGCATCCACTTCTCGCGATGCGGGTGATTCCAGAGGCCGCGCATCAGCGACCAGCTCTCGCCGCCATCGAGCGACTCGAACAGCGCGGCCGGCTCGACGCCGCAGTAGAGCGTCTGCGGCTCGTCGACGGGGCCGGGACGGATCTGCCAGATGCGCTTGAGATTCGTGCCGGTGTCCTCGGGGAATCGAATGAGCGCGCTTTCGGGTTTGGTCCACGTGTGGCCGAAATCGTCGCTGGAGGAGAGCATCGAGCCCCAGTGTTCGGTCCCGGGGCCGGCCCAGATGCGCCGGCGCCCCTCGCGCTGATCGAACGCCAGCGCATACACCGCGTGGCCGGGGTGATGGGGGCCGCCCATCTCCCAGCGCGAGCGCGCCGCGTTCGAGCGCAGCATGAACGTGCCCTTCATCGTACCGACGAGCACCAGGACGTCGCCGTTCTTGACCGACAGTTGGCGAGTCTCGACCATCGAGGGCCTCCCTGGCGAAGGGACACAAGAGAATGCCGGCGGAAAGCTGTTCTTCGATACGTCCGCGAAGCTAGCACCGTGCGGCGATCCGGTAAATGGCCACGCGATCGGCCGCGGGACGAACGCCTCTTGCGGCCACACCATTGCGGCGATGCTCAGCCTACGGCCACACCATCGCGGCGATGCTCACCAGCGATGCGTCCTCCTCGATCGATTGCTCGTAGCGCAGCAGGCGGCCCGCACCGGGCTCGGCAGAGCGCAGCATAGCGTAGGTGGGCGCGAAGCCGCAGATGCGCGTCGAATCCTCGTGCGCGGCGATCACGTCGAACCACGCGTCGGCGTCTCCGCGGCCCGCGGCGTCGATCGCGGCGCGATCGCGCTGCTCAATCTCGGAACGCACCCGATCGTCGGTCTCGGGATCTCCGAAGCGCGGGCCCGCGTGCGAAAAATCCACGCCGGCGAGATACAAAGTCGCGCCGCCCTGGGCGCTCGCTGTTTCGCGCACCGCAGCGATCAGAGTCTCGAATCCGGCGTTGTCACGCGGCGTGTGCCCGTCCTCGATCAGCTGGAAGAAGCCGCCGCACAGGATCGGCACGATCGTGAACTGCCGCCCGCCCAGGCGATGGGAGAGGTAGAGCGCCAAGAACTCGATCGAGTGCTCGTGCCGGTGCGCGAGCTCGCCGTGGTACGCGGATTCGCCAAGCCGCGCTGCCATCGCGTCCACGAACGCCGTGTCGCACGCCGCGCGTCCGAGCGGGGTGTCGAAGTGCTTGCGCGTCAACGCGAACAGGTCGCCGAACAGCTCGTGCCCGGTGCCGAAGATCACAATGCGCAGCGGCTCGAGCGGCTCGCGCCCCAACTCGAGCAGGGCGCGCGCGATGGTGACCCCGGCGCGACGCGGATCGAGGTGCGGCGCAAGCAGAGCGCGAGGCACCGCGTCGCAAGCCGCGACCGGCTCGCCCGCCTGATCGCGCAGCTTCGCGGCCTCTTCGAAATGGCCGTCGAGCGTCCGCGTCAGCGCCTCGCGCTCGGCGGGGTAGGCGCTGCCGGCCAGCGCGGCGTGCCGGATCTCGAGCGGATGATACTCGTCGCGCAGCACCTGGTACGCGGCTTCGAAGCGCGGCGACTCGAGCATCAGCAGCTGGTCCAGCTGGGCGATGAAGTCCTTCACCATCTGGGTCACGCGCAGATCTTTGCTCTCGCGCATGAGCGCGGCGCCGAGATCGCCGACCGACAGCGTTCCGTCAAGCAGCTGGAGAAGCGGCAGCGCTTCTATCCCGAGCACCGGCTGGCCCGGAATCACGCCGAGCGGATCCGAGACCACCACCAGATCGCGCTCTCCTTCGCGCAGCGGCATGAGAATCAACGGCCGCAGCCGCGGATATTCGGGCAGATCCGGCGGCTCCTCGCGCGCGAGACCCGGCGGGAGAACGATGCGCGGAGTTTCCGCCGCGGCCTCTCGCTCGGCGCCCGGAATGATGAGGCGCGAAGGGCGCGCGGGATTCGCGGGTTCGATCGGCATGGAATCTCCGGGCAGGGTGACGTGCGGGGCGCGGACGCACGAAGGCACGAGCGCACGAGCGCACGAACGTCAGAGCGAGCGCGCACACCTGCGCTCAATCGCTCGCGAGCGGGCCAGTCTAGCCGACGCCTGCGGCGATGTTCAACCGCGGCGGACATGGACGTGCATGTCGCGGAAAATCAGGTGCGCGCGCCGGTGAATTGCGCGAAGATGCCGCGCGACCATGACCACCGCCGCGATCTCCAAGCTGCTGGATTCCTACCTGACCGACCTCGAAGGCCGCTCGGGATTCTGGCGCGGGGTGCGCGACGAGGTGGCGGTCTACGTGTTCTGCGACGATCGCAATGACCGAATGCGCCTGATGGCGCCGATCGGCGAGCTCAAGGAACTGGATCCCGGCATGCTTCAGGTGTTGTTGCAGGCGAACTACGATCGAGCGCTCGACGCCAAGTACGCGCTGCGCGGGCTCGAAGTGTGGGCGGTTTCGGTGCACCCGCTCGCGACGCTGGCGCCCGATGACTTCGCGAGCTTCATGGATCAGGTCGTGAAGCTGGTCAAGAACACCGGGGGTACGTATGCCTCGAGCGACCTCGTGTTTCAGGCCGCTCCCGAGCCGGAAGAGGGCGATGCGGCGAACGATGGCGACGCGTCGGACGAGCGCGACGCGCCTGACGAAGGCGGCGACGGTCACGCGGGCGGCCTCGACCGCGAAGGCGACGAAGAGACGGACCAATCCGAATGAATCCGACCCAGGGCAGCGTTCCGTCCACCGCGATCGAGGTGCGCATCAGGCGCGGGTTGACGCTGCCCGGGCGCGCGTGGTGCTCCGAGGCTCCGCGCGCCCTGATCGCGATCGCGCACGGGCTGGGCGAACACACCGGCCGCTACGCCGCGCTCGCCGAGCCGCTGGTGCGCGCGCGATATACCGTGGTGGCGCTCGATCTGCCGGGGCACGGCGAGGCGCCAGGGCCTCGCGGGGACATTCCGTCGTGGGATCACCTGCGCGATGCGATCGTGCCCTCGATGTTCACCGCCTCGCGCGGACTGCCGGGCCAGCCGATGGATCTGCCGCGCGTGCTGCTCGGCCACAGCATGGGCGCCGTGATCGCGCTCGATTTCGCGCTCGCCCATCCGCGGGAATTGTTCGCGGTGGTGGCTTCGGCGCCCGCGCTGCGCTCGGCAATGCCGCCGTGGTGGAAGCTGGCGCTGGCGGGCGCCGCGCGCATCGCGGCTCCGAGCTCCGGATTCGCGCACGGGCTGGATGAGAGCGGCATGTCGCGCGACCCCGAAGTGCTGGCGCAGCGCCGGGATGATCCGTTGATGCACGACCGGGTGAGCCCACGGCTCTATTTCGCGATGCGCGAGGCGCAGCAGCGCGTGATGCGCGACGCGCGAAGGCTCCAGGTGCCGGCGCTGGTGTTGCAGGGAGCGGGCGACCGGGTGGTGGATCCCAGAGGCGCGCTCGAATTCTGCGGCGCCGCTCCGCACGGCATGACCCGGATGATCACGCTGCGCGACGGCGCGCACGAAGTGTTCAACGATCTCACGCGCGAAGAAGCGATCCGCGACCTGATCGCGTGGCTGGACGCGGCGCGCGTGGTCTGAGCGGGGGGGGGGCGCCCCCAACCCTCTCCCGTGCCAATGCTCACACTTTCCAAGCGTAGAACGTCGCCGCACTCACCCCGATCCGCCGACAGACATCGCCGGCTGGGCTCCCCGCTTCGGCCGCGCGGCGCGTACGCGATCTGTTCCTCGGCGAACTTTGAGCGCTTCATCGGTCCCATCCTTTCCGGTTGGGTACCCCGAAGCCGCCACGCTACTCCAGTTTTGAATTGCCGTCGTTTCCAGTGGAGACGTCACTTTGCGCGCTCTCCACGACTTACCAGAATCTCAACTCGCCTATTTCTGGCCCATGCCTGCTCGTTATGGCCCTCGTCAACCGGACGCTCCTTGCCGTAGGAGACGGTTTCGATTCTCGAGCGGTCAATACCGGAGTTCACCAAGTAGTCCCGGACAGCCAGCGCACGCTTCTCACCCAAGGCAATGTCGTACTCCACCGTACCCCGCTCGTCGCAGTGCCCCTCGACGCTGATAGTGACTTTTGGATGGCTGCGGAGCAATTTGGCGTCGTGATCAAGCTCCCGCATTGCACTGTCGCTGAGTACGAACGTGTCGAAGTCGAAGTACGTCTTGCCGAAGTCCTTCGAGCTAAGATTCACAGCCTCTTTGGCCGGGGCCGGCGGCTTCGTGGTTTTCTTGGGTCGAGCTTTCGCCTCGGTTGGAGGCGGGGCGGGCTTCTTCGGAATTGGTGCAGCGTGCGGTGGCGGCGCCGTGTGCGGCGATGACGTGTGGGGGGCCGCCACATACTTGTGCGCACATCCCAAG
>JACOSU010000124.1 GCA_016178685.1 Candidatus Eiseniibacteriota bacterium | reverse complement strand
GTTCGAAGGCCGCGGCCTTTCCCGGGCCGCGCAACGCTGACCCCCAGGGAGGCCCCGCACATGAAATCACGACGCGAGTTTCTGAGACTGGTGGCGGTGGGATCGGCTGCCGCGATGACGCACGGCGCCAGGGGCGCCGCGGCCGCCGCGAAGAGCGCGACCGCCCCGGCCGCGAAGAAGTCGGGCGCGGGCGACACGAAGGGTTCGGTCGCGAAGGGCGAGATTATTTCGGCCGCCACGCGCGCCGAGATCGAGAAGCAGATCAAGAGCACGAAGGATGCGCTCAAGACCATTCGCGACTACCCGCTTCCCGCCGGCAGCCCGGTCGCGTTCGTGTTCCGGCCATTGAAGCCATCGCGATCGGGAGGGCGCTGACCATGCTCTCGGAAGATATTCTCTATCTGCCGGTCAGCGAGCTCTCGACGCGCATCCGCTCGCGCGCGATCTCGCCGGTCGAACTCACGCAGAGCTACCTCGATCGCATCGCGAAGATCTCGCCACGCCTGAACGCGTTCGAGACCGTGACCGCCGACCTCGCGCTGGAGCAGGCACGGGCGGCCGAAAAGGAGATCGGCGCCGGACGCTACCGCGGACCGCTGCACGGCATTCCCTACGGAGCCAAGGATCTGCTCGCGACCGCCGGGATTCCGACGTCGTGGGGAGCCGCGCCGTGCAAAGGGCAGATGTTCGGCGCCGACGCGACCGTGGTGAGGAAATTGCGCGAAGCGGGCGCGGTGCTGCTCGGCAAGTGCGCGATGGTGGAATTCGCGGGCGGGCTCGGCTACCGCTTCGCCGACTCCTCGATCAGCGGCCCAGGGAGGAATCCGTGGAATCCCGAACGCTGGACCGGCGGCTCGTCGTCGGGCTCCGGCGCCGCGGTCGCCTCAGCGCTGTGCGCGTTCGCGATCGGAACCGAAACCTGGGGCTCGATCCTCTGCCCCTCGGCGTTCTGCGGCATCACGGGCCTCAGGCCCACGTACGGCCGCGTGAGTCGGGCCGGCGGCATGGTGTGCGCGTATTCGTTCGACAAGATCGGGCCACTCGCGCGCTCCGCGTCGGACTGCCGTACCATTCTCGAAGCGATCGCGGGCCCCGACCCCGACGATCCCAGCGCATCGAACGAGCGCGTGGATCTCAACGCCGCGCGCGGGCCGCTCAAGAAGCTCAAGGGTGCGCTGGTCGAGATGGATTTCAAGCAGAAGGGCGCCGAGAGCGAGGTCAAGGCGGCGTTCGATTCCGCGGTCGCCACGTTGCGCGGGGCCGGGCTTCAGATCGAGAGCGCGAAGTTCCCCGAGTTCCCCGCCTCGGAAGTGGCCGGACTCCTGATCTCGGCCGAAGCGGTGTCGGCGTTCGAGCCGTTCTTCAAGGACGGCGGGGTGAAGAAGCTCCGGGATCCGTACGCGCGCTACCAGGAGGAGATCAACGCACCGATCACCGGCGCCGACGTGGTCAAGGCGTGGCGCATGCGCGCCATGCTTCAGCAGAAGATGGCGGAGTTCTATGCGAAGTACGACTACGTGGTGACGCCAAATTTTCTCTCGATCGCCTCGCCGGTGAAGGGCGATCTCAACCAGGTACTCTCCTATGCCGATCCCGCGGGCGGGATCGGCAACGCGTGCGGCCTGCCCTCGATCGCGCTGCCGATCGGGCTCGGCCGCGAGAACATGCCGGTCAGCTTCCAGATCATGGGGGCTCCGTTCGACGAGACCACGGTGATCGAACTCGGTGAGCTGTGCCAGAGCCGCACGAAGTTCCACCTCGCGCGTCCGCCGATCGCGGTGGCCGTGGGAGCCGCGCACTAGGCACGCCGCATGAGCGACCCGGCCGCTCCGCACGATCCCGCGCGCCCGACCTTCGTCGAGCTGCGCCCGCGCCCCGAGGCCGAGCTGATGGCGGCGAGGAGCGCCGTGCCCGGAGCCGCGCGGCGCGCCACCGCCGTGATCGTCGTACACGGCATGGGACAGCAGGTCCCGTTCGAGACGCTCGAGATGGTCGCGAACGCGCTGCGCGCCGAGGAGGAGTCGCGCCGCGCCACGGCGAGGGGCCAGCACGTCACGGTTGACATGGTGATGCTGGGCGACACGCGCATCGCTCGCGCCGAGCTGCGCGTTCAGGATCACGACGGCGCGCCGCGCGACGTTCATCTTTACGAGGCGTACTGGGCGCCGGTCACCGAGGGCAGGGTCTCGATCCGCGACACGCTGCGATTTCTGATCGGCGCAGGCCTCACGAACCTTATCGCCTTCGTCCGCGGGCTGTTCCGCGTCGACGAGCGCACGTTCGATCGCTGGATGTTCGGCCGCTGGGTGCGCTTCAAGATTCGCCGCGCGCGCACCGCCCTCGAGCTGGCGGGAGTGCTGCTGGCGCTCGTGTCGCTGATCGTCATCAACGCGATCGTGGCGGCGGTGATGGCCTCGCGCACGCTCACAGGCGGCTCCGCGCCGTGGCCCGGTCCCGGGCTGTTCCGGCAGCTGACGCTCGATCTGGTTCTGCTGGCGCCGGCGGCGATCGCGATCGTGACGGGCTGCATGGGCGTCCCGAACTGGCTGCGCCCCGCGGCTCGCGCGCACCGTAGACCGGCGGTGGCCGCGCGGCCCGGCTCGATCGCTGGCTGGATCCTGGTCTCGCTCGGCCTCGCCGCGATTCCGCTGATCGCCGCGTTCATGCTGATCCACGTGGTGTTCGGGCCGGGCCCGCTCGCATCGGCGGCCGCGCTCGACACGCGGTGGACGCTATTCGCATGGGGCGCATGGATCGCGGCGTTCGGCGTGAGCCTCGGCGCGCGCTGGTTCCTGGTCGAGTACGTGGGCGACGTCGCGGCATACATTTCGTCCCACACCGTGAGCAAGTTTTGGGACGTGCGACATCAGATCCACGAGCTGTCGATGGAGGTCGCGCGCGCGGTGTACGGAGCCCGCGTCGCGCGCGAGCATCTGTACGATCGCGTGGTGGTGGCCGGGCACTCGCTGGGGTCGGTGGTGGCCTACGACATGCTCAACAACCTGATCCTGGAAGACCGGCTGAAGGGCCTGCCATACGACGCGGCGCATCGCACCGAGATGCTGTTCACGTTCGGCTCACCGCTTGAGAAGACCGCGTACCTGTTCCGCACGCAGCGGCCACATCGCGCCGAAGTTCGCGAGGCGCTCGCGGCCACGGTGCAGCCCATGATCCAGAGCTACGTCAGCAGGCGTCGCTTCTGGGTCAATCTGTTCTCGCCGAACGACTGGACCGGCGGCGAATTGCGTTTCTACGACGCCGAGCAACCGCCCGAGGGCGGAACCTGGCGCGTGGAGAACATTCCGGATCCCGACGCCGATCAGCCGCTGCTCGCGCACAATCAATACTGGGACGGCGCGGCGTTGCGCGGAATCCTGCTGGATGGCGTGAGCGGGGCGTGGCAGCCCGGCGTCCACGGTCGGCAGGGAGCGCGCGGCGAGGATTGAGGCGGGCGGGATCCCTACGGATTCCCCGAGTTCGTCGCGATTTCTACGCCGTTCTGCCCGCGGGGGTCAAAGAGCCGCAGCGAAACCAGGTCTTCGGTCTGCTCGGCCACCGCGATTCCGGTGATCTTGCCGCTCGAATCCGTCACCGGGATTTCGATCCGTGCCGCCAGCTTCAGGAATCCGTCGCGTCCGTACCACAGGTGCACGCGATCGTTCGGGCCGAAAAATTCGGAGTCGATGCGGATGCGCGCGGCCACGAATCGGCCGGCGGGCTCGTCGATCGGGGCGATGCGCTCGACGGTGGATTCGAATCGCGGATCGGCGCGGATCACCCAGCGCGCTCCCATGTAAAGCGGATAGGCGAGCCGCGTGATCTCGTGGTCGAGGGGCCCCCCGAATCCCGTGGCCAAGGCGGACGCAGCTCCGGTCGCGCGGTCGAGCCGCGCGAGCAGCTCGAGCGCTGCGCGATGAGAAAGTTTCGGTCCGATGGCGCGCAGCACCGCTTCCACCCGCCGTGCCGCTGCGGGCGACAGCGTGCCGTCCCAGGCACGATCCGCCCGCGCAGCAGCGGCCGCCGGCGCAGAACCATCCAGTCGGATCAGAAGATCGGCCTCGTAGAGTCCCGAAAAATCCTGCCGGTAGTAGACCGTGGACAGGAGTGGATCTGCCCAGTCGACGCCTCGCCGGGCGCTCACTTCCTCGGTGTAATCATGTCCGTAGAGCGTCACGACCCGCGTCAGCGTTCGATCGATGCGCGTGGCCTCGTCAAAGTCGAGCGCCCCGTTGCCCGCGGAATCGAACAACGTGACGGTGAAGCGGGCGGCATAGCTCCACTGATTTCCGATCGCGAGCGGATAGAACCCGCGACGTTGCGCGACACGCGCTTCATTGGGGAAACCGGGCAGCAGCGCGCCATCCTCAGACACCCGAGGAGGCGCGACCGCCGTGCCGCCCCGCGTCATCATGGGACTCATCGGATCGTGGTGATCGGCGCCGCAACCCGCGAGCAGGAGCGCGAGCAGTCCGAGCGTGGGAACCGCGATGGTGCGCACAGAGGCGCGCGGCCGGGGCGGAGCGAACATGACGTGACCTCTCGAGTTGACCCGGTACCGACCCCAATTCTGGCATTTTTTCCACGCGCCGCGCCAGTCAGGAGTCCAGCTCCATAGTAGTAGGGCCTCGGCCTGCACCGGGGTGGTGAGCCGCCTTTCAGCCGCCGGGCCCTTCGCAACCTGCTGCTCCGGGGGTGGCCGGAAGGCTCCCAATCGTGATACAACAACCCGATCATCGCCTCACACCGTGACGTCCTGCCTCCGGAGGCCGAACGGATGCACCCCTCGACCTGGCTCCACGCGCTCCTTCCCCTGATCCTGGCGAAATCCTCCATGACCACGACGCAGAGCATCCCGATCGAGAGCCGGCCTCGCCCCGAACTCCAGCGTTACACCATCGAACAACTGTTCGCGGCGCGCACCAACGGCGGCGCCGACTGGTCGCCGGATGGCGCGCGCGTGGTGTTCGCGACCAACATCTCGGGCCGCGCCAATCTGTGGCTGGTGCCGGCCGCGGGCGGCTGGCCGCAGCAGCTCACGGTGAGCGATCAGCGCCAGGCGTCGCCCGCGTGGTCGCCCGATGGGCGCTGGATCGCGTTTCAGAGCGATCACGATGCGAACGAACAGTGGGATCTGTTTCTGGTTTCCCCCGCGAACGGCCGCGTGATCAATCTGACGAACACGCCGAAGATCGCGGAAGAAGGTCCGGTGTGGTCGCGCGATTCCAGGTGGATCGCCTTCGCGCGCAAGCCGGAGGCGGCGCCGAACTTCGAGGTCCACCTGTGGGACGTGGACCGGGGCGTGGAACGCGCGCTCACCAGGGACACGCCTTCCGATCAGTCGCTCTCGCCGGTGGCGTTCGTGCCGGGCGGCAAGTGGCTGCTGGCGTCACGCTCGCACGCGAGCGGCAAGGACGGCGACGTGGTTCTGGTGGATCTTGCGACGGGAGTGCTGCGCAATCTCACCGCGCATGCGGGTGAGCAGCGCTGGGACCCGACCGACGTTTCTCCCGACGGATCGAAGATCCTGCTCACGAGCGACGCGAAGAACGGATTCGAGAACGTCGCGCTGCTGGATGTGAACCTCGCGCTGGCCGCTAGCGGCGCCGCAGGCACCACGGGCGCGGGCGGCGCGATGGGCGCGGGTGGCACCGCGGGTGGGGGTGCCGCGACGGGCGCACCGGCCGGCCCTCCCGCGGCCGCGATCACCTGGGTCACGAACGAGAGCTGGGAAATGCAGGCCGGATCGTTCAGCCCCGATGGCCACTGGCTGACCTACCACGCGAACGTGGACGGCAACGGCGAGGTGTACCTGTTCAACCCCTTTAGCGGGCGGCGCGATCAGCTCGTCCTCGGCGGCGGCTACAACACGCTGGCGGGCGGCTCGGGATCGTTCTCCAAGGATGGCACGCGGCTGCTGCTCTTGCGCAACGCGGCCGGAGCGCCCGGAGAGCTGGTGGTCTACGAGGTCGATCGCGCGACGTCCCGGCAGATCACGCAGTCGTTCGTCGGGGGGGTCGATCCCTCCGACATGGTCGAGCCGGCGCTGATCCATTACGAGTCGAGCGACCGGCAGAAGATCTCGGCGTTCCTCTACCTGCCGTGGAATCTCAGGCGCGACGGTTCGAATCCCGCCGTGGTGTGGGTGCACGGCGGACCCACGTCCCAATCGGTCAACAGCTTCAATCGCACCGTGCAATATCTGGTGAATCACGGTTACGTGGTGCTGGCGCCCAACTATCGCGGCTCGACCGGATACGGCAAGGCGTTCATGGACGCGAACCGTTTCGACATGGGCGGCGGCGATCTGGCCGACGTGGTGGCCGGCGCGAAGTTCCTCGGCACCACGGGCTACGTGAATGCGAAGAGAATCGCGATCGGCGGCGGCTCCTACGGCGGCTACATGACCATGATCGCGCTCACGAAATCGCCCGAGACCTGGGCCGCGGGCGTCGCGATGTTTCCGTTCGTCAACTGGTTTACCGAGGTCGAGCGCGAGGATCCGCTGCTGCGCGAATACGATCTCGCGACCATGGGCGATCCCAAAGCCAGCGAAGCGCTCTACCGCGATCGCTCGCCGGTGTTCTTTCTCGACCGGATCGCGGCGCCGCTCCTGCTGGTGGCGGGCGCGAACGATCCGCGCTGCCCCGCGAGCGAGAGCCAGCAGGTGTCGGACGCCATGAAGCAGAGCGGAAAGCCGTGCGATTTTCTGCTGTACGCCGACGAGGGCCACGGGTTCGCGAAGCGCGAGAACCTGTTCGACGCCTACGCCAAAGTTGTGGCGTTCCTCGATCGGACTCTGAAGACGAAGTAGATCATCCACCGTCTGCGCCGGGCGGTAACGTCGTGCTCGCCCCGATTGAACCGCAAGGGCCAGGATGCACAGGAGGAGGCCCTCATGAGACCCGACGAACACTGGGAACACGTCTGGTCGGCAAGGCGGCCGAACGAGTTGAGCTGGTTCGAGAGCGAACCCGGCACATGACTCGAGCTGATCGGCGCAGTTGCGCCCCAGAAGGACAGCGAGATCGTCGATGTCGGAGGTGGCGCCTCCACGCTCGTTGACCGGCTGCTCGACCGCGGTTATCAGCGTCTGACCGTGGTCGATGTCTCCGATTTCGCGCTCCGTGCGGCGCGAACGCGCCTCGGCCCGCGGGCCGACCTCGTCCAATGGGTCACGACGGACGCCCGCGAGCTGCGGCTCCCGCGGAAGGTCGATCTCTGGCACGATCGAGCGGTGTTTCATTTTCTGATCGCGGCCGCCGATCAGGAGGCCTACCTGGCGTCTCTCTCGCACGCGCTGCGTCCGGGGGGTCACGTCGTCCTCGCCACCTTCGGACCGCAAGGACCCGAGAATTGCAGCGGGCTTCCCGTCGAACGCTACGACTCGGCGAAACTCGCGCGGCGCCTGGGTGCCGACTTCGACCTTGTGCGGTCGCTGGAGAAACTGCACACCACGCCCAGTGGCACCGCGCAGCAGTTCACGTACTGCGTCTTCAAGCGTCGCGCGTGAGCCGGGGTCGTCCACCGGACCCCACCCGTGAGATCGATGAGCCGAAGGAAGCACGATGGAGAATGGTCACGCGGACAACCTGACGGAGCGGTACGATCGGGAGGCTCACGTCTACCGTGAGCTGTGGGCTCCGATTCTGCGCCGGGCCGGACTGGAACTCGTGAGAGAACTCGCGAGCGAGCGCGTCGATCGAATCCTCGACGTGGGTACCGGCGTCGGCTCGTTGCTGCCGGATCTGAGCATGACCTTCCCGGGCGCCCTGGTTCTGGGAGTTGACCGCTCGCGCGGCATGCTGGCCCTTGCGCCGGCCGAGTTTCCCCGCGCGGCCATGGATGCGAGGCGCCTGGCCCTGCGCTCGAACAGCGTGGATCTGGTGCTAATGGCTTTCATGCTCTTCCACGTGGAGCAGCCGGTGGATGCCTTGCGCGAGGCGCGCCGTGTGCTTCGTCGCGGTGGCCGCGTTGCGACACTGACCTGGGGTGGATCGTTGGAATCGAACGCCACGCGCATCTGGGCAGAGTGTCTGGATCGGCACGGCGCGATCGCGGCCGACCCCGCCGCCGAGGCGCGACACGAGGCTCTCGACGCTCCCAAGAAAATGGAGATTCTGCTGCGCGACACGGGATTCACCTCCCCGCGCTGCTGGGCAAACGAGCTGGTCAGCACGCTCGATCTCGAACACGTCCTTCGATTGAAAACCAGCCTGGGCTCCTCGAAACCGCGTTTCGACAGCCTCGATCCGCCGGCCCAGGACGCGTGCGTGGCGGGCGCCCGCCGCCGAATGGAGGCACTCGCGCGCGCGGACTTCGTGGCGCGCGGAGGAATCGTGTACGCGCAGGCGAGAGCGTGACGAACGATGCGCCGAGCGGACCGGCACGTGCCGAAGGAGACGGCGGGCGGGTTGGCCCGCGCCGGACGAGGGTCTCTGAAGCCGACCCGGTTGCTAGATCATCTCCTTCAGTTTCACCTTGAGCTTCTTCACCTTGTCCCCGCGTTTGATCTCGAACACCACCTTGCGGCCCTCGGCGCCTTCCTCGAACAGCCTCGCGAGATCGTCCGGCTCGCAACTCAACGCCGCCTTGCCGTCGATCGAGAGTACTTCGTCGTCCTTTCGCAGGCCGGCCGAGGCGGCGGGCGAGCCCTTCAAGACTTCGCCCGCGCGCACCACACCGTTCACCTTGATGAGCAGCACTCCTGCGCGTGAGAAGTGGTCGGGCTCGCGATACTTCTGCCCGGGCTCGAGGTAGACCTGGTGCCGGTCGTAGTCGAGCGTGCACTTGAAGCGCTCGAGAATTTGATTGCCGATGTTGCCGGCGTAGTCCTCGCTCGCGAGCGCGCCGGTGGTCGCGCCCGACAGGGACACGATCGGCCGGTCCCAACCGTAGGGACCGATCTCGATGCGCTTCATGCGCACCACGCGGCTCGTGAACTGACCGCCGAAGCCGGCGCCGGTCACTTCGAGCGATTTCCCGGTGGTGCCCTCGAGGGCGTGCTTCTTCGCGAACGGACCATGCACGTCCACCGTGGAATTGCTGCCCACGTCGAGCCGGTAGTCGCCCTCGATCGAACCGTCGAGCTTCAACCGGACCACCGGCACGGTGCCCGCGAGCGTCATCGGAATCATGGTGCCCGCGCCGTGATATTCGAACGACTTCGGATCGCGCAGCACCAGCGTGTCGGCGTCGAAGTCGATCTCGTTCACGAACTGGCTGATGAATCCGTAGCCCAGCACGCCGGCGCAGTCGCGCCAGAAGAACGGCGCCAGCACGCCGTTGACGGACAGCACGCCGATCTTCTGATCCGAGAGTTCGACACCGTCGCCGTCGTCACCGGCGACGCGCAGACTCTTCAGGGTCGCGAACGAAGCTCCGCCCGATGAGCCGGCGCCCATCGCGTCCATCTTGCCCGTGGTCTCGATCCCCATCTTCGCGGCGTAGGCGCTGTCGAGGATCGTGATGCTGGCGCCGGTGTCGAACAGAAAATCGGCGGGCTGCGCGCCGTTGATCGAGGCGCGCAGCCACACGTGCCGCCCTCGATACTGGAACGCGAGCCGGGCGATGCCGTCCTGCTTGAGCCAGCGCACCCCCGGAGCCGCCGTGCGCGGTGGCGCGAAGTGCGACGCATCCACCGGCACGTTGACCTCGATCGAATCGAGCGTCACGGTCAGCGCATTCGCCGGCATGTTCACGATCGCCGTGTGCGTGACGTACGCGACCTTCCGCGAGCCGGCCGGGCGGTAGTCGGACAGAGTCGAGAGGGCGGACTGCTGATCCTCCTTGAGCGTCACCCGCACGAGCAGCCCGGTTGCCGCGTCGAACGCGTAGCGGCGCGAATCCCCGGCCGGCGGTGTGATCTCGAGCACATCGAACGTGCCGGCCGAGTCCTTCTCGGTCGCGATCCATCGGATCTGTCCTCCGCCGTGATCGGAAGCGAGATAGTTTTCGTTCTCGAACCACACACTGGCGCGGGCGCGCACCAGATCCCTGCCGTCCAGCATCTGCAGCTTGCCGCTGGGGTCGGTGCGCCACGCCGCGGCGCCGTCCATCCCTTCGAGCAGGGTGAACGGTCCCAGTTTCGTTGCGCTCGCGCTGCGGTCGGGGCGTGCCGTCCACGCTTCGATGGTGCCCGACAGGCCGAACGCGCTCACGCGGCCTGACAAGTGTCCCGTGTGCTCGGCCTCCCACGCCGCACGTCCGCCGGTTGCCGTCACCATGGCCGCCGGCCGAAGCTCCATTTCGAGTCATGAGTTTCTCCGTGGTGATTCGACGGGAACGACGCTCGCGAACTCGTGAAGGATGTTCCGTGCGAGCATAACGCATCGGCGGGGTGCCGGGCTCCGGACGATTCGACCGCGGCTCCACCGGCCTCGCGCGGTTGCGCGCGCCGCGCGCGAGCCATTATCCTCGGGGCTCATAGCTCCCCCATTCATGCAAGGAGGCATTCATGGTTCTGCGCAAACTGACCCTGATCGCATTGATTGCGTTCACCATCCCGGCCGTCGCGAGCGCCGGAACCAGCGAAACGCTGTTCGGGCCGCGCATCGGCCTCAGCTCCTCCCCCGACCAGCTGGTGGTGGGCGCACAGCTCGAGTTCCCCGAGTTCGCACCGCACCTGACGGTGGATCCCAACCTGGAGCTGGGATTTCTCGACAACCGCACCACGATTTCGATGAACGCGGATTTTCTCTACCACTTCGCGATCTCGGGGTCGGCGTGGACCCCCTACACCGGGCTCGGGCTCGGCATCAACCTCACGCAGTTCGACCACTCCTTCAACCGGGATTCCGAGACCGACATCGGCGCGAACCTGACGCTGGGCGCCTCGGCGCCGACCCGCAGCGGCAATCGCTTTTTCGGCGAGCTGCGGGTGGGGCTCGGCGACATCCCCCAGCTCAAGCTGATCGCGGGCTGGAACTTCAAGATGTAGCCATCCGCGCGCCGGTCTGCGAACCGCGCGGTCTCAGCGCGCGAGCGCGGCCTTCGCGATCGCGATGCGATCGAGAAACGTTCGCGGCGGAACGAAGCCCTCGGTTCGCGTCTCGCGGATCTCGCTTCCATCGGGCCCGACGAACACCACGGTCGGAACGCCGCGGATACCCCAGGTCCGGCGCCAGCGATCGGCCTCGGGCGAATCGTAGCGCGTGAGATCCACCTGGAACGCGCGCAGGCCGCGCGCGGCGTCAATGACGCGAGGATCCGTGAACGTGACGCGCTCGAGCTCGTGGCACGGCTGGCACCAGTCGGCCGAGAAATCGATCAGCAGCGGCCCACCCGCGGCGAGCGTCTTCAGGTCGCCGGCCGGGAGCGGTTGAAGCGCGAGGCCACGCGACGGTGCGAGCGCCACCAGCGCGATGCCGGCCGCGGCAGCGGCCACGCCCGCGCCGCGCTTGAACACGCGAAAGCCGGCGCGCTGCGAAGCCGTGCGGTCCACGAGCCCCAGCCACACGCCGCCCAGCACCAGCGCGGCCGGCAGCACCCACGACGCCAGAGACGGCGCGAGCGCGAGCACCATGTAGTTGAGCCCCACCGCGAACAGGATCAGGCCGAACACCTTCTTCACCCAGATCATCCATTCGCCCGAGCGCGGCAGGCTCTGGATCAGGTTCGAGAACGTGCCGAGCACCAGATACGGCGCGCCGAGCCCCATCGCGAGCGTGAAGAACGAGATAAATCCGAACCACGGATCGCCCTTCTGCCCCACCACCGCAAGGAGCGCGACCACCGGTGGACCCACGCACGGCGCGGCGAAGACGCCCACCACCAGTCCCGAAGCGAAGATGCCGAGCGCGCTCGAGGCGCCGGTGCCGCCCAGTCGCGTGAGCAGCGCGGACGGCACGTTGAGCTCGTAGAGTCCGAACATCGACAACGAGAGCCCGATCAGCAGCAGCCCGATGCCGACCGCGACGATCGGATTCGAGAGCCAGCCGCCGAACAAACCGCCGCTGAAGGATGCGGCCAGGCCCAGCGCGCTGTACATGGTCGCCATGCCGAGCACGTAGATCAGCGCCGAGAGGAACACCTTGAGCGGCGGAGCGCTGCGACGCGCGCCGAAGATCGAAACCGTGACGCCGATCAGCGGGTAGACGCACGGCGTGAGATTGAGCGCGAGGCCGATCAGGAACAGCGCGAGAAACGCCGCCCAGCCGCCGCGATCGAGCACGTCGGCGAGCGGCGACCGCACGACGGCGGGCGCGGGATTCGCGGGCGGCGTGGTGGCGAACCCGGCGCCGGATGAGACGCTCGAATCGCGCGACGAGCCGGCGACGCCAGAATCCTTCGGAGCAGCGGCTTCACTCGCGGCGCTTCCGGCGCCGGCGACGCCCGATTCGCCCGCGCCCGCGGCCGCAGCGCCGCCCGATTCCATGGACACGATCTCGACCGGGACATCGAACGCCAGCGTCGCGGGCGGCAGGCAAACCCGATCGTTGCACGCCTGAAAGCGCAGCGCGCCCTTGAGCGAATGCCGGCCCGAGGCCGCGGCCGCCGCTCGCAGCGGCACGCGCAGCGTCGCTTCGCCGTCCCACACGAACAGCGGCTGATCGTCGATCGGAAGTTTCACCACGTGCGGCGTGGGATAGACCGTCTCTTCCGCGCTCACGCCGCTGGTGCCGGTCACGGTCACGAGGGTGGGAATCGAATTCTCGTTTGCGGCGGGATTCGCATTGATGTGCCAGCCCTGAAGCACGTGAAGCGTGACGCTCGCCTTCGCGGTGCCGCCCGCCTCGACGCGCGTCGGCGCGACCTCGATACGTACCAGGTCCGCCGGCTTCGGGATTGAGCCGAACTGGGCGTGCGTGGCGTGCGCGAAAACCAGGAGCAGGGCGATCCCCCCGGCCACCGCGAGCCATGAGGGACGCTTCGAACACGCGGACATCAGGGTTCCTTTCGGTGGGCCGGGCTGGGCTCGTCGAGTTGCGCGGCAAACGCGGCGCGATCGCTGGTCGGCAGGCGGCAAGCGTAGTTGACGCAGACGTAGGCCGTGGCGCGACCGTTCTTTTCGGGCAGCCCGGCCGCGAACGGCAGGAGCCGGTGGAGCGCGGCAGCGCGCTCGCCCGGCGCCGTCACGATCAGCACATCGTGCGGGTGAAAACGGCGATCGTATTCGCGAATGAGCGCGCGGGTGTCGTCGGCTGCGGGGTCGCCCACGATCACGATGTGGCGCGGCGTCGATCGCTCGAGCAGCATTGCGGCGATCATCCTCGGCATCGCGGTCGGAGATCGTTGTAGCCGCCGCGAGTAATCGTCGAACGTGCGCCGCGCTTTCTCGCGCCAGTCCGCCCGATCGAGCAGCACCGCGAGGCGCTCGAGAACTTCGGCCGCCACCGAGTTGCCGGCGATCTCGGCGCCGTCGAATTCGTCCTTGAGCCGCAGCTGGATGGAAGGGTCGCCGGCCGGACTCTCGAAAAATCCGCCCGCCGCCGAGTCGTAGAAGCGTTCGACCATCTGGCCCGTGAGTTCGATCGAACGCTCGAGCCACACCGGATCGAACGTCGCCTGGTACAGATCGAGGAATCCAAGCGCGAGGTCCGCGTAGTCGTCGAGCTGTCCGGCGCCGGCGGCTTCGCCGTCGCGCCAGCGCCGGTGGAGCGCGCCACTCTTCGCATCGCGCAGGTGCGACCACACGAACTCTGCCGCGCGCCGCGCCTGCTCGGTGAGCGCGCGATCGTCGAGCACGCGTGCGCCGCGCGCGAACGCGGAGATCATGAGGCCGTTCCAGGCCGCGAGCACCTTGTCGTCTCGATACGGCCGGATTCTCTTCGCGCGCGCCGCGAGCAGCGCCGCCCGCGATCGCGCGAGGCGCGCTTCGCACTCGGCGGCCGGCAAGCCGTGATGCCGCGCGGTCTCCGCGATCGACCACGGCAGGTGCAGGATGCTGGTGCCATGCTCGAAGTTCCCGCCCTCGGCGACACCGTACGCGTCGCAGAACAATTGCGCCTCGGGCGCTCCCAGAACCGCCTCGATCCCGCGTGGCGTCCATACGTAGAACCGGCCCTCTTCGCCTTCACTGTCGGCGTCTTCGGCGGAATAGAACGCCCCTGCGGGCGCGGTGAGATCGCGGCCCACGTAGCCGAAGATGTCGCGTGCGGCCGCCGCGAAATCCGGGTTCGCGGTCGAGAGAAAGCCCTCGAGGTATGTGTTCGCGAGCTGGGCCTGGTCGTACAGCATCTTCTCGAAGTGCGGCACCAGCCACACGGCGTCGGTCGAGTAGCGATGGAAGCCGCCTCCCAGATGGTCGTGGATTCCGCCCGCGCGCATCGCGTCGAGCTGACGCGCCGCCATTTCCTTCGCGTGCGCGTGGCGCGTGGGATCCGCCGCCCACCAGCGCCACAGGAAATCCAGGTTCACGACCGATGGAAATTTGGGCGCGCCGCCGAAGCCGCCGCTCTCGGCGTCGTAGGAATTCGTCAGCGATCTGGCGCAGCCCTCGAACAGCGAGTCGCGCGAGGCGTCGCCCTCCGCCGGGTGCGAAATCGCGGCGAGCGCCGTGAACACCTGGCTTCCGGTTTGCTCGATCTTCGCGCGCTCCGTCGTCCATGCCTGGTGCACGCGCGGGAGCATTTCCATCATGCCGATGCGGCCGGACATCGAATGGGGCGGAAAGTAGGTGCCACCGAAGAACGGCTTGAGATCCGGGGTCAGGAACGCATTGAGCGGCCAGCCTCCGCCCATGCCCATCGCCTGCATCGAGGTCATGTAGATGCGGTCCACGTCGGGCCGCTCCTCCCGGTCCACCTTGATCGGCACGAAATCCCGGTTGAGCAGCGCCGCGATCGAATCGTTCTCGAACGATTCGCGCTCCATCACGTGACACCAGTGGCACGTCGAGTATCCGATCGACAGGAAGATCGGCCGGTTCTCTCGCCGCGCCCTGGCGAACGCCTCTTCGCCCCACGGATACCAGTCCACCGGATTGAATGCGTGCTGGAGCAGGTAAGGGCTCTTCTCGTGAATCAGGCGGTTGGGTTTGCGAGGTTCGCCCGTCGCGGGTTCGTGCATCGTGGCTTTCGTCGCGGCCGCCGGGGCGGGTTCCGCAATGAGAGGTGTCGGCGGACCGAGCGTCACCGCCGCGGCCAGCGTCAGGGCCGCGAGAGCGCCGCGCGGACGCCATTGGGTCGTGGAATCGCAAGAGAAAGGCACGACCCGGGAGGGTAT
>JACOSU010000114.1 GCA_016178685.1 Candidatus Eiseniibacteriota bacterium | reverse complement strand
GATCACGCGCCTCGCGCGCGCGCACAACACCGTGGTGCCGCACTCGGGCAAGATCCTCTCGGGCGGCGTGGACGCCAACGCGCTGCAGCGCCCCAAGCGCTTCTTCGGCTCGGCGCGCAAGATCGAAGGAGGCGGCTCGCTCACCATCATCGCGACCGCGCTGGTCGAAACCGGATCGCGCATGGACGAAGTGATCTTCGAAGAGTTCAAGGGCACCGGAAATTCCGAATTGGTGCTCGACCGCAAGATCGCCGACAAGCGCATCTTCCCGGCCATCGACATCAACAAGTCCGGCACCCGCAAGGAAGAGCTGCTGATGGCGCCCGACGTGCTCCAGCGCGTGTGGATCCTGCGCAAGTTCCTCAACGAGCTCAGCTCGGTCGAGGCGATGGAGTTCCTCATCACCCGGATGAGCGACACCAAGACCAACAAGAAATTCCTGGAGTCGATGAACTCGTAATCCCGCGGGGGCGACTCCAGTAGAGTTCCGTCGTCGCAGGTGACCCGCCCGGCGGCACACGATCCAACGAGTTGGCCCCATGCCGGAATCGAAGAAGCGCGTCACATCTTTGTGCTCAAGGCTCGCGCGGAACTGGATCTGGCGCTCGCGGAACTCGACTGGATGCCCGCGGTCGATCCGAACTCGGTCGCTTTTGCCGCCCACGCCCCCAGCAACTATCTGACGGTCGCGGATGGAACGGTGCAGTTGCTGCTCCTGTCCCTCGCCGAGCATCCGGATCCACAGGTTCAGGTCTGGCTCGAAGGCCTGCGCCACGCGACCGGCTTGATGACGCACACCGTCGGTCAGCTGATGAACACGTCGGCATCGAGCGTGGCGCGGCTCCGGTTCGACGAAGTGGATCTCTCGACCCAGGCCCAACGGGCATGCCAGTACTATCGCCGCATCGCGGAGCAGAAGGACGTGCGGATCGTGTGCGATGCGTCCGTCAAGGTGCCGCTGGTGTGGGCGGATCGGGTCGCGGTGGCGGCCATCTTCGACAACCTGCTGTCAAATGCCGTCAAGTATTCGTCGCCCCGAAAGAGCGTGCGAGTGGAAGTGCGGCCGGCCGAGAACGGCGCGATCTGCAGCGTGATTGACGAAGGCCCGGGACTGAGCGCCGAACAGCAGTCGAAGCTGTTTCAGCCTGGAGTCCGGCTCGGTCACAAGCCCACGGCCGGAGAGCCGTCGAGCGGCTACGGCCTCGCGGTCGCGAAGGAACTGATGGACAAGCTCGGCGGCAGGATCTGGTGCGAGAGCGAGGCGGGCAAGGGAGCGTGCTTCTCGTTCCGGCTGTCCGCGCCGGGACACGCCGCGCAAGCCGGCGAAGGACGCTCGCGGGCAATCGATGCGAAGTCCGAAGATCCCGCGTAGCTCCACTCGGGATCGCGCGCGGCGCCCCTCGCGGACGTTGGCGCCGCTCTGGAAGTGTCCGAAGTGCGGGCACCGTTTTGCCACGCGCAATCTCTGGCATTCGTGCGTGCGCCTGCCGCTCGCGGTTCATTTTTCAGGCAAGCCGAAGCGCACGCGCGGGCTGTTCGACGCGTGGCGCGCGTTCGTGCGGCGCGCCGGTCCGTTTCACGTTTACGCTCAGAAGACGCGCATCGTGTTCATGACGCGCGCGCGGTTCGCGGGCGCGATGATTCGTCGCGACTGGATCGACGCGGCCCTGTGGCTCAAGCGCCGGGCGGAGCATCCGCTTCTGACCCGGGTGGAATACATTCCACCTGGCAACTGGGCCTACCGGTTTCGGCTCACGGACCGTTCGCAGCTCGATCGCGCATTGCTCGATCTGGTGCGCGAGTCCTACGCGGTCGGGAAACAGGAGCACGGGATGGCCGCACGCGCGCAGGATGGAAGACGGCGTTTCCGCGCGCGCGAAGAGGCGTTTGGGAGGGCGCGCGGCACTGAAGAACGCGGCCGGCGGCCGCGCGGGGAAGTAGCTGAATCTTACGTCATATGAGGGAGGTTCGATGGCAGAGATCGGACGCAGCCTGTCGCAATTCATGATGTGGCTCCTGATCATCAACGTCATCGCGGTCCTGCCGCTCTGGATCATCTTCCGCAAGGCGGGTTTTCCCGGCTGGCTGAGCCTGACCCAGGCGATACCGGTCGTGAACTTCCTGGTCCTGCTCTACGTGGCCCTGATGCCATGGCCCGCCGTGCGCGATCTCAAGCGAGTCGCGAAGGACGCCGCAAAGTCCGCGGGTTGACGGTGCGCAGGTGGCCGGCCGCGGTTGCCGCGCCCGTCCGCGCCGCCAGGACCGCTCCTGAATCCGGCTGGCGTTCGCCGGCATCTTAGGGCATACTCCCTCGCCGCAATCCATGGCGGGTTGGCGTTCGGATCGCCCGTCGCCGCCGCCCCAATCCCGAGGTCAAGATCATGAAGGCTGGAATTCACCCCACGTACGAGCCGACCCGGATCGTGTGCGTCTGCGGCAGCGTGATCGAGACGCGCTCCACGGTCGGCAAGGCCGAACTCCACGTCGAAATCTGCTCGAGCTGCCATCCGTTCTTCACCGGCAAGCAGAAGCTGATGGACAAGGCGGGCCGCGTCGAGCGCTTCCGCAGGCGTTACTCGAAGAGCGAGAAGCGCGAGAAGAGCGAAGCCGAGGCGACACCGGCTCAGCAGTAGCGTCTTTCACACGGCTCCCCGCCGGGACGAAATCGTCCCTCGGCCGGGAGCCGTTGCCATGTTTGGAGCACCGATGCCGTTTCTTCCGGTCGGCGGTCAGGCCGTGATCGAAGGCGTGATGATGCGGTCGCCCTCGCGGGTGGCGGTCGCAGTGCGCCGGGGCGACGGAACCATCGCCGTGACGGAACGCTCGTTCGAGTCCGTGACGCAGCGCCACAGGGCGCTGGCGCTGCCGGTCCTGCGCGGCGCGATCTCGCTCTTCGAGACGCTCTACGTCGGCATTACCGCGCTCAACTGGAGCGCGGAAGAAACGGCGCGCGAGGATAAGACAGCGCCCCCGGCGAGGTCGGGCTCCGCGGTCGCGGGTGGGGCGCTCCAGGGCGCGACGCTGATCGTCTCGCTCGCGCTCGGTCTGTTTCTGTTCGTCGTGCTGCCGGCGCGGCTCACCGGCTGGCTGGGATTCCACGGACGCCTCGGGTTCGGGCTGGTGGACGGCGGGTTCCGCCTCATGTTCTTCGTGCTCTACCTGCTGCTCATCAGCCGGTGGAAGGAAATGGCGCGGGTGCTGGGTTTTCACGGCGCCGAGCACAAGGCGATCCACGCGCTCGAGAACCGCGCGCCGCTCACCCCCGAAAGCGTCCAGTCCTTCACGCGCTTTCATCCGCGCTGCGGCACCTCGTTCCTGTTTCTGATCGTCGTGCTCAGCATCGTCGTGTTCACGTTCATCGGGCGGCCGACCTCGCTCGCGCAGCATCTGCTTCGCATCGCCAGCATGCCGCTGATCGCGGGCGTGGGTTTCGAATTCATCCGGCTCTCGGGCCGCTTTGCCGATCGCCCGCTGGTGCGCGCGCTGGTGTGGCCCGGCATCCAGTTCCAGCGCCTGACCACGCGCGAGCCCGATCTCGCGATGTGCGAGGTGGCGATCGCGGCGCTTGAGCGTGTGCGCGGCGACGAACGCGTGGTGAAGCTCGAGCGCGCCGAAGCGAAGGCCGGAGAACTGGCGTTCATCCAGTAGCCGGGGGAGAGCCGTTGATCATGATGGATCCGCACATGCACGAGGCGCTCCGGAAGGTCGAGGAGCGTTTTGCAGAGCTCGACGCCCTGCTCGCCGATCCCGAAGTGCTCCGAGATCCGCGCCGCCTGCGCGATCTGTCAAAGGAGCGCGCCCGGATTCACGCCACGACGAGCGCGCTTGGCGATTACCGCCGGGTCGCGGCCACCGTCGCCGATGACGAGGCCGCGGCGCTTTCGGGCGACGCCGAGCTGGCCGAGATGGCGAACGCCGAGCTGCCGGGCCTGCGCGAGAGGCTCCTCGCGCTCGAAGCCGGGCTGAAAAAGCTGCTACTGCCGCGCGATCCCGACGACGACAAGAACGTGATCGTCGAGATCCGCGCCGGGGTGGGGGGCGACGAAGCCGCGCTGTTCGGGGCCGATCTCTACCGCATGTACTCCAGGCGTGCCGAGCGCCGCGGCTGGAAGCAGGAGGTGTTGAGCTCCACGCCCTCCGAAGGCGGCGGGCTCAAGGAAATCATCTTCTCGCTGGTGGGCGACGGCGTTTACCGCGAGATGAAGTTCGAATCGGGCGTCCATCGCGTTCAGCGCGTCCCCGAGACCGAGGCCTCGGGGCGCATCCACACCTCGGCCGCGACGGTCGCGGTGCTGCCCGAGGTGGAAGAAGTGGACATCGAGATCGCCGAGAAGGATCTGCGCGTTGATGTCTATCGTGCGGGAGGCCCTGGCGGGCAGGGCGTCAACACCACGGACTCGGCGGTGCGCATCACGCATCTGGCGACCGGGCTGGTGGTCACGTGCCAGGACGAGCGGTCGCAGATCAAGAACCGCGCGAAGGCCATGAAGGTGCTGCGCGCGCGGCTCTACGACGCGAAGCTTCAGGAGCAGCAGGCGAAGTACGCGGCTCAGCGAAAGTCACAGGTCTCGACCGGGGATCGCAGCGCCAAGATCCGCACCTACAATTTTCCGCAGAGCCGCGTGACCGATCACCGCATCAACCTCAGCACGCACAACCTGCTGGCCGTGCTCGAGGGTGATCTCGAGCAGCTGACCGAAGCGCTGGTGGCCGCCGACGTGGCGGAGCGCCTCGCCGCGCTCGGCAGCGAGGCGTAGGTCGCGGCGGGAACGCCGCGAATCCTTTCGACCCAGGCCTACGCCCATGCCGGGTACGTTCCGCACATGCCTCTGACCGTCGCCAACGCATTGCGCGACGGTGCGGCGCGGCTCGCGCGCTCCGCGTCGGCTGAGGCCGACGCCCTGGAGTTGCTCTCGCGCCTTCTGGGGCTGACGCTTCTCGAGCTGCGCACAGCCCGCGTCCGCGTGCTCTCGGCCGAAGAAGCGCAGCGCTTCGAATCGTGGCTCGCGCGCCGCGCGGCCGGCGAGCCGGTCCAGTACATCACCGGGCGCGCCGCGTTCCGCTCGCTCGATCTCGTGGTCGATCGCCGCGTGCTGATTCGGCGCCCCGAGACCGAGGGCCTGGTCGAGGCGGTGCTCACCGTGCTCGACACCGAGGCCGCGCGCTGGCCGAGGCCCCGTGTCTGCGATCTGGGCTGCGGCTCGGGCGCGATCGCGCTCTCGATCGCGAGCGAACACACGGCGGCGATCGTGACCGCGACCGACGCCAGCGCCGACGCGCTCGAGCTGGCGCGCGCGAACGCGGCAGCGCTCGGGCTCGGATCCCGCGTGCGATTCATCGGGGGCGACTGGTATGACGCCGTGAGCGACGAGCGCTTCGAAGTCGTGGTTTCGAATCCGCCCTACATCGCGACCGGGGAATGGGACGAATTGCCCGAGGACGTACGCTCGTTCGAGCCGCACGCGGCGCT
>JACOSU010000113.1 GCA_016178685.1 Candidatus Eiseniibacteriota bacterium | reverse complement strand
TCATCACGCCGCAGATCTTCGACATCGTGCCGGGGACGACGTTCCACTTCCACCACTGGTACGATCTCGAGCAGGCCGACAGCGTGTTCGCGTTCGACGGCGCCCTGATCGAGGCCCTGGTCAATTTCAGCGGGCCGTGGTTGCCGGTCACACCGTACGGCGGGTACACGCACGAGGCCTACGATCGCGCGCTGGGGGTGGGCGCGCCGTGCTGGAGCGGGAGCTCGGGAGGCTGGCGTGGCGAATCGGTGGATCTCACTCCGTACGCGCCGGGGCCGGTGGCTTTCCGCTTTCACATGGCGGCCGACGACTTCGTGGGGCGCGAAGGATGGTACGTGGATCACGTCCTCGTCACCTATCCGAACGGGGAGACGCTCGATCTGTCGGACGGCCCCGCGGCGTTCGGCATCGGATCGCCAGCTCCGAATCCCGCGCGTGACCGCATCGCGCAGTCGCTCACGCTCGCCCGAGCCGCGCATGTGGAGTGGTCGCTGTTCGATGTCGCGGGTCGCAGGATCGCCACGCTCTCGAACGGACGCCGGGGCGCCGGCCCGGGCGAGCTCGCCGCGCCGATTCCGCACCCGCTTTCGAGCGGGCTCTACTTCACGCGCGTCGCGATCGACGGTCGAGTGCGCGGCGTGTCACGGCTCGCGATCGTCCGCTGAGAGCGAAGGCGCCGCGCCGGCGCGCGAAGCCCCTGGGCGCATGCGCGTAGCTTCAGTGGGCGAAGCCCTGCCGCGGCGCCGCGGCGCTCACTCGTAGCGCAGCGCCTCGATCGGATCGAGCCGCGAGGCCCGGCGGGCGGGATAGAACCCGAAAAACAGACCGATGGCGCTCGCGAACGCGAACGCGAGCAGCACCGCTCCGGGCTGGATCATGGTAGGCCAGCGCGCGAGCTGCGTGATGAGCGTGGCCGACCCGATGCCGAGCATGACGCCCAGCGCTCCTCCCGCGAGCGACAGGAAAGCGGACTCGAACAGGAATTGAAGCAGGATGTCCCCGCGCCGCGCCCCGATCGCGCGGCGGATGCCGATTTCGCGCGTGCGCTCCGTGACCGACACCAGCATGATGTTCATGATGCCGATGCCGCCCACCAGCAGCGATACCGCCGCGATGCTCGCGAGCAACAGCGTCATCACCTTCGAGCTCGACTCCGCGGCGGTCGCGATCTCCTTCTGATTGAAGATGAAGAAATCGTCGTCGGCGCCCGGCCGGATCCGGTGGCGCTGGTGCAGCAGGTCCGAAATCTGGTCGATCGCTGCGTCAACCGCCGCCTCGCTCACCGCCGAGACGGTGACCGCGTTGACGTGAGTGATCCCGAGCAGCTTGTGCTGCGCGGTCGAGATCGGCACCAGCACCACGTCGTCCTGGTCCCCACCCATGCCCATCCCGCCCTTGAACGCCAGCACGCCGATCACGCGGAACGGGATGTTCCTGATGCGCACCGTGCTGCCGACCGGCTCGGCCGCACCGTAGAGCTGCTGCGCCACCTTGCTGCCCAGCACGCAAACCTTGGCGGCCCCGCGCACGTCGGTGTCCGAAATGAACACTCCGTCGGCCGCCGGCCACTGGCGGATGATCGCGTAATCGGCGGTGGTTCCCATCACCTGCGTGCTCCAGTTCTGGTTGCCCCACACCACCTGCGTTACCGTGCGCACGGCGGGCGCCACCGCGACCACCGCCGGACACTCGCGCTTGATCGCAATCGCGTCCTCGGGCGTGAGCGTCGTGGTGCTGCCCATGCCGCTGCGCGCGCCACCCGCGGTGATCGTGCCGGGCAGCACGGTCAGCGTATTCGCGCCGAGCGAGCGGATCTGGGCCTGCACCGCGGCCCGAGCGCCCTGCCCGATCGCGAGCGTCGCGATCACTGCCGCCACGCCGATCACGATCCCGAGCACGGTGAGGGCCGAGCGCATGCGATTGCGCGTCAGCGCCTGAACGCCGAGCGAGAGCAGCGTCGAGAGGATCACCGCCGCCCTCCCACGCCACCCCCGCGTCCCATCGGCCCGCGGAACTGGGGTCCGCCCATGCCGGGCGGCGGCTGGAGATTGGTGCTCCCGGCGCTGAATTCGATCCCGGTGATCACGGCGTCTCCCGCGCGCAGCGAACCCGATCGCACCTCGACCGAGGTGCCGTCGCCGAGACCGGTGAGCACGTGAACGCATGCCACCTTTCCGGCGCGCAGCACGTACACGGAGCCCGGCCGGTCGACGGGGACGTCGGGCGGCGCATCGCCCTGAGGACGCGCTCCCGCGCGCCAGGCGCCGCGATCGTGCGATCCGGACGCGCGCTCTCCCGCCGCGCCGCGATCGTGCGATCCGGGCGCGCGCGCTCCCGCCGCGCCGCGCACGACTACCGGCAGCATGACGGGTTCACCCGGCGGTCGAAAGCGCAGGGCGGCGGCCGGGATTCGGAGCACGTCGTCGCGTCGCTCGATCAGCACCGAGACGTTCGCGGTCATGCCGGGGCGCAGCTTGAGGCTGGGGTTGGCGGCTCCGATCACGGTGGTGTACGTGACCACGCCCTGCTGGACGATGGGCTCGAGGCGAACCTGGGATACGCGGCCCTCGAACGCCATGTCCTGAAACGCATCCACGGTGAAGGAAACGGGCAGGCCGACCCGGATCTGCCCGATGTCGGCCTCATCGATGCTGGTCTCGACCTGCATCTGCGCGAGGTCGTTCGCGAGCACGAACAGTTTCGGGGCCTGCAGGCTCGCGGCCACGGTCTGGCCCACGTCGATCGACCGCGAGATCACGACGCCGTCGATCGGCGCCCGGATCGTGGTATTCGCGAGGTCCACGCGCGACGCCTCGAGCTGGGCGTTCGCCTGTTTGAGATCGGCCGCGCGCTGATCCACCGTGGCTTCGGCGGATTCCAGTTCGGCCTGCGAGATGTAGTCCTTCCCGACCAGTTCCTTCGCGCGCCGGAGCTGGCGCTGGGTGTCCTTGAGCGCGGCCTCGGCACGCGCCACCGCGGCTTCGGACTGGAGTTCCCGCGCACGAAACGTCGAGGGCTCGATCTGGAGCAGAATCTCTCCTCGCCGCACCCGCGAATTGTAATCGGCGAAAATCTTCTGGACTGTGCCGCTCACCTGGCTCCCGACCTCGACCTGGACCTTGGGGCGGATGGTGCCGGTGGCGGAGACCCGCGATTCGATCGCGCCGCGCTCGGCGGCTACCGTGCGGTAGCGAGCTTGCTCGTGGCCGCCGTGCGTGCGCATCCAGATCACGGCCAGCACGGCGACGATCACGGCGACGACGATCCAGCGGGTGCGGTTCAAGGGCGCTCCTCCCAGGGAACGGACATGCGAGCGAGCATCACGCGCGCGGAACGATGGACGAATGAACTTAGCGGAGCGTCGCCCCCCGGCTCGCGGCGGCCCGACCAGCGTGCCCCCTCCTGCGACGAACGCGCGATCAGCCATCGGCCGAGCCGCGAGCCGATCGACGCGTTGACACCGGCCCGGACTGGCACGGCGTGAAAAACCGCGGGAGTCTTGCAAGGGTGCGACCGGACGGAGCATCATGCGGGAACGAATTCCCCCCGCGCAAGGCCAGCGCGCCCGGATCGGCAAGGAGCCCCGTGAGCCTTCCCGCCACGCGTCGCAGTGAACGCATTGCCCACGTGCTGAGCGGCATCCTCGCGCTCAACCTGCTGGTCGCCGCGGCCAAGCTGACTTACGGCGCGGCGATCGGAGCGCTCGCGCTTCAGGCCGACGGCGTGCATTCGCTGGTGGATGCCGCTTCGAACGTGGTCGCGCTGATCGGAATCTGGGCCGCGCGGCGCCCGCCCGACGCGAATCATCCGTACGGGCACAGAAAGTACGAAACCTTCGCGGCGCTCACGGTCGCCGCCATGATGTTCCTCGCCTGCTGGGAAATCGGAGGCGCCGCCGTGCACCGCGCGCTGCACCCGCAGGCGCCGCGCGTCACGATCGAAGCGTTCACGGTGCTGGCGCTCACGCTGGCCGTGAACCTGGTGGTGGTCGCGGTCGAAAGCCGCGAGGGCCGGCGGCTGGGGAGCGAGCTGCTGCTGGCCGACGCCGCGCATGCCCGAAGCGACGTGTTCGCGAGCCTGCTGGTGCTGGCCAGCTTTCTCGCGACTCACTCCGGTGTGCCCTACGCCGACGTGGGCGCGAGCGTGGTGATCATCGTGCTGATCGTCCACGCCGGATTCGGCATCCTCCGGGGCACGCTCTCGACGCTGTCCGACGAGCGGAGAATCGCCCCGAATCTGATCGAGGAATGCGCGGCCGAAGAGCGCGGCGTGATCGAAGCGCACAACGTCCGCTCGCGCGGCCCGCTCGACGACATCCACCTCGATCTGCACATCCTGGTGGATCCCGGGATGGCGCTCTCCGAGGCGCACCTGCTCGGGCACCGCGTGGAGCGGCGGCTGCGCGACCGGTTTCTGGGGCTGACGGATGTCGTAGTGCACGTGGAACCCGGGCTCGAGAGCGAGCGGGCCCGCGCGCGCGAAGGCGGAGGATTGCGCGCCGAAGGCTGAGTCGCGCGGCCTTTTCGGCGCGCGAGCGGGCAGGCGGTCGCGCCGCGCCCGCGAGTCCGCACGCGATTGCGTCAGCGAGCGGATCGTTGCGCCGCGCCCGCGAGCTCGCGCGTGATCGCCTCGGCGAGCGCTCCCAGCTGCCGGTCGAAGAAATGGCCGGCGCCCTCGATCCGGATCAGCGTCTTCGGCCCGGCCCACCCCGGAAACTGCTGATCGAGGAATTCGATCGGGCACGTCTCGTCGGCGGTGCCCTGCACCACCAGCTTCGGCACGCTCGCGGTGCGCATCGCATCGAATCCGCCCGAGCGCACCGGCGGAGCGATCAGGATCAACTGCTCGATCCCGGCATCGGAGGCCGCGAGATTCGCCGCGATCCACGATCCGAACGAGAATCCCGCGATCCAGCGCCGCGCCCGCGGATGGCGCGCGGCGAGGAACGCCATCGCGGCGCGGGCGTCTTCGAGCTCGCCCTCGCCCTGATCGAAGCGCCCCGCGCTCTCTCCCACGCCGCGGAAGTTGAACCGCAGCACCGCCGCGCCCACCGCGTGGAGCGCCGACGCTGCGCGATGCACGACCTTGTTATGAAGCGTTCCACCGTAGAGCGGATGCGGATGGCAGATCAGCGCCGTCACGTCGCACCGAACGCCCGCGTGTTCCTGGAGCAACGCTTCGAGCGGACCGGCCGGACCGTCGATCGAAATCGGGGTGAGACGCGTGCCGGTGCTCATGCGAGCGCGTCAGCCCTTCGGGACCCGATGCGTGCCGTCGGTCATGCAGGCGCGTCAGCCCTTGACGGGCTCGAAGCGCGCGCGCAGCCGGTCGGCGAGTTTGCGATCGGGGGTCGCGAAGTTGAGCCGCTGTCCATCGCCGAGCGCGAGCATGCATCCGGCATGCACCATCCACTCCTCCAGCCCGAGCGGAGTCGACTCGTTGAAATTCACGAAGTCGCTGCTGATGCGCCCCGGGAACGGCTCGAACTCATCGGCCCACTCGGCGCACAGGTAGAGCTCGTCGCTGCCGCCGAGCATTCCGACGTGCAGAAATCGGTCGAGTTCGCCCGGCTTGAGCAGCAGCGCTCCCCGATGCCGCGTGGCGCGGATGCCTTCGGCTCGCAGCCGGCGCCGGATCATCGGCAGCTCGGCGGGCAGTTCGTGTCCGTCCAGCACCGGGATCGCGGCGAGCTCGAAGTGCGGAAGTACGTCCACACCGAGATCCACCACATCGGCGACGCCCGCGCGAAGACAGCCGTGGTGCAGGCGGTCGCTCATGCGGACTCCGGCGAAGGTCGCGAGACGTAGCGCAACGGAAGGGTCCCCGGGGTCGGACGGGCGGGCGGCGGAAGGAGCCCAGGATTCTAGGGCGCCCGGAGCCGCGCTTCAACCGGCCGCGCGAGGCGGACGGACGGCCCGCACCGTGAGCACCGGAATGCGCACGCGGTGGCGCAGGCCCGAGTTGGTCGAGCCGAACACCAGATCGCCGAGCAGGCGATGGCCGTGCGCGCCGGTCACCAGCAGATCGGCGCGCGTCTCTTCGACCAGTCGCGCGAGCTCGGGCTTGACGCTGCCAAATCCGAGCCGGACCGATGTCACGCGTCCCGCCGCGCGGAACTCGTCGGCCAGCGACTCGAGCGTCGCGAGATCCTCGCGCGTCTCGGCGTCTCCAGTCTCGGGTCCCAGGTAGCGACCGGCCGCGCTCTCGACCACGTGCAGCAGCACGAGTTCGGCATCGGCCGGCAGCGGCATCGCCATCACGTGCTCGATCACCGCCGGATCCGCCACGCCGAGCTCGAGCGCGACCGCCACGCGGCGCGCGCCGGCCGGCGGCAGCGGGCTCGCGGAGGAGGGCGGCGCGGGCGACCGCATCGGCGCGCGCTCCGGCGCGCTCGTCCAGGCCGGCACGAAGCGCTCGAGCAGCGGGGCGAACAGGAGCAACGAGAGCAGCACCGCGAGCGCCGCCGCGACCGCGAGCGCGAGCGCGACCGCCCACCCCGCCGGATGCGCGCCCGGATTCGTCCACACGGCGAATTGCTGCACCACGAGAACGATATTGAGCGAGGCGATCACGGCCACCGTCAGCCACGCGAGAACGCTCACCCACCACGGGCTCGCGAACGCGCCCATGCGGCGGCGATCCGACGTGAAGGAAACCAGCGGCACGACCGCGAACGAAAGCTGGGCGCTCAAGACCACCTGCGAAAGGATCAGCAGCTGGTCCACCGCGCGCTCGCCGCGCGCGACGATGAACACCACCGCCGGCACGATCGCGAGGCCACGGCTCAGCATCCGCCGCAGCCACGGCCGGATGCGAATGCGCAGAAAACCCTCCATCACGATCTGTCCCGCGAGCGTGCCGGTGATGGTGCTCGACTGGCCGGACGAAAGCAGCGCGACCGCGAACAGCGTCGAGGCGATCGACGTGCCGAGCAGGGGAGCCAGCAGATGATGCGCCTCTTCCAGCCGCGCCACGCCGGCGTGCCCGGTGTCGTGGAACGCGACCGCCGCCAGCACCAGGATCGCGGCGTTGATGAGGAACGCGCAATTGAGCGCCACCGCGCTGTCCACCAGGTTCAGCCGGCACGCCTCGCGCTTGCCGGCTTCGGAGTCCACGACCGCACGGCTCTGGACCAGCGCGCTGTGGAGGTAGAGGTTGTGCGGCATCACGGTGGCGCCGAGGATGCCCATCGCCACGTAGAGCACGTCGTGGTGGAGCCCCAGCAGCGCGAAGCCGCCGCCGCTCGCGCGCGCGAACAGCTCAAGCCGCCCGTCGTCGCCGCGCGGGAGCAGGCCGCGCAGCAGATCGGCGACGTCGGGACGCGCGATCACGATCTCGATCGCGAAGCACACGCCGATGGTGGCAACCAGCACGATGATCAGCGCTTCGAGGCGACGCATGCCGAAGCGCGACAGGCCGAGCAGCAACAGCACGTCGAGCGCGGTCACCGTCACGCCCGCCAAGAGCGGAAAGCCGAACAGCAGCTGAAGGCCGATCGCCGCGCCCAGCACCTCGGCCAGATCGCATGCCACGATCGCAATCTCGCACAGCACCCACAGCGGCAGGATCAGCGCGCGCGGATACCAGTCCCGGCAGGCCTGCGCGAGATCCTTTCCGGTCACGACCCCGAGGCGCGCGCTCAGGGTCTGGAGCAGCACCGCCATGAGGTTGCTCATCAGGAGCACCCACAACAGCCGGCTGCCGAAGCGCGCCCCCCCCGCGAGGTCGGTCGCCCAGTTGCCCGGATCCATGTAACCCACGCTCACGAGATAGGCGGGCCCCGCGAACGCGAACAGACGGCGCAGCCATGATCCGCCGGCCGGCACCGCGACGCTGCGGTGCAGCTCGGAAAGCGAGCGCGTCTCAGGCCCGGCGCCCATGGCTCCTCTCCCGCGAGCGTTCCACCAGCACGCCGTCCAGGCCCTCGCTGCCCGTCACCATCGTGTGCCCGTTGACGTCGAGTTCGAACACGTCGTCGATCGGCTGCACCGCGCGCATGCGCACGCGGGCGCCCGGCACCAGTCCGGCCTGCTTCCAGCGGGCCATGCGGCCGCGGTCGCGATCGCGGATCTCGCGCACCGTGCCGCTCGCTCCGCTCGGAAGCGCGGCGAGCGGCGAGAGCGAGCGCCGCGCCAGCCTTCCGCGCGGATCCGGGATCGGGTGGCCGTGCGGGTCCTCACGCGGATGTTCGATCAGCCGGTCGAGCGCATCGAGCACCCGATCGCTCACGGCGTGCTCGAGCACTTCGGCGTCCTCGTGCACCTCGGACCAGTCGAGTCCCAGCACGCGCACCAGGAAGGTTTCGAGAATGCGGTGGCGGCGCAGGATCAGCAGGGCCTGTTTCGCGCCGCTTGCGGTGAGCCTCGCGCCCGCGCGGGGCGCATGCCGCACCAGCCCCGACGCGGCGAGGCGCGAGAGCATGTTCGTGACCGAGGGGGCCGAGACCGCGAGCCGCGTGGCCAGCGCCGAGACCGTGACGCTCTGCTCGAGACCGCCCAGCGAGAACAGCGCCTTCAGGTAGTCCTGTTCGGATCGTGTGAGCGGACGGGCGCGGGCCATGACGCTAATTAGCCTAGACTAACTCAGGAGTTTGTCAAGGCTAACGAGTGACGCATGCGCCACACGGCCGCGACGCGCAGTTCACGCCGCACTCCGGCGCACCGCGCGAATCGCACCGACCGGCCCCGAGCGCCGCAGGTCGATCGGCGCGAGCGCCGCGCTTTGCCTCGGGTTCTGGCATCCGTTAATCTGCCGCGGCTCATCTCAACCCGGAGATTGTCGATGCCCCAGATGACCATGGTCCAGGCCATCCAGGATGCGCTGCGCCTCGCGCTGCGCGAGGATGCCCGCGTGATGGTGCTGGGTGAGGACGTCGGATTGAACGGCGGCGTATTCCGTGTGACCGAGGGTCTGCAGGCCGAGTTCGGCGCCGAGCGCGTGTGCGACACCCCGCTCGCCGAGAACGGCATCGTGGGCGGAGCGATCGGGCTCGCGCTTTACGGGATGAAGCCGGTCGCCGAGATCCAGTTCGTGGATTTCATCTACCCGGCGTTCGACCAGATCGTCTCGGAGATGGCCAAGCTGCGCTGGAGATCGGCCGGTCAGTACTCGTGCCCGGTGATCGTGCGAGCGCCGTACGGCGGCGGCATCAAGGGCGGCCTCTACCACTCGCAGAGCCCCGAGGCCTACTTCTGCCACACCGCGGGGCTCACGGTCGTGATTCCCTCGACCCCGTCCGACGCCAAGGGATTGCTTCTCGCGGCGCTCGAGGGCGACGATCCGGTGATTTTCCTCGAGCCCAAGCGCCTCTACCGCACGATCAAGGAAGATGTCGTCGAAGGACGCTTCACGACCCCGATCGGACGGGCCCGCATCGCGCGCGCCGGCGAACATCTGACCCTGCTCGCGTACGGCGCGATGGTGCCGGTCTCGCTCGACGCCGCGGCCGAGGCCGGATCGCGCGGTTGGTCCGCGGAGGTGGTGGACCTGCGCACGCTGGTGCCACTCGATCAGGACGCGGTGCTCGCGAGCGTCCGAAAGACCGGGCGAGTGGTGATCGTGCACGAGGCGCCGCGCACCTGTGGCTTCGGCGCCGAGCTGTCGGCCTTGATCGCCGAGAAGGCGCTCACCTCGCTTCAGGCGCCGGTGTTGCGAGTGACCGGATACGACACGCCGTTCCCCTACACGCTCGAACACACCTACCTGCCCGATGCGCCGCGCGTGCTGCGCGCGATCGAGCACGTGATGCAGTACTGACATGGGACGATCGATCCCATCTTGTCCAGGAGCGTTTCGGTGCTCGTGATCGTCTGGGAATATCGCGTGAAGCGCGACCGGGTCGAGGAATTCGAGACGCTCTACCGCCCTGATGGCGCGTGGGGAGATCTGTTTCGCGAGGCTGCCGGCTTCGTGAGCGTCACGCTCATGAAGGACCTGTCGGATCCCGCGCGGTTCGTGGTCGCCGACCGCTGGACGAGCCTGGCGGCGTACGAGAACTTCAAGCGCGAGCGCGCGGCCGAATACGCCGCGTTGAGCGAGCGCGGACACCGGTGGATCGAGCGTGAGAGCGAGATCGGCCGTTTCGACTTCGTGGACTGAGACCCAGACGGAGCGACGCATGCCTTACGACGTGAAACTGCCCGACATCGGCGAAGGCATCGCCGAAGGCGAAATCGTGAAGTGGCTGGTCAAGGCCGGCGACGCCGTGAAGGAGGACCAGCCGCTGGTCGAAATCATGACCGACAAGGCGAGCGTCGAGATTCCCTCGCCACGGACCGGCACCATCGCCGCGCTTCATGCCGAAGAAGGCGCGACCGTGCCGGTCGGTAGCGTCATCGTTTCGATCGCGCTTCCGGGTGAGGTCGCAGGGATCGAGGCCGGCGCGGCCGCGGCCACGCCCGGCTCTTCCACCACGGCGCACCGTGGCGGAGCTGGCGTGAATGACCAGGACACGTCGCGCTGGAACAATGAGGGCGGCGTCATCCCGGAAGTCACGATGAAGGGATCTGCCGCACCGCCGGCAGGCGCGACGGCACACGCGGCGGGGACTCCGGAACCGGGCTCGGGAGCGCTCCAGGCCACGCCGGCCGTGCGCGCGCTCGCGAAGGAGCTGGGCGTCGCGCTCCAGCGCGTTCGCGGCTCGGGACCGGGGGGACGCATCGTCGCCGACGATGTGCGCGCTGCGGCCGGCGGCAGCCGGGGCGCAGGCGGTGCCATCGCGCCGATCGCCGCCCGCCCCGCGAAGCCCGACGAGCCCGAGGAGCGCGTGCCGCTGCGCGGCTTGCGGCGCCGGATCGCCGAGCACATGCGCCGCTCGCTCTCGACCGCGGCGCAATTCACGTTCGTCGCCGAATGCGACATGACGGCGGTGGCCGAACATCGCGCCGCGAATCGCGCGCGCGCCGAGGCGGCCGGCACCAGGCTCACGTACCTCGCGTACGTCTTTCGCGCGCTGATCGAGCCGTTGCGGCGGTTTCCGCTCCTGAACGCGAGCCTCGATGACGCGGCTCAAGAGGTCGTGATCAAGCGCTTCTACCATCTCGGTCTCGCGACCAGCACCGAGGACGGGCTCACGGTGCCGATCCTCCACCACGCCGACCGCCTCTCGCTGCTCGCGACGGCGCGGGAGATCGAGCGCCTCTCGAAGGCGGCGCGCGAGCGTCACCTGAAGCTCGAAGAGCTGCAGGGCGGTACGTTCACCGTGACCAGCACCGGCGCGCACGGCGGACTGCTGGCGACGCCGATCCTTCATCATCCGCAGGTCGCGATCCTCGGCGTCCACGAGGTGAAGAAGAAACCGGCGGTCGTGAAAGGGAAGATCGTGGCCCGCGACATGACGAACCTCTCGCTGTCGCTCGACCACCGCGCGGTGGATGGCGCGGTCGGGGCGGATTTCCTCTACGCGCTGATCGCACGCCTCGAGCGGCCCGATTCGTGGCTCACCCCCGGAGATCTGTCATGAGCGAGACGCTGGTTCAGGTGCTGGGCCCGGACGGCCGTGCGACCGCGCCGATGCCCGCGATTCCCGCCGACGATCTGGTGAAGATGTTCCGCCACATCGTCATGATGCGCGCTCTGGATCAGCGCATGCTGTCGCTCCAACGCCAGGGCCGCGTCGGGTTCTACGGCACCGCTGCCGGGCAGGAAGCCGCGGTGACCGGCTCGGCCTACGTCGCACGCGCTTCCGACTGGGTGTTCCCCGCGCTGCGCGAGATGGGCGTCGCGCTGTGGCGCGGCACCACCATCAAGGAGATCGTGTGCCAGCTGATGGGCAACAGCGGCGACGTGCTGCTCGGCCGCCAGATGCCGTGCCACTTCAGCGATCGCCGCGTGAACACCGTGGCGTGGTCGTCGGTGATCGGCACGCAGCTGGTGCACGCGATGGGCGCCGCGTGGGGCGCGCAGATCCGCAAGACCGGCGACGTCATGTTCGGCTAC
>JACOSU010000102.1 GCA_016178685.1 Candidatus Eiseniibacteriota bacterium | reverse complement strand
TGCCCAGCAAAACGGGCGAGCCTTCGGCGGGCTTGCCGCCCTTTTTCTCGACCGCGGCGTTCTCTTCCTCGAACGAGATCTTGTCAATCTGTTCGCCCCAGAGGAACTCCCCGAGACCGCGTGGATGAACGGCACGGTGCGCGTGTTCGACCCCGAGCTGTGGAACGCGCTGCCGGGGCACTTCGAGCGCGTGGTTCAGGGCGTCGCCGGGGCTTTCGGTTGCCGCGCCGAGATCCGCTACCAGCGCCACAATCGGCCGACCGTCAACGATCCGGCGATGTGCCGGTTCGCGCGCGAGGCGGCAATTGAGCTGGTCGGCGAGAAGAACGTGCACGACGACGTGCGCACCATGGGCGGCGAGGATTTCTCGTTCTTCCTAGCCGAGGTTCCCGGCGTGTTCATCGCGGTGGGCTCGCGCAACGAATCGCGCGGCCTCCACTACACGCACCACCACCCGCGCTTCGACGTGGACGAGGCGTGTCTCGAACTGGGCGCCGAAGTGCTGCTGCGCACCGCGCGCAAGTTCCTGGAGGCCTGACGTTGCGCTGCGCGATCTTCGCGCCATCCACACGGAACGTGGCCCTCGCACTGGCCGCGACGGTTTCTCTGGCCGCGCCGGTTTCTCTGGTCCGGCTCGCGCGCGCTGACTGGTTGCAGCCCGATCCAAGTTATCGCGACGCGCAGCTCACGCTGCGCGCTGCGCAGCGCGACACCCTCGGCCAGGGCGGGAACGCGGTGCGGCTCGATTCGCTGGCGGTTGCGCACCTGCGGCTCGCGCACTTCGCGGACGCCCGCAAGCTGTTCCTGCGCGTGCTCGCGATCCAGAGCGGCGATGCCGCGGCCAGCGCCGGGCTCGCGAAGCTGGCGCTGTTCTCCGATCGGCCCGCCAGCACCGAGAGCCTGCTCGCGGCGCCGGGCGCGCTGGAGGCCGACGAGAGCGCGCCGCGCGATCGGCTGGCCGCCCTCACGCGACTCGGGCACTGGGCGGATGCCGCCACGTTCGCCGACTCGCTGGAGATCCCGGGCCGCGCCGAGATGCTGCGTCGCATCGGTGAGGACAGCGTGTACGTGGTCTCGGGTGCGAGCGAAGTGAAGATCCTGTTCTCCCGCACGCTGCCCGCCCCGCTGCTGCGCGTGAAACTCAACGGGCAGAGCGTGCTGATGGCGCTCGACACCGGCGCCGGGGACCTGATCGTGGATGATTTCGTCGGTCGCCAGTGCAAGGTCGCGCTGCTCCCGGGCGAGGGCCCGGTCACGTGGGACGGCGAGCAGGGCGTGTTGCGAAACGCCATGGTCCGACGGCTCGAAAT
>JACOSU010000101.1 GCA_016178685.1 Candidatus Eiseniibacteriota bacterium | reverse complement strand
GCTCACCTTCCAGATCCCGGCGCGCATCCTGCCGGGCGCCGTGCTGGTCATCTCGCCGCTCATCTCGCTCATGAAGGACCAGGTCGACGCGCTCATCCGCCTCGGCTTTCGCGCCACGGTGCTCAACTCGACCGTGGATTTCGAAGAACGGCTCCGGCGCCTCGCGATGCTGAGGCGCGGCGAGATCGAGTTGTTGTTCGTCGCGCCCGAAGGGCTCGACGGCTCGCTACGCGCGCTGATCACCGACTGTCGCGTGAGCCTGGTGGTGGTGGACGAGGCGCACTGCATCAGCCACTGGGGGCACGATTTCCGCCCCGCCTACCGGCGGCTGCGCGGCCTCAAGCAGGAGTTCGGCGACATTCCGGTGCTGGCGCTCACGGCGACCGCGACGCGCCGCGTGGCGAGCGACATCATCAAGGAACTGGGCATGAACCGCCCCGATCGCTTCCAGGGCTCGTTCTTCCGTTCCAATCTCCGGATCGTGGCGCAAAAGAAGGGCGCGCGCGCGAGCGGATCGCGCGGCAGCACGGGGGACCACATCCTGGGCGGGATCCGCCGCCATGCGGGAGAGAGCGGCATCGTGTACTGCCTGAGCCGCAAGTCGGTCGAGGCGCTGGCGGCATGGCTGCGGGGAGAGGGCGTCGCGGCGGCCCCATATCATGCCGGCCTCTCGGATCAAGAGCGCATCCGCCACCAGGACGCGTTCGCGCGCGACGACATCGACGTGATCGTGGCGACCGTGGCGTTCGGCATGGGCATCGACAAGAGCAACGTGCGCTTCGTCATCCATCGCGACATGCCGAAAAGCGTCGAGGCATGGGTCCAGGAAATCGGCCGCGCCGGCCGCGACGGGCTGCCGAGCGACTGCGTGTTGTTTTATTCGTGGGCCGACGTGATGGGCTACGAAAGTTTTCTTGGAGGCATCGGGGATCCGGTGCTGCGCGAGGAGACGCGGCGCAAGACGGTCGAGCTGTTCCGCCTGATCGAGCGCGGAGGCTGCCGCCATCAGGCCGTCGTCCGGCACTTCGAACAGACCATCGGGCCCTGCCGCGAATCGTGCGATATCTGCCGCGGTGAAGATCTCGAAGCGATTCTGGGCGCATCCAGACATGGCCGCAAACGCACTGGGGGCCGGACGGGGTTGCTGCGGAAGGCGATGGACGGGACGCTTGAGACGCGCCGCAGCCAGGATGGCGGAGGCGTGTCTCGAGCAGGCGGGTTGCGACAGGAGCCGCGACCCGCCGGGTCCCGTGCATGGCCTTCCGCAGCAACCCCGTCCGGCGCCGGGAGCGCGTCCGGCGCCGGGCGCGTGTCGAATGGCGGGGGTGTGAGCCGCACCACGAGCGCGAGCGGCGCCGATGTCGAAAACGCGGAGCGGTTCGCGCGGCTGCGCGCGGTTCGAAAGCGGCTGGCGGACTCGGAGGGCGTCCCGGCCTACATCGTGTTCAGTGACGCCGTGCTGCGGCAGATGGCGTCGTTGCTCCCGCGATCTCGCGCGCAGATGCTCGCGGTGCCCGGCGTGGGGCCGGTCAAGTTTGAGCGTTACGGCGATGCGTTTCTCGAAGCCCTGAAGGAGGAATGACGGACGAATGCGATTTCACTCGGAACACTTGAGTCCGCGGGCTTCGGCGTCTCGAGCGGTGTTTCCGCTGGTGCTCATGATCGGCATCGTCACTCGATGCGCGCTCGGGGCGCCCGCCATGACCGGCCACGCGTCCCCGCCGCCGCCGCCCTCGCACACGACCGCCTCATCGAACGTGGCCTCCAGGTCGAACGCGGCCTCCACGTCGCACGCCGCCTCGACGGTGCACGCGGGAACGGCGTCCGCCGCGCCCTATCGCTCGTTGGAAGTGCGGGTGCGCACACGGGACGGGTTCACTCTGGCCGGCACGCTCACGCTACCGCGCGCGGTCCGGCGGCCGCCGGTGGTGCTGGTGATCTCGGGCGCGAGCGTTCAGGATCGTGACGCAAGCAGCCCGCACGGCCCCTACCGGCCGTTCCGCCAGATCGCCGACACGCTGTCGCGGAACGGCATCTCGGTGTTGAGGCTCGATGACCGCGGAGCCGGGAAGTCCACCGGGAGGATTGACACGCTCAACACGGCGGAACGTGCGAACGATTCGCGCGACGCGATCGAGTTCCTGCGCGCGCGGCCCGATCTCGACGCATCGCGGATCGCTCTGCTCGGACACAGCGAGGGCGCGCTGATCGCGACCATGATCGCGGCCTCGGACACTTCGATTCGCGGCCTGATCCTGATGGCCTCGACCTGTGCCACCGGCCGGACGATCGTAGAGTGGCAGCGAACCCTGAGCGTGCAGGGCGCCCCCGCGACCCGGGGCCTGCAGCGGAGGATACTCCGCGAGGCGATGGATGAATGGGACAGACGGGTGCAGACGGATCGCTGGGCCGCGTTCTTCGATACGTACTCTCCCGACACGACGGCGAGCAAGGTCAAGACCCCGGTTCTGATTCTCCAGGGCGATGCCGACACGGAAGTCCCGACCAGCGAAGCGGACGCCCTGGCCGGGAAGTTTCGCGAGGCCGGCAATCACAGCGTCACGGTCCGGCACCTGGCGCGCCTCGATCACGCGTTCCTGGACGTCGGCAATTTTCCGGACGGCGTCGCCGCGAACGATCACGCCTTCCTGCTCGGCAGCGCTCTGCTGGGCGCGATCGCTGCCTGGGCCGTTCCGCGTCTTCACTGACCGCCCGCCCCGTGCTGACCGCCCGCCCCGGCGCTGATCGCGGTCACGTGCGCTGATCGCTCACGCCGCATCGCGGCGCCGCACGGCGATCAGGCGGCATGGTCGAGAACGGATTCTGGGGCGGGCCGCGTGCTCTCTCGCTGCGATCGCCACCACGGCGCGAGGTACAGGATCTGCGCGCTCCATGTGCCGAGCAGTGCGTCCGCGAATCCCGCGCGGCCGGGATCGAACGACAGGCCGAGCGCGGCGGCCGCGGCCGCGACCGCAAGCGAGCACAGCAGCAAGCCGCGCATGGCCGACGCGGCGGAGGCGTACGTGCCGGGCGCGAGGCTGGTGACCGCCCCCGATGGCGGCAGGGCGAGATCGCCGAGCGCGGGCTCGGGATGCGGGCTCAACACGCCGCGTCGCCACGCGCCGATGCGCTCGAAGAGCGCGCGCGACCCGGCCGCGATTCCCGACAACGACGCGGTGTCGGCGGGGCGCAGACTCACCGCGCCCTCGGTACCGCACGCTCCGTCGCGCCACGTGATCACCACGCGCGGCGCCGGAATCCATCCCGGCAGTCCGGGCCCGATTTCGACGCCGGTGATCTGTTCGCGGGTGAGCGCAAAGCGGGCCTGCTCTCCGATCCAGCACAACCGCCGGCGCTGGAGGAACAGCCAGCCCACGTCCCAGTCGCCGAAGCTCTCATAGACCCGTGCCTCGCGACTCGGCGCGAGACCCACGAAATACGCCCCACAGCGTTCGGGATCGATTCCGATCTCGACCATGCGATCTGTGAACCGCCGGCGAAGCTCGCGAAATCCGCGCACACCGAACGAGTCGGATGCCGCCAGGATTGCGCCGGCGGTCACGAGCAGCGCGATCCCGTCGGTGACGAGTCGCGCCGTCCACCCCGGCCGGTCGGGAGGCAGCAACGCGATGGTGGCCACCGGGACCACCGCGTAGAGACCCAGCATCATCCATGCGATCCGGCTCGTCGTGCGGGCCTTCCACAGCGGGGAGAACGCTCGGCCATCGGGCATGGAACCGGTTATCGGCATCTGCGGCGTGACGCTTCAGCCGCACGAGTTCCGCTGCGCCGCGCTTCCGCCCCCCCGGGATTCGCGACGCGGCGCTTGCGCCCCGCGCGTTCCGCGGCTCGACGTGGACCGCGCTCCCGTGTAGATTCGGCGCCCATGAAGCCCGCCTCGAAGCTCACGACTTCGACCATCGCCGCCCGCATTCCCTACGCGAACGCCGCGCCGTTCTATGCGCTGTGGGGCGACGCCCCGTTCGCGGTGCGAAATCTGGTGCCCCGCGACCTCGGACGCGAAGCCGAGGCGGGCCGCGTCGACCTCGGACTGATGGCGGCGAGCGATTTCCTGGGGCTCAAACCCCGCTTCGAATTGCTGGGTCGCATGGGCGTCGCGACGCGCGGCCCGGTGCTCTCCGTGGTGCTGTTTTCACGGCGGCCCGCGAACGCGCTCTCGGAAGCCCTGATCTCGGTGACGCCGGAGACCTCGACCTCGATCCGCCTGCTGCGCCTGCTGCTCGACGTGCGGCGCGGGCTGAACGGAATTCGCTATGTGCGCGGGCTCGAGCCGGCGCAGGCCGACGCGCTGCTCATGATCGGCGATCAGGCGATGCGCATGCGCGACCGCCGGCCGCCGGGCTTCACGCACACGCTCGATCTGGGCGCCGACTGGCTGGAGTGGACCGGGCTTTCGTTCGTCTATGCGGTGTGGGCGGTGCGCTCGGGCCTGCCGAAGGAAGTGGGCGAGGAGCTGCGCGAATTCCTCGAAGCCTCGCTCGCGGCGGGCCTCGCCTCGCTGCCCGAGGTGGCGAGGCAGCAGACCGGGCCGGGCTGGAGCGCCGAAGAGACCGAGTCCTACCTGAGACGATTCCACTACCGACTGGGCCCCGACGATCTGGCCGGGCTCGATCGATTCGAGCAACTGCTCGGCGAGCACGGGCTGACCGGGCAGGACTGAATGCCTTCGCCTGATTCGGCCACGCTTGCGGTCGCCCCGCTTACGGCGATCAGTTGCGGGAGTCTCGCGCCGTCCAGGCCCGAGCATGCTCACGCCCCCGAGGTGCTCTCGGCCGAGGATGACATGCTCCTCTTGGTCCGCAGCCGCCGGAATGCGGGGCAGAGAGCGGGAGCTCGACTTGGTGGCCGGCTCGCAAGGCGAGAGACCCGGAGGCGGCGCGTCCGTGACCCCCGTGCCAATCCCTTTCGAGAACGACCCTGGCTGAATCAGGCGAAGGCCTTTAGCGGACCGATGGTCAGGAGTAAGTTCGTGAAGGCGGTTCGACGTTGCTGGAGGGCCGAGGAAAAGGCTTATGGCAAACGCAAAGAATAAAGACATCGGGGTAGGCGTGTTCAAGATGTGGTGCGCGTGGGTGGAAGCGATGCCCGAGCACGTTCGCGAATGGTACGCCAAGACTGGTGGACAGCCGAAGAATCCCGGACGCGTAACACGTGAATGTTCGGTGCTGTGCTGGGCGGCCCAAGACTACGCCATCTTCGGATCATTGGAGGCTCCTGCGTGTGAGTTCATTCGCGGCGTGCGCGATTCTCTGATGACGCGTGCGGGAGTTGGAGCGCCGGAGGAGTTCGAAGAACTACGCATTGGGATCAATGCTGGGCTGGAGCGCTATGGGCCGTTGTTCACGCTGCTGCCGGAGAAGGAAGGTTACGGGTTGATGAAAATCGGAGAGGCCTTCGCGCAGGCGACCGACGACGAGGGCTTTTGGACCACGCAGCTTGGAATCGCGGAGTTCCACGCGACGTACATGGCGACGCAGCAGTTCATCCGAGGGTCCCGGGCTGTTATTGAGCATAGCGAGTAGCGGGACGATGCGGAAGCGAACGGCGCGCAGGGATAAGGGCACAGCGGTGCCGAAGAAATTGCCACCAAGTGTGAAAGGCTGCTTCGATCAATTCGTTTCAGCGTGCAATCGCACGGTGCCTCACGAGCTAGATTGGGAGCGATTCTACGCGTTCATCCGCTCCTGTCACCGCAGGTGCGTAGCGGCGAGCGAGAGCGATATCGTTCGCCACCTGCGAGCGGCAGGCTTCGATCAAGAGACAGCCGAGGAATTTGGTTCAATCTACGATCATGGGCGTCGACTCTTGAAGCCGCCGCCCCTCATAAGTAGCCCAAGCGCGTGGGTGGGCAGGGGGAGAGAGATTCTAAAGAGCAAGAGGAGATACTGAATCGGTCGTGGCAACCAAGGATCGCACGCGTGCTCTTCTTCATCAGGAGTCCCGGCGATCTGGCAATCGGGCACGGCTGCGGGCTGAAAGTTCTTGATCCATTCGTGTCGGGGCGGTAGAACCGGCTCAGCAACGGGTCGTTGGTCGCTGCGATCTTCTCGTGTGCCGACGCGCGCAGCGATTCCAAATCGCCTTCACCTGATTCGGCCACGCTTGCGATGACCGCGCTTGCGGCAATCAGTTGCGCGAGTCTCGCACGGTCCGGGACCGAACATCCGCGCGCCCCCGAGGTGCTCTCAGCCGAGGCCGACATGATCGTCCGGGTACGCCGCCGCCGGAACGCGGCGGCAAAGAGCGGGAGTTCGGCTTGGTAGCGGGCTCGCAAGGCGAGAGGCCAAGAGGTGGAACGCCCGTAGCCCCGTGCCAATCCTTCCGAGAGCGACCGTGGCCGAATCGGGCGAGGGCATTCAGGCACCCCCGGCGCGGTCCGGCGCCGATCGAGCCTCGATCGCGTGGGCCTGCCGCGAATGGGCCGATCGCGCTTCAACCGGCGCGGCCGCGGAACGCGACCACGGCGAGCGGCGGGAGCGCGATCGAAATCGAGAACGGACGGCCGTGCGTGGGAATCGCCCCGGCGTCGGCCCCGCCCAGATTACCCTGCCCGCTTCCGCCGTAGAGCGAGGCGTCGCTGTTCAGAATCTCGGCCCAGCGACCGCCCCACGGCACGCCGACGCGGTAATCGAGGCGCGGCACCGGCGTGTGATTGAACGCGAAAAGAATCGCCTCGTCGCGCCTCGCCCCCCAGCGCAACAGGCTCACCACGCTGGAGTCGGCGTCGCGGCAGTCCACCCACTCGAATCCATCCGGCTCGCCATCGCGCTCGTAGAGCGCCGCTTCGCCGCGATACAGCGTGTTGAGATCGCGCACCCAGCGCTGGATGCCGCGATGCAGAGCGTCGCCCAGCACGTGCCACTCCACGCTCGAATCGTGCTTCCATTCGCCGGGCTGCGCGATCTCACCGCCCATGAACAGCAGCTTCACACCGGGCTGGGCGAACTGGTTGCCGAACAACAGGCGCAGGTTCGCGAACTGCTGCCAGCGATCCCCGCTCATGCGCGAGAGCAGCGAGCCCTTGCCGTGCACCACTTCATCGTGCGAGAGCGGGAGCAGGTAGTTCTCGCTGTGCATGTAGAGCCCGCGGAACGTGAGCCGGTGGTGGTGCCAGCGCCGGTAGACCGGATCGCGCGCCAGGTAATCGAGCGTGTCGTGCATCCAGCCCAGGTCCCACTTGAATCCGAATCCGAGCCCACCGCTCGACGTGGGACGCGACACCATCGGCCACGCGGTGGATTCCTCGGCCAGCATGACCGCGTCGGGATGCTCGGCGTACACGATTTCGTTCAGGTGGCGCAGGAACGCGATCGCCTCGAGGTTTTCGCGGCCGCCGAAGCGGTTCGGGATCCATTCGCCGGCGCGGCGCGAGTAATCGAGATAGAGCATGGAAGCCACCGCGTCCACGCGCAGACCATCCGCGTGGTAGCGCTCGAGCCAGAACAGCGCGTTCGCGATCAGGAAATTCGCGACCTCGGTGCGGCCGTAATTGAAGATCAGCGTGCCCCAGTCGGGATGGCGCCCCAGACGCGGGTCGGCGTGCTCGTAGAGCGCGGTGCCGTCGAAGCGGGTTAGGCCGTGCGGATCGTCCGGAAAATGCGCGGGGACCCAGTCGAGGATCACGCCCAGGCCGCGCTGGTGAAGCGTGTCGATCAGGAACATGAAGTCCTGAGGCGTTCCAAAGCGGCTGGTGGGGGCGAAGTAGCCGACGGTCTGATATCCCCACGAGCCGTCGAACGGATGCTCCATGACGGGCAGCAGCTCGACGTGCGTGAATCCCATACCCGCCGCGTAATCGGCGAGCCGCGGCGCGAGTTCCCGGCTGCCGAGCCAGCGATTGCCTTCTTCGGGCACGCGCGCCCACGAGCCCAGGTGCAGTTCGTAGATCGACATCGGCCGCTCGTGCGCGGGGCGGCGGGCGCGCTCCGCCATCCATGCGGCGTCGCCCCATTCGTGACCTTCGAGGCTCCACACTTTCGACGCGGTGCGCGGCCTCAGTTCGGCGGCGAACGCGAACGGAT
>JACOSU010000119.1 GCA_016178685.1 Candidatus Eiseniibacteriota bacterium | reverse complement strand
CCACGCCCGGACGATCGCTGGGAAGCAACACCTGCTGCGAGGCTTCGTCCATGCCATCGGCCTTCCTTTACGCCTCCGCTAGGCCATTACTTATACATGCGTCAATAATTATATGTGGGACAAGTTGTCCTCTGAATCCACGAATTGACCTCGGAGAATTTTCTTACCTCCGATCCTGATTCCCACGCAAAGCACCGGTCCGCAATGGCGTGCGATTCACCCCCACCCGAGAGCCTTTTCTGGCACTGATCGTGCGGAGGGATGGCTCTGGAATCCCCGCGAGCGCAGCCCCCACGCGATGCCAGGCGTGCCCTGGCCGCCCGACGGGAATACGCTCCGGAAGCGACGAGCGCCAGAGATTCTGTCGTCCCCGCGTCAGGGCACTGAAGATCCGAGGGGCCTGCCCGATGCGCGTGTGACGGCAGCGTAGAAGCGGGGAGCGCAAGCTCCCCGCTTCGTTTTTTGTCCGGAGAGATCGAACCGTGAACTGAACCGCACGGTCGACTCCCGCTCCCGCCGTCTGAAGAATCTTCTCCTCAGCGCCCCGAGCGCCGCTTGCGCGTTCCCCGACGGCCGTAGAGTGCGGCGGCCGGCGCAGGCGGCGACGGTTCCGCGTGGACGGGCCCGGCGGCCGGCGTGTCGTGCGAGAACATGCCGCGAGGCGCTCCCTCGACCGATTCAGGGTCGGGCTCGAGCGAAGCATCCTCCCCGGCGCCGGGACGCGATTCCGGATCGGTCGCGCGCGGCTCATCCTCCGCCGCGCGCTCCCGGCGGAGATTCGTCGCGCGATCATCTGCCGCTGGCGCTTCACGCGCCCCGGCGAGCTCCGTGGACGACCCCTGCCGGTCGCTGCCGGATTCCATCTCGCCGCGCGTGCCGGAGGGTTCCCAGTCGTAGACGTCGACATGACGCTCCTCGAGCGGCCCTTCGGGACGCCCCACTTCCTCCAGCTCTTCATCGGGAGGAAGCCACGATCGCCGTGTCTCGCGCGGGACCGGGTCCCGAGAACTGCTTCGCGACCTGGAACTGCGGGGCTCGGCCGGCGCGGGCGGGGCCGCGCTCGCGCGCGGCTCGACGGACCCGGCCCGATCCGAGGGGCGCCCGCTCGGAATTTCGCGCGAGCGCCGGCCTCGCCCGCCGCGTCGCCCGCGTCGCCGCGAACGGTCCGGCTCGGCGGCTTCGTCGGAGTCGTCGGCGTTGGGCAACCGCGCGGGACCCGTGTCCTGGTGCGCTTCTCGAGCCGGTCGCGCCGGGCGTTCCTCGCGATCGCGCCACGGCTCGCGCTCTTCGCGCTCACGCCGGGCGTCGGGTCCGCCCGGCGCCACGCGCTCGACCGATTCGGAGCCCTCGTGGCGAGCCTCCAGACGCGGCATGGCTCCGACCTGCTCGAGCGCGTCACGCGCCGCGGCCTGCTCGGCCTCCTTCTTGTTCCGCCCCTTCCCGGTTCCGAGGGGGCGCTTTCCGACCATGACATCCACCACGAACTGCTTCGAATGGTCCGGCCCCATCTCGTGGCGGATGCGGTAGACCGGATGCGTGTGGAACGTGCTCTGCACGTATTCCTGCAGATAACTCTTGTAGTTCGCATGCTGCTTGTCGGACGCGATCTCGCGCGTGTCCTTGAGCAGCGAACGGTGGATGAACGTGCGCGCGGCTTCGAATCCCTGATCGAGGTAGATCGCGCCGATCACGGCTTCGAACGCATCGGCGAGAATCGAGAGCCGCTGGCGCCCGCCCGATTCCACTTCGGAGTGGCTCATCAGCACGAAGCGCCCCAGACCCAGGGCCAGCGCCCGTCGCGACAGGATGGCCTTCGAGACCAGCAGGGACTTGGTCTTGGTGAGCTGGCCTTCGTGCTCATGGGGATTCTGGCGGTAGAGGAACTCGCTCGTGACGAGGCCCAGCACCGAGTCCCCCAGGAACTCGAGACGCTCGTTGGATTCGCGGGGCCCCTGCCCCGTCACACTCAGGTAGGAGCGATGGGTGAGCGCGAGCTTGAGCAGCGACGGATCCTGAAACTCGATGCCGAAGTGCCGGCTGAAATCGGCGAGCGCGCGGGTTTCCTGTTCGCTCGCGCCGCGGCGCGGCTCCCGAGCGGGGCCGGCCGGGGTGAACAGTCTCCGCAACCATCTCCAGAGCGAGAATGGTGGGGGCGCGGGTGAGCGTCCCGGGCCGGACCGGCCGCGTCCGCGGCCCCCGCGGCGTCGGGGGCGTCCGCCTAGGTTGCGGCCTTCATGGCCAGGGTCACGTTGTGTCCTCCGAACCCGAACGAGTTCGAGAGGGCGGCTGTCACGCGAGTCGCGCGGGCCCTGTGGGGAACGAAGTCTAGGTCGCATTCGAGATCCGATTGGTCCAGGTTGATAGTGGGCGGAACGATTCCGCGCGCGAGCGTCAGCGCGAGCACCACCGCTTCGAGTCCGCCGGCCGCACCCAGCAGGTGCCCGGTCATGGACTTGGTCGAGCCCATCATCAGGCCGCGGGCATGCGCGCCGAACACGTCCTGCACCGCGCGAACCTCGATCGGGTCGCCGGCCGGTGTGGACGTG
>JACOSU010000111.1 GCA_016178685.1 Candidatus Eiseniibacteriota bacterium | reverse complement strand
CCGTCAAGCGCCGGGCGCGGGGCTTCCGCAGCCGCGAGCGCTTCCGCAACGCCATCTACTTCCACTGCGGCGGGCTCGATCTCTATCCGGCTACGCTGCACGCGGGCTCATGAATCTACCCACACGATTCCCGGAAGACCCTCATTTCAAGTGCGACGTCCCCACTAATGACGGGATCCTGATCGCGAACCCCGCATTCGTCCAACTCGACGATGTCGTGAAACGCGGGGCAATGAATCTGAAGGCCGGCGAATTCATGGTTGAGGCCCCGTATCTGTCCGACTCGCGTCCAGCCAGACTTCAGAACTACCTTTCGCAAGTGAGCCTTCCTGCTCGCGGCCTCGAACTCAACGGTTCCGCAGCCGCATGGACCTACGGCACCGGCCTCGTCGATAGCCAGCGAAGGCGGGGGGGCGCAGAAGCAGAAACCCGGTGGCTGGGCCGTCTCGAAGATTCGTACCTGTGGCTGATTCGTGATCTGCATGGCCAGAGGATCGGGGCGCGAATGCTGTTCGATCGCCAGGACTCGAACCTGCCTTTCCACTCGTGGCTTCAACATCTCCAGGCTCAGGCCAGCGCACTCCTGGACGTCGGTCGAGTTGAAGTCGTGCCGGCTTACACGCTCGACCGTTTTGACGACCGCCCCGCGGCCGGTCTGCACCAGCGTCGCCAGACCGCTCTGCTCGAAGGGCGCGCGTTGCTCGGTGCAGAGCGACGATGGGTAGTGACGATGCGTGCCGAGCACGAGTACGTCACCCGCACCGCGTTCAGCCGCGAGGAAGACCACCATCAGGAGGCGTTCGAATTTGGCTACGATCTCAGGCCGAATGCCGAACTCGCCGTCGAGTGGGCGAACGCGGGTGACAACATCCACGGGGCTCAGGTGGACCACGTGAATGCGTACGTGCGGTTCGGCTATTGATCCACGCTTCCCGGGTCGGCGGCTTTTCGCCCGTGCCGTGCCTCCGGCGATCGGCGCGATCACCCGCCATGCCCCCGCGTCCGGCGCCCGAAACGGCGCATTCGCTGGCTCGACCTCAGTGGGCAGAGGACTCCCGCGCTATGCTGCGCGCTTCCGACTGCATCGCCTTCCGTCTCGCGGAATCCGGCTTTCAATCGATGGGGAGCGCCCAATGATCTCAGGTCGCTGGTCTCGCCTTCTCGTGGCGCGGGTGGCTTCACTCTCCCGCTCGGCGATGTTCGCGTCGCTCTCGTTCGCGGCGCTGGCTCCCGCGCCGTCGCGGGCTGAGCCCGCGGCCCCGCCCGCGCGCCTGAGCCACGACGCCGAGCCCAGGGCTGAGACCGTTCAGCTCACGCTGGATCCCGTGAAGGCGGACTACACCGGCCAGGCGACGATCACGCTCGAAGTGAAGGAGCCCACTTCGACGCTGCGCTTTCACGCGCGCGCGCTCACGATCGACAGCGCCATGCTCCGCAGGGCAGCGGGTGCGGGCGCGATCGCGGTCCGATCGATCGTGCCGCTGCCGCCCGATCAGGCTCAGGTCACGTTCGCGGCGCCGCTTCCTCCCGGCACCTACACGCTGACGTTGCATTTTCACAATCACTACAACACGCGCGCGATCTCGCTCTACAAGGTGGTGACGGGCGGCCGGTCGTACCTGTTCACCCAGTTCGAAGACACCGAGGCGCGCGAGGCGTTTCCGTGCTGGGACGAGCCCGAGTTCAAGATTCCGTGGCAGCTGACGCTCACCGTGCCGGACGGTGACCTGGCGGTGAGCAACACGCCGATCGAGCGCGACGACCGCGAAGGCGCGATGCGCCGCGTGACGTTCGCGCGCACCCGGCCGCTGCCCTCCTACCTGATCGCGGTCGCGGTCGGCGCGTTCGAGACCGTGCCGATCACCGGCATGCACATGCCGGGCCGCGTGATCACGGTCAAGGGCGCGAGCGCGATGGCGGCCGAGGCGGTGCACATGACCCCGGGGATCATCGCGTCGCTCGAGCGCTATTTCGGACGGCCCTATCCGTACGACAAGCTGGATCTGATCGCGGCGCCGGAATTTCTGTACGGCGCGATGGAGAACGCGGGCGCGGTGGTGTTCGCGGATCGCCGGTTGCTGATCAATCCGCGCTCGGTGAGCCCCGAGCAGCGCCAGCAACTCGCGGGCGTGATTGCACACGAGCTGGCGCACATGTGGTTCGGCGACCTCGTGACCATGAAGTGGTGGGACGACCTGTGGCTCAACGAATCGTTCGCGAGCTGGATGGCGACCAAGGTGATGGACGACGTCTACCCCGAGAACAAGAACGGCGTGACCTCGCTGTACGGGACCGAGCGCGCGTTGACGACGGATTCCAGGGCTTCGACGCGCGCGATGCGCGAGAAGGTGACGGGCGCGACCAACCTGGGCCAGACTGCGAATGAGCTGACGTACAACAAGGGCGAGGCGGTGCTCACGATGTTCGAGGGCTGGCTCGGGGCCGAGAAGTTCCGCGCCGGTGTCCTCGAATATCTGAAGGCCCACGAGTGGGGCAACGCCGAAGGCAGCGACCTGTGGCGGGCGCTCGGACACGTATCGGGCGACGACATCGAGGGCGCGATGGCGAGTTTCCTCGATCAGCCGGGGGTGCCGATCGTGTCGGTCGAGCCGGCCGGGGGCTCGCGCGTGCGGATTTCGCAGCGCCGCTTCCTGACCTCGGGAGATCCCCTGGTCGAGGCGTCGCGCTGGCGCATTCCCGTGATCCTGCGCTACCCGACGCCGGGGAGCAGCCGCACGCTGCGCGTGTGGCTGACCAGCCGCGACACGGTCGTGGACGTGGGTGCCGGCGCCCCGCCGAGATGGATCGAGCCCAACGCGGATGCGAGCGGTTATTACCGCTGGCACGTGCCGCAGACCATGCTCGATCCGCTGGTCGCCGCGCGCAGCCTGTTCACGCCGCGCGAGCGCATCGATCTCATCACGAACTCGACCGCGCTGCTGCGCGCGGATCAGCTGTTCGCCGACCGCTATCTCTCGCTGTTCGCGCAGCTCGCTGACGATCCCTCGCCCGAGGTGACGCGCCAGGCGGTCGAATCCATCGGATCGCTGCGCGTGGCGTTCGAGACGCCGAAGACCGCTTCGGCGTTCGCCTCGTATCTACGCGTGTCGTTCGAATCCGCGCTCGAGCGTTTCGGGCTCGAGCCTGGCCCGACCGAGCCGGTCGGGATCTCGCTCATGCGCCCTTCCCTGCTGCGCCTGCTGGGCGACGCTGGTAACGACACGCGCGTAGTGGCCTACGCCGAGACGCTGAGCGCCTCCTACCGCCGCGATCCCGCGTCGGTCCCGGCTTCGCTGGTCGAGACCGGGCTGCTGATGGGCGCGATGCGGGGAAATCGCGCGATGTTCGACGACTACCGCCACCGCTTCGAAACCACGACGGTGCCGAATGAACGCCCGATGTACCTGGCCGGGCTGGGCTCTTTCCGCGATCCAGCGCTGCGCAAGGCCGCGCTCGAATATGCGCTTCAGGGCCCGCTGCGCCCGCAGGAAACGCTGATGATTCCCGGCGCCATGGGAGTGAGCGTCGCGGGCGCCGAATTCCGCGGCGGAGGGGCCTACCCCGACGAGATCGCGCAATGGATGATGGATCACTTCTCCGCGCTGTCGGCCAAGATGCCGCCCAACTTCGCGAACCGCATCCTGGCGCTGGCCGCCGGCTGCTCGGAAACTCGCGCCCACACGCTGCGAGATTTCTGCGAAGACCCCGCGCGCAAGCGGGTGGGCCTCGACGTCACGGCGCGCCGACTGGCGGATGCGATCGACGAGTGCGCGAAGCTCCACGAACGCGAGGGCGCGCGGATCGAGCGCTGGCTCTACTCGCAAGCCGCAGAGCCGTAGCGGGTCCGCCGCCGCAGTGCTGCCGTGAGTCCCGCAGCGCGCGTGTGCACGGCGCGACCGCTCATCAGCGCCGTTCCCGCCACTCAGAACAGCGTGGTCTGATCCAGCCGCCCGAGCCGGCGCGCGCGCGTCTCGAGCGCGAAATATCCGAGCCGCCCGATCGCGACGAACGCGAGCGTGCTCAGGGCCAGCGCACCTAGCAGCGTCGCGTCGCTCCAGTGTGAGATGCGCGCGCTCGCGCCGTGGCCGAGCAGGAATCGCCGCAGCGCCTCATACCAGAGCGTGAACGGCAGCGCGAGCGCGATGCTCTGGAGCCAGGCCGGGAGCAGGTCGATCGGGAAGATCACGCCGCACATGAGATACAGCGCGACCGCGAGCCCCTCGTTGATCTGGATCGCCGGCCTGGGCAGCAGCAGGCCCAGTCCCGCGACCAGGAATCCCACGCTCACCGTCGCCACCACGCCGAGCGCGAGCGCGAGCGACAGCTCCGGCCAGCGCACCTCGCGCCAGTCCCACGTCAGGTGAAGCGCGAACCAGCCGACCGCCATCACCACCACCACACCGAACATCGCGATCGCGAGCTTCACGACCGAGCGGCCGGCCAGGCACATCGGGAGCCCGAGCGGCGACGTGAAGACGTACTTGAGCGTCTCATACTCCTCCCGCTCTTCGAGCACGATCCAGCCCATCCCGATCACGACCTGCGTGACGAAATTGTGAAACGCGTTGCCGAGGTAGAGCGCGGTGAACATTCCACGTGCCGGCACGCGCGAGGAGACCGCCCAGTACATGCCGGCCAGGATCAGCCCGGTCGCGATCGGGCGCAGCAGTGAATAGACGATGAACAGGAACGGATCGGCCCAGTTGGTATCGATCTGCCAGCCCAGCCACGCCGCACTGCGCAGGCGAGCGATCGCGGCCCTCACTGCCACCTCTGCGTCAGGCGGCCTTCGCGCTTGGCGAGCAGCTCCAGGTGCGCGAGCGAGACGCGAGCCAGCCACAGGAAGAGCATCGTGAAGGCCGCGAGCGCCACGACCTCGAGCCGCAGCGGGATCAGCCCGTGCGCGCCGGAGCCGAGCAGCGCCTGACGCATCGCGTCCACGCCGAGCCCCAGCGGAATCACGGCCGCCGCCACCGCGCCCAGCGCGCCCAGCGCGCGGATCGGAAAGTACATGCCGGAGAGGAAATACATCGGCTCGGTGAGCGCGTTGCACACATGCCACGCCTCGCGGCCGTAGAGCAGGAACAGCGAGGAGAACGTCATGCCGAGCGCGTAGAGCGCACTCATCGTGACCAGGAAGATGCCGAACAGCTCGGCCAGCCCGACCGGGGCGACCCGAATGTGAAAGATCCAGATCCCGACCGCGATGCCGATCACCGAGCGCAACGTGGTCATGAGCACGCCACCCACCGCCATCCCGGTCAGGATCGCCATGCGCGAGCAGGGCGCCACGAAGTAGAGCTGGAGCTGGCCCTGCTGTTTCTCCCAGTAGAGCTGCGCGCCCATTCCCCACAGCACGTTGATCCAGTAAGTCGAGAGGATTCCGCCCAGCACCGCGAGCGTCTCGAAACTCCTGGGAGCCCCGAGCGCGCGATAGAGCAGCACGAACGCGCACATCCCGAGATTGGGCAGCACGGCATCGCCGATGAGCCAGGCCGGCTCGCAGAGCGATCCCACGACACGCACGTACATGCGGGCCCGCATGGCACGCACATCGAGCGCGAGATCGCGGCCGTTCACGTCGCGCTCCCGCCCGAGCGCGAATCATCCGCGCTCCCGGAGTCGTCGAGCGTGCGGCCCACCACCGCGATGAACACGTCCTCGAGCGTGGTCTCGCGCGTCGCAATGCCGTCCACGCGCGCTCCGGCCTGCTCCAACCGCCTCAGCACTTCGACCAGCGCGCCGCCCTCGGGCAGCCGGAACTTGAGCGTGCGTGTCCCGCGCTCGGGGTGCGGCGCGCCCCACGCTGCCGCAACGCCGGTGAGCGCCGTCAGGTCGAGCGTGACGCCGTTCGGAGCCAGCACCTCGAGTTCGACGTGCTGGCCGCCCTGCACACGCCGTCTGAGCGCTGGCGTGCTGTCGCACGCCAGCACGTGCCCGCGATCGATGATCGCCACGCGATCGCACAGCGCCTCGGCCTCGGCCATGTAGTGCGTGGTGAGCAGGACGGTACGCCCCTCGCGCTCGCGCACCCACTCGGCCACGAACGCGCGCAGCGTGCGCGCGGCGTTCACGTCCATCCCGAGCGTGGGCTCGTCGAGGAACAGCACCTCGGGATCGCTCACGAATCCGCGCGCGAAATTCATGCGCTGGCGCTGGCCGGTCGAGAGCCGGTTGATGCGCGTGTGCTGCTCAGTCTTCAGGTCCACGATCTCGATCAGCCGATCGACGCGCGGCCACGCCACTTGCCCCGGCACGCCGTAGAACTGCGAGTACATCCACAGGCACTCGCGCACCGTGAGCACGCCGTAGCCGCTGGTCTCGCCGCCCGAAACCAGGCTGATGCGCCGCCGCACCTCGTTGGGTTCGCGTACGGCGTCGAAACCCGCGACGCGCGCCTCGCCCGCAGTGGGCAGCAGCAGCGTGGTGAGGATCTTGATGCACGTGGTCTTGCCGGCGCCGTTGGGGCCCAGCATGCCGAAGATCTCACCGCTTTCAATGCGCAGGTCCATGCTCGCCAGCGCTTCGACTTCGCTCTGGCCCGAGAGGGCCTGGGTCCGGGGCGAAACGCGGAACGTTCGGCGCAGCGCACGCGTTTCGATCGCGGGGCCGGTGGAATGCGTGCGAGGGCACATGGCAGCGTTCGAGGCTATGGAGTCGCGAACGGGGTGTCAATCGCGGCGGCGGCCCACGATCACGATGCGGTCGCCGCGCGCGTTGAACGCGCGGGTGAGCGGAACGTTGATCGCATCGAACGCGGCCATCGTGGCGCGTTCGATCGCGTTCTTGCGGCCGTGCGCGCGGCCCGGAGCGATCTTGCTCTGACGTTACTCGATCACGTCGAATCCGCACGAATCGAACAGCCGCGCGAGCGGCCCCGGCGTGAACTCCCACACGTGATAGGGCGGCTCGCGCAACACGATCGTGCGCCCGGCAATCCCCCACGCGGCCAGCGCCAGCGAGCGTGCGAGCGAGTGCGTGGTGATGGGGCCGCGCAGATAGAGCACACCGCCGTGCTTGAGCACGCGCGCGATCTCGATCAGCACCGCGCGGCAGTCGGGCACGTGCTCGAGCACGTCGCCCATGTAGGCGAGATCGAACGCCGCATCGGGCAGCGCCGCGGCAATCAGATCGCCGTGAAACACCTCGAGCCCCAGCGCACGCGCGTGCGCCGCTGCTTCGCCCGAGAGCTCGACACCCTCGGCCCTCCAGCCGCGCTCGATCGCGTGCTTGAGCAACCAGCCGCCCGCGCAACCCACTTCGAGCATCCGTCCGGGAGTCGCGTGGCGCGCGAATTCATCGAGCAGACCGCGGTTCTCGTCGCGAAATGCGTCTTCTGAAAAATATGCCGAGTCGCTGCGACCGCAGCGGTAGTCACTCTCGAAGTAGGCGCCGGAATAAAGCTCGCCGAGCGCTTCTGGCGCGGGCTGGACTCGCAGGAAGCGCAGGCCGCATGCGCGGCAGCGCACCACCGGAAAGCTGCCGCGCCATTCGTAACGAAGCGCGAGCGGTTCGAGGTCGCGGCCACCGCAGCCCAGGCAGCGATCGAGCGTGTGGGTCGGAAGCAGCGGTAAGGCGGCGGACATCATGCGCGAGCGGAGTCGGCGACCGCCCGCGCCACGGCGTCGCGCTCATCGCCGAGCGCGCTGCCGATGGTCGCGCCGCCCAGCACGCGCTCTCCGTCGTACATGACGCACAACTGGCCGGGCGTGATCGCAGGCTGAGGCGAATCGAAGCGCACCTCGACCGTTCCATCCTCGCTCGGGTAGAGCCGCGCGGCGGCCGGCGCGTGCTGGTAACGCACCTTGACCTGGGCGCGCGCGCCCGGCGCGGGTGGCGCCGGCATCAGCCAGTTTGCGGGCCCGGTTACGAGCCCCGGGGCATCGAGCGCTGCCTTGGGGCCGACCGTCACCGTGTTGCGCGGCGCATTGATCGCCAGCACGTAGAGCGGCTCTCCCGCCGTCACGCCCAGACCTCGGCGCTGCCCCACCGTATAATGAAGGATTCCGCGGTGCGTGCCGAGCCGGCGCCCCTCGGCATCCTCGATCGCGCCCGGCTCGCTCCCCCGCGTCTCGCCCAGCGACTTCGTGATGAAGCCGGCGTAGTCGCCGTCGGGCACGAAGCACAGGTCCATGCTCTCGGGCTTGTCCCACAGCGAGAGCGACAGCCTGCGACCGTGCTCGCGCACCTCGTCCTTCCGCAGCGCGCCGAGCGGAAACCTCACGCGGGATAGCGTGTCGTAGGGAATCAGCGCCAGCGCGTACGACTGATCTTTGGCGCCGTCCACGGCGCGCAGCAGAGCGTGCGTGCTGTCGGCGCGGCGCTCGATGCGCGCGTAGTGGCCGGTCACGAGCGCGTCGGCGCCGGTCAGCGCCAGGCGCGAGATCAAGTCACCGAACTTGAGGTGCTGATTGCACAGCGCGCACGGATAGGGCGTACGGCCCGCCGCGTAGTCGTCGAGGAACGGCAGCAGCACGCGCGCGCGGAACACCTCTTCGGCCTCCACCACGTAATGCGGGAAGCCCATGCGCCGCGCCACCGACCGCGCGTCGTCGATCGCATCGAGCGTGCAGCAGGCGCGCGGGCTCTGGGGCGACTTTCCGTAGCACCACAGCTTGAGCGTGACGCCGGTGACGTCGTGCCCGGCCTCGGCCATCAGCGCGGCCGCAACGCCCGAATCCACGCCGCCGCTCATCGCGGCCAGCAGCCGGCTCACGCGCGAGCTCCGGCGGCCGAGCGCGCCACGCGCACCGCATCGGCGATGCGCGGAATCACCAGGTCGATCTCGTCCACGGTCGTGGTGTGCCCGAGCGAGAAGCGCAACGCGCAGATCGCGAGATCGCAGGCGATGCCCATCGCGGTCAGCACCGGCGAGGGCTCGACCGCTCCGCTCGCGCACGCCGCGCCGGCCGACACCGCGACGCCACGCGCATCGAGCGCCATCAGAAGATGATCGGCGCGCGCACCCGGGAACGAAGCGTTGACGGTGTTGGGCAGGCGCGGCGCGCGCGTGCCATGGATCACGACGTCGGACGCGGCCGCGGTCAGGCCGGCCTCGAGCCGCTCGCGCAGCGCGAGCAGCCGTGTGCCCTCGGCCATCAGATCCCGCGCCGCCAGCTCAGCCGCGACGCCGAATCCCACGATGCCCGGCAGGTTCTCGGTGCCGCCGCGCCGGCCGCGCTCGTGCCCGCTGCCGCGCAGCAGCGACTCGAGCGGAGCGCCACCTCGCACGATCAGCGCGCCAACGCCCTTGGGGCCGCCCAGCTTGTGCGCCGAGATCACGGTGTAATCGGCGCCCAGCGCCTCAAGGTCGATCGGGATCTTGCCGGCTGCCTGCACCGCGTCGGTGTGAACCCGGATGCCGCGCCGAGCGGCGCGCTCGGCGACGCCCGCGACCGGCTGGATCACTCCGGTCTCGTTGTTCGCCAGCATCAGCGAGATCACGGTGGTGTCTTCCGGAAGCGAATCCACCTCGGCGGGATCCACGAATCCCTCGTGCGTCGCGGCCAGGTGCGAGATCGCGAAGCCACCTCGCTCGAGCACCTCTGCGGCGCCGTGCACCGCGTGATGCTCGAGCCTCGAGATCGCGACCCGCCGCCCGCGTGCTTCGAGCGCCCACGCCGCGCCGATCAGCGCCTGGTGGTCACCCTCGGTGCCGCCGCTCACGAACACCACCTCGTCGCTCCGGGCCGCGACCAGCGCCGCCACCTGGTCACGCGCGCGCTCGAGTGCGGCCCGTGCCCGCTGTCCCTCGCGATGAAGGCTCGAGGGATTCGCGTGCAGGTCGCCCAGGCAGGACGCGATCGCGTCGCGAACCTCGGGGCGCACCGGAGTCGAGGCGTTGTGGTCGAGATAGATCATGCCGCCGCTTTCTCTGGGGACTTCGGGCGGGGCGGGGACGCGTCGCGTGCGGTGGGCAGCGCGCGGATCGCGAAGCCCGGCGACGAGCCCGGGCCTCGCGGACCGGGTCACGGTTGCGCGAATTTCTCCAGCACTTCGATGCTCTCCATCGCGCTCACCGCTTCGGGCGTGCCGGGGCCCAGATCGACCACCTTGTGCCACACCCGGATCGCATCACGATAGAGCCCGGCATCGGCGAACGCCACCCCGAGCGTGAAGTAGGCGCAATAGGCGTTCGGCGTCTTCTGGATCACGCTGCGCAGCAGGTCCACCGCGTCCTGATACTTGGATTGCGCGTACAGCGAGCTCGCGAGGCGGCAGATCGCGACCGTATCGTCGGGCGAAATCTCGAGCGCCTTGCGGTAATAGGTCTGCGCCAGCGCCTGGTTGCCGGAAGCGTCGTAGGCCGCACCCAGGTTGACCAGCGTCTTCACGTCCTTCGGCTTCAGCTGGTTCGCCTTGAGCAGCACGCGCACCGCCTCCGCGGTGCGGTCGCGGTCCAGATACATCACGCCGAGCCGGTAGAGATTATCGAACTTGGAAGAGTCGCGCGCCACGTCGCGCTCGAGAAGGCCGAGCGTGTCGGTCACCGCCGGGGCTGCCGGAGCGGTGCTGGACTTGGGCGCGTCGGCGCTCTTCGCGGGATCGGCGGCATGGGCGGGCGCGGCCAGCAGCGGAATCAGGCACGACATCACGAGCAATGCGGTCAATCGCTTCACGGGAATCGCTCCTCCCAAGGTGGTCCACGAGCGGCGCGTAATCATAGCATGGGGCCGGGCGCGGGGTGAAGCGGCCGATCCCGCAGCGGCCGATCCCGCACGACCGCAGTCCTGCGCAAACGCCGGATGTGTCACCTGAGGGGGCGACATCGCGCATCTGCCCCGGATGGCTCGCGCAGACAGGAATCCGACTCTGCCTACCTGCGCAGCGTGTCGAGTCGCACCCAGTCACCCGGCGCGCGCTGGTACGTCCAAAACGTCCAGCCGTTGCATGACCGGCTGATTACCGCTGAACCGGCAAGAGATGGCGAGGAGTAGATATGTCCCCTGAACCGGATCGATCCATCACGAAGCACCCGCGCCCTGAAGAGCTTGCCCTTGAAGCCCGCGCGCAGACCTGTGGACTTGAGTCCGTGCTTCGACAACACGGGGGTGCGGCCCCGGGGCGGTTCTTCTCGCGCTCCGGTCGTTCTCTTGGTCACCGACTTGCCGAGCAACTGGTTCAGTTCAGCCCGATGCAGCGCCCGGACATCTCTTGCGAATCGTTTGCGAATGTCTGAGGACATCGCGAAGTGCCCTTTCTGCTTGAGCTCCTTTCAAAACGCTCTCACGGCGATCCTGCAGCAGATCAGGATGCAGCCCAGCGTGAGGAAGGCTTCGTGGATGTCGGCGCGACGTTCGTAGCGGACGCGGAGGCGCTTGAACT
>JACOSU010000109.1 GCA_016178685.1 Candidatus Eiseniibacteriota bacterium | reverse complement strand
CCCCGACCTGCGCGTGGAAGGCGCGTCGGGTTCGAATGCGGGCCGGCTGACGCGAGTGCCCGGGAGCACGCCGCACCATCCTGAGATGAAACGTAGGTGGGTCATCGCCATGAAGTGCAGTCCCTTGACAGTGCCCGGGCCCGCCCCTAACTTGGCCGGGTCCATCGCGGTTATCGGCGGCACGTACCGCCCGCTTGACCGGAAATCGGACCCCCTCCGCTGCTTCCTGCCGGCCGCGCGGGCGGGAGCAGGAAGCCTTAGCGGGCGGTCTCCGCACCGTTTTCCCCACCCGTTCTCGAGGGTCGAGATGACATCCCAGATGCCGGCCGCCCAGAGTCCCTGGGTCCGCGTGGCCGATGCTCCCTCGCGGATCGGACAGATCATCGAAGTGCGCGGCTGGCTGACCCATCGCCGATCCAGCGGGAAAGTGCAGTTCCTGATGCTGCGGGACGGAAGCGGCGTCATCCAGTGCGTGGCGGGAATCAACGATCTGACGCCGGCCGAGTGGGAGAACTGCGCGCTTCTCACCCAGGAATCGGCGGTCGTCGTCCGGGGAGCGTTGCGCGCCGACGCGCGCTCTCCCGGCGGCGTGGAACTCGGGCTCTCCGCGCTCCGCGTGGTGTCGGTTGCGGAGGCGTACCCGATCAGCCCCAAGGAGCACGGCGTCGACTTCCTGATGGACCACCGTCACCTGTGGCTGCGTTCAGCCCGCCAGCAGTCCATCCTGCGCATTCGCGCCGAGGTGATCGCCGCATTTCGAGATTTCATGGATGGAGAGGGCTTCGTTCTGGTGGATGCCCCGGTTTTCACCCCTAACGCGTGCGAGGGAACCACCACGCTGTTCGAAACGTCGTACTTCGATGAGAAGGCCTATCTCACACAGAGTGGCCAGCTCTACGAAGAGGCCGCGGCGATGGCGTTCGGGCGCGTCTACTGTTTCGGCCCCGCGTTTCGCGCCGAGAAGAGCAAGACTCGCCGCCACCTGATCGAATTCTGGATGATGGAGCCCGAATGGGCGTTTGCGACCCTCGAGGACGTGATCGGGCTCGAGGAACGTCTGCTGGTCACCACGGTGGCCCGCGTGCTCGATCGCCGCGCCGCGGATCTGTCGGTTCTAGAGCGGAACGTTTCGAAACTCGAGAACGTGAAGGCTCCGTTCCCGCGCATTCACTACACCGAAGCGGTGGAACGCATCCGGGCCGCGGGCCTTCCGTTCGAATGGGGCAACGACCTCGGCTCACCCGACGAGACCGCGCTGTCGAGCCAGTTCGACCGGCCGGTCTTCGTGACGAACTACCCGGCAGCGGTCAAGGCCTTCTACATGGAATCCGATCCCTCCGATGCGCGCTTGAGCCTGTCGTGCGACTGCCTCGCACCCGAAGGCTATGGCGAGATCATCGGCGGCGGCCAGCGCATGGAATCGCTCGAACGGCTGACGCGCCGGATCGAGGAGCACGGTCTGCCGCAGCAGGCTTTCGAGTGGTACAAGGATCTGCGCCGCTTCGGCTCGGTGCCGCACGCCGGATTCGGCATCGGCGTGGAACGCACGCTGGCTTGGATCGCGGGACTGGATCACGTGCGGGAATCCATTCCGTTCCCCCGCATGCTGAATCGGCTCCACCCCTGAAACCCGGCGCTTCCCCGGACTCCGAGCCGGGCCGCCACTGCGAAAGGACCACCCCATGAAGCCGTTGCCGCTCGCGCGTTCGATTCTGTTCGCGACGCTGCTGGCCGCATCCTGCGTCTCGTGCCGCTCCGCGAAAAACGCCGCTCCGGCGGCCGCGGAAGCGGGCGCCACGCTGTACTCGAGACTCGGAGGAGAGGCGGGAATTCGGGCGGTGGTCGGACAGTTCGTCGCGAACCTCGCGGCCGACACGCGCATCAACCACTACTTTGCGGACACCGATCTCGATCCTCTGAAGGCCAGTTTCGTGAACCTGATCGGCCAGTCCACCGGGGGCCCGCAGAAATACGCGGGCCGCGACATGAAGACCACGCACGCCGGGATGGGCATCACCACCGCGGACTTCAGCGCCTTGATCGAGGACCTCACCCAGGCGTGCGATCAGTTCAAGGTCGGCGAAAAGGAGAAGGGCGAACTGCTCGCGATCCTGGGCCCGTTCCAGAAGGACATCGTCGAGAAGTAGCGGTCGAGGGTCGCGCGCTCGAGCGGCGTCGCAGGGGTGGATCAGCGGCGTCGCAGGATCACTAGAGCGGCATAGACGCGCGAGGCCTCGACGGTGTCCACGACGACGTATCGATCCAGCACGGCGGTCCGCTCCACCGCATCCCGGAACGGTGCGCCGGCCCCCGCCAGCGGCTCGCCCTTCGACAGCAGGCTCGCGCGCGTGACCAGCCAGTCGGGTCGCTCGCTCGCCACGATGTCCGCATACCAACCCGGGCCGCCCAGTCGCCGCTTCGCGACCTGGGGCGAGACCAGGCCCACTTCATCGACGATCACCAACGGACAACTGAAGCCGATGATGCCGATCGGCTCGAGCATTGCCTTCTCGCCGGGGCGCGCGTGCTCGTAGAGATAGCGCGCGGCGCCACCGAAGCCGAAGAACTCCACGTTCGCCCGCGCGAAGTAGGCCGGCACGCCGTCCACGCACGCGAGCGCGACGAAGACCGCGATGGATGCGTAGAGCAGCCTGCTCTTCACGAGGGACGGCAGCCCGATGGCCGCCAGCACGGAGAGTCCCGCCAGGGGCGCCAGCAGATACCAGTAGAAGTAGGCGACTCCGATCAGCGAGTAGCCGGCCCACATCCCGAGCGCCGCGATCACGAACAGCGCGAGCGCCCCGCGGCGTTCCCGCCCCAGGCGAATCGCGCCCGCGATCGCAGCCGGAGTGAAAATAATCGCCAGCGTCACGAGGTACAGAGGTTCGATCGGTTTGGAAACGCGATCAAAGGGGCGCGGCAACAGCCACGTCCACCAGATCACGCCCCCGGCCGGCCCGGGCATGCCGTAGACCTGCGATTTTGCATGCACGCTCTGCGGCACGATGGTGCCGAAATAGAGCGCCAGCGGCGTGAGCAGGAGCGCCGTGAGTCCGGCTGCGAGGAGCGCGTGGCGGCGGCGGGCGAACAGCGCGAGCAGCGCGGCCGCTGCCAGCCCCTCGGGACGCGAAACGGCGAGCAGGGCGAGCGCGGGAATCGCGCCCGCGCTCCCTCGCGCGACCAGCGCCGAGGCGAGCGCCAGCAGCATCAACATGGCGCTGCATTCCAGGCCGGAGGTGGCGATGGCGGGGAAACAGGGCCACGCCGCGAAAAACGCTCCGAAACACCGGGCGGCGGCGTCCGAGACGGAGCGCCGCAGCAAGCCGACCACGACCAGAAGCGTCACGAAATCGGCGAGAATCGACGCCACGCGGGACCACAGGACGGCGTTCACGTGGGAGGCGAACCCGAGCGCCATCCAGATCGCCCAGAGCGGCGAGGTGAAGCCCATCACGCGCTCTCCCGGATTGAACACCAGTCCGTGCCCGGACGCGAGATGGCGTGCGTAGCGAAACGTGATGAAGGCGTCCTCGGCCGCGGTGGGCAGGAAATAAGCGTACGCGACGCGAGCGATCAGCAGCACCAGGGCCGGAACCAGGAACGGGCCGCGCCAGTCGAAAAGTTCGCCGAGCGGCGGAAACAGCGGGTCCGAGACGACGCTGCGGGCGGGCGCGGCCCTGGGGGAGGGGTACTGCGCGCCTGCAAGAGAACGGCGGGATTTCACGCGCGATCCGGCCCCGGGAGACGGCCGATGGCTCGGCGCCGCGCGAGGGATGGGCCGGAGGATTCGATCATGGCGGGAAGCAGCGTATCACCCGCTTCTCGAACCAGGCAATCCGGCGCGGGCTCGCGCTGGAGCCGGCGCTCTCCTGGATGGACGCGGCGGGCGGACACGGTAACGGCTCCGATCTTGACACTCCGTGGACCCTTGCACTACGGTGCCCGACTGCTCCTTCAGGGTGGCTTCGTCGGAGCGCGGGCCCGTCGGACCGGGACACCCGGGCTGCGTTTCATTGACATGACCAGGCCGCGATCTTTAGACTTCATGCACTTCGTTTTTCCGGCATCCGGCAGGGAGTTCCAGTCGGCGGCGTTTGCGGGTCCGTGGCTCTTGGCCTTCGCGTTCGCCGGCTGCTCCCCGCATTCCGCACCCACGCCGGTGGAAGATTCCCTGACGAGCGGGCGTATGAAGGTTGTGAGTGCCCACGAGGCGATGAGCCTCGTTGCCCGTGAGCGGGATGCGTTTCAGTCGCTGTATCCCCAGGCGAGCATCGAGGTGGCTTCGGGAACCTCTCGCGAGGCGATCGGCGCTTTGTTCGCGGCCCGCTGCGACCTCGCGGTGATGACGCGGGAAATTTCGGCCGAGGAGCGGGCGGCGGCGGTGAGTGGAAAGTTGAACCTCGAGGGATATCGATTCGCGCGCGATGCGGTGGTCGCGGTCGTGCATCCGGCGAACCCGGTCGAGAACCTGACCGTCGAGGAGTTGCGACGAATCTACGCTGGAGAAGCGACACGCTGGTCGCAGTTCGGAGGCCGCGCCGAGCAGATCGTCCCGGTCGCGCAGCCGCCGACCGCCGACCTGACGGAGTGCATGATGCGAAAGGTGATGGAAGACCAGCCGATCGCGGTCCGGTCGGTGCCGGCGCGGAGCGATTCCGAAGTGATCGACGAAGTTCGTTCGCGACCGGGCGCCATCGGATACGTGTCTCTGGCGTGGGCGGATCGCGGTGCGCGCGCGCTGCGCATCGCGAGTCTCAAGGGTCTGGCGTATACGAAGCCGGATCCCGAGACGGTTTACCGGGGCGAGTATCCACTGACGCGATTCTTCAATCTGTACGCCCGGGGCTCGGGTCCGAGGCTCGCGAACGGTCTCATCACGTTCGTCACCAGCTTCGACGGTCAGAAGTCGGTCCAGGAATCCGGTTTCGTTCCGACCGCCGTACCGGTACGGTTCGTCCGCCGCTCCCCGTTGCGCGGCACCCACTGACAGGAGACGCTCAACCGACCATGAACGCACAGACGGCGCAACGCTTCCCTCGACCCGCGGCGCTGTTCGGAATTCTCGCCCTGACGGTTCTTCCGGGCCTCGCCCGGGCGGACGACCTGCGAGAGGGCCGATCCGCGCTTCAGGCCGGAAACCTCGACCAGGCGCTCCAGTCGTTCGAGAAGGCCGCCTCGCAGGGGCAGGCCGAAGGCCGGGCCGGCGTCGGACAGGTGTGGCTCAAGCGACGCCAGTATGCGAAGGCGATGGAGGCATTCCAGACCGCGCAGAAGATGGATCCCTCGCTCGCGATCGGATACTGGGGCCAGGGCGAAGTGCTGAGCCGGCAGGACAACTGCGACGAAGCGGCCCCGTTGTTCCAAAAGGCCACCGAGCTGGACCGAAAATTTCCGGAAGCGCAGCTCGCCCTGGGAAACTGCCTGGTCGCGATCGGGCAGCATGAAAAAGCGGTCGAGGCGCTCAATGAAGGCCTGAAATGGGGTCCGAGGTGGCGGCCGCGATTCCTGGTCGCGCTGGGCGACGCCGAACTGGCGCGCGACTCGCTGAGGGACGCCAGCGTCTACTACACGCACGCGACCGAGGAGGCGCCCGAGGATCCCACGCCGCGGCGGGCGCTCGGAAACTATTACCTCAAGCGCGGCACGTGGGAGCTGGCGATCCAGAATCTGCAGGCCGCGCTCCAGTTGGACTCGACCGATATCGAGAGCCACTACGGGCTCGGGCAGGCGCTTTACTACAGCCAGCGCTACAGCGACGCGCTCGACGAATACGTGTGGGTCACGACCCGCGATCCCGAGTTTCCCGCGGGGCAGCTCGCGCTCGGCAACCTGCTCTACCTCGCCGGCGAGAAGGATTCGAGACGATATGCCGAAGCGCGCCCGCCGCTCGAGAAGTACACCGAACTGAAGCCGGGCGACGCCAAGGGTTGGAGCCTGCTGGGGCGAACCTATGCCGCCCTGAAGATGAAGGACGAGGCGCTGCCCGCGTTGTTCAAGGCGCAGGATCTCGGCGACAAGAGCAAGGAAATGTACACCGTGTTGGGCCGGATCTACGTGGAACGCAAGGAGTGGGACAAGGGACTCGACGCGTTTGCGAAGGGCGCTCCGACCTCGCGCGACCTGCTGCTGGTCGGCCAGATGTTCGTATTCCAGAACCGCCTGGAGCAGGCCGATTCGGTCTACCGGTCGATCATTGACGCCGACTCGACGCGCAGCGATGCGCGCTTCGCCATGAACGAACTGGGCAAGCTGCGCTTCCGGCAGAAGGACTACCCGGCCGCGGTCGCGATGATGCAGCGGCGAATCGCGCTTGACCCCAACAACGACGAGGCTTACTACTTCCTCGGTTTGTCGTACAAGGAAATCAAGCAATATCCGGAAGCACTGGTGGCGCTCCGGCAGGCGGCGACGCTGGGGAACGGCAAGGCCGATCGCCACTTCTGGCTCGGCATCCTTTACGAGCAGGTCGATTCGACGGAGCAGTCCGGCGTCGAGTTCCAGCGCTCGGTTGAGATCGATTCGACCAGCGGGATCGCGGCGATCGCGTTCCGACAGCTCGGCTATCATCTTCTCTTGCAGAAGGACTACAGCGGCGCGACGCCACTGCTCGAGCACGCGGTGGCGATCAGTCCGAAGGACGTTCAGTCACTGGTGTGGTTGGCGCAGGGCTACCAGAATTCCCAGAACCGCGCGAAGGCGATCGAGAACTACCAGCGTGTTCTTGCCATCGAACCGACTCAGCCCGATGCGATGAGGGGCATGAAGAGTCTGACCGGAGGAGCGAAATGAAACAACGCCAGGTGGGGCAGATCGCGGTGTTGGCGCCCAGGGGTTACCTGACCGGTGGCGACGAGACCGATGAGTTGGAGCGCACGATCAAGGCGCTCAGCGAGGGCGGAAATAAGCAGCTCCTCATCAACCTCGGTGAGACGCAGCATTTGAACTCCACGGCGCTCGGAGTGCTGATCTCCGCGCACTCGAACTACGTGAAGCGCGGCGGCCAGATGAAGCTCTGTTCGGTGGACAAGCGGATCGAGAACATCTTCGTGATCACGAAGCTGTCGCTGGTGTTCGACGTGTATCCCGGCGAGGAGCAGGCGATCGCGAGCTTCGCGGAACGCGAATCGGTCTAGCCGAACGGGACCGAGGGGAGACATGGCCGTCCGCAGGAAACAGGTGCGCAGCATCACAGTTCTGGCGCTGAAGGGGAGCTTCTTCGGCGATACCGAGACCGACGAGCTCCAGAAGGCCATCATGGACGAGGCCGCCGCCGGAAATACGCGGATGCTCCTCAATCTGTCCGACTGCGAGCGCATGAACTCGATCGCGATCGGCGTGCTGATGCGCGGCTACACGAATTACAAGGGCCGGGGCGGCGAGATCAAGCTGTGCGGGCTCGGCAAGAGAGTGAAGGACATCTTCGTGATGGCGAAGTTGATCATGCTGTTCGACCATCACGAGACCGAGGAGCAGGCGCTGGCGGCTTTCTCGGAGTAGCTTCCGGCGGACCCTGGCCGGATTCGGATGTTTCACGCACGCGGTCGAGACGGGTCGCTCGCGACCGGTTCCCGGCCGCACGGGCGGCGATCACCGCTCACTGAGATCAACCTACCGGACGGACGCGCGAGAGGCGTGGATCGTTCGGAACCGAGGAGTTCGACTTCATGAGCCGTTACCTCGTGCCACTGGGCTTCATCCTGGCTGCGGCCATTTCGATCACGCTCTGGATGCTGCTGCCAAAGCTGGGCGATCTGGGCGAGAACATCTACAAGGGTGGCCCGCTGGTCGCCGCTCTCATCATGCTGATCATCCTGCAGACATCGTTCATCATCGAGCGGCTCCTGAGCCTGAGGAAGGCGCAGGGTCGTGGTTCGCTGCCCGACTTCCTGAACGGCGTCCGCAAGCGTCTGCACACTGGCGACGTGGACGGCGCCGTCAAGCTGTGCGCCCAGCAGCGCGGCTCGGCGGCGAATGTGATCCGGGCCGGTCTCGAGCGCTACCAGCAGGTGAAGTTGGAGGGGGCCACGAAGGAGAAGATCGTGTCCGAAACCCAGGCGGCGATCCAGGAGGCCAACGGCCTCGAGGTGCCGTTGCTCGAACGAAACCTGATCGCGCTGTCGACCATCGCCTCGATCTCCACCATGATCGGACTGCTCGGAACGGTGATCGGAATGATCCGGTCGTTCGCCGCGCTGGGTCACACCGGCGCCGTGGACGCCTCGAAGCTGGCGGTCGGCATCTCGGAGGCGCTCATCAACACCGCCGGCGGACTGTTCTCCGCGATCGCCGGCATCGTGGCCTATAACGTGTTCGTGACCCGGGTGGACAGCTTCAATTACATGATGGACGAGGCGTCGTACGAGGCCGTCCAGCTACTGTCGGCGTCGACTTCCGACCGGAAGTAGGGGGCGGGCGAGATGCTCAAGAAAATACGCCGCATCGGCATCGCCATCGACATGACGCCGATGGTCGATGTGGCCTTCCTGCTGCTGATTTTCTTCATGTGCACGACGCAGTTCAAACCCCCCGAGAAGGACAAGATCACGCTTCCGGAATCCAATTCCGAAGCCAAGGCGCCGGAGACCGGGGTGATCACGATCGCGGTCACCAAGGCCCCGAAGGTGCGTGTGGTGTGGCGCCAGGGCGGCAATGAGGTATCGCGCGAGATGCCACCCGAGGCGGTGCCGACCGACATGGCGACCGTGCTCTCGAATGCCCGGTCGGCAAACCCGTCGGCGCGCATCATCATCAAGATGGACAAGGACGCTCCGTACGGCGTCATGGCCGATATCATGCCCGCGCTTCAGGCCGCGCAAGCGCCGCGCTTCAACGTCCAGACCGATCTGGCGGGAACCGGCGGCCTGTTCGGCAAGAAGCCGACCGCGAAGAAATAGCCCGATGCGCCGAGGAGGTGCTTTCCGATGGGTGCTGTAGACACCCCGCAGCCAAGAGCCGGGAAAAAGAAGGGCCACGGTTTCGGACGTCCCAAGCGGCGAGTCGGCATTCGCATCGACATGACGCCGATGGTGGACGTGGCGTTCCTGCTGCTGATCTTCTTCATGGTGACGACGGTGTTCCGCACCCCGCAGGCGCTCGAAATCAACCTGCCTCCCGACAAGGAGGCCAAGGTCAACGTCGCCCAATCGAAGGTGCTGAGCATCCGCGTGCTGCCGGATCGCGCCTACTGGAAGCACGGCAGCGATCCGTGGGCCCGCACCGACGTGGGCACCATCGCGAAGGTGCTCAAGATCTGGTCGGGCGACAAGGACGTCATCGTGCTGATCCAGATCGATCGCGAAGCGAAATTCAACAACATGGTCAAGATCATCGATGAGCTCGATCTCGCGAAGATGACGCGCTTCTCGCTCAATACGCTGAGCCCCGAGCAGAAGAAGGAGGTCGAAGCTCTGTGATCGAGCCGAGAGTTTCGCTCTACGAGTTCATGCCCTACGGTGCGCCGGAGCTCAAGGAAGTCGCGAAGAAATACATGTTCCGCGGCGTCGCGGTCGCGACCGGCGCTTCGGTGCTGCTGTACCTGATGGGGCTCGGCACCAGCTTCGTGCTCGCGCATCGTCCGCACGAGACCAGCGTAATCATCGTTCCGTATCGCGAGCTGCAGGCGCCGCCGCCGCTGACCGACAAGCCCCCGCCTCCCAAGGTCGAGGTCATGCAGCCGGTGGCTCCGCCGACCGCGGCCGCGCCGGTCCCGGTGCCCGATGCCGAGGCGCCGCCCGAGCAGAAGATCGCGAGTCAGGAAGAGATTTCCGCCAGCACTCCGGGCGTCACGACCGGGGATCAGAACATCCAGGTCGCCCCACCGTCGGATGACGATCTTCCGAAATTCGGCGAGTACGTCTACGTCGAGGAGTTGCCGGAACTGATCACGAAGGTCAATCCGGTGTATCCGGAGATGGCGCGCGAGGCCAACGTGGACGGAACCGTGCAGGTGCAGGCGCTGGTCGGCAAGGATGGCAGGGTCAAGGACGTGAAAGTGATCAAGTCCATCCCGATGCTCAATGAAGCGGCGATCAGCGCGGTCAGGCAGTGGGTGTTCAAGCCGGCGCTCGCGAACAACAAGCCGGTCGCGGTGTGGGTGGGAGTGCCGGTGAGATTCACCCTGCACGGATCCTGAGTCGATTCGAACCGGAGCGGCCGCCACGGGGTGCGTCTCCGCGGCGGCCGCTCCGCTTTCCAGTGCGCATGCCGCTTTGCGGCCCGCGCGATGTCACCCCGTGCGCCGCGCCGCCGATCGGGCCCGGGGCCTTGATCACCGCGCCCGGGAACGCTTTTTCCGCGCCGGTGATGCCCGGTTTGACCCTCCCGATGGCAGATCCTAGTCTGCGTTTCCCTGCCCCCAGCATCCCCTGTCCGCCCCGGAGGACATTCATGAGCAGCCCCGAGAATCCGGTCGGGAATCCGACGCTTGCGCCCGCGCCACAACCGTCGTTGTCGCCGATCGGCCGGGCGATCGCGGTATTCGCACGCCCGGCCGGCGCCTGGTCCGGTCTTGAGACGCATGCGCAGTGGTGGATTCCCACGCTGGTGCTGGTGGTGTTCTCGGGCGTCTTCAGCGCGCTGCTCTACGATCGCGCACTGCTGCCGATGATGGCCGATCGCTGGGACGAGCAGGTGCAGTCGGGATCCATGAGCCCCACGCAGGCGGATCACGCGGCGGCCATGATGCGCACGCCGGTGGCGATCGCGATCACCTCCGCCTCCCAGGGCCTGATCATCGGAGTATGGATTCTGGTGGTGGCGCTGGTGGTGTGGTTTGGCGCGGGCTTCGTGCTCGGCACCAAGCTCAAGTATCGCCAGGCGCTCGAGGTGTCTGCGTGGGCCGCGCTCATCAACCTTCCGGGTCAGGTCGTCGCGTTCGCGCTGGCGTGGACCCGCGAGACGTTCAAAGGCGTGCACATCGGTTTTGGTGCGCTGCTCCCGGTTTCGACGTCGCCTTCCAAACTCATGGTCGGGCTCGGGATTTTTCTCGACGCGCTGGGGCCGTTCTCGATCTGGTTCCTCATCGTCGGCATCCTGGGAGCGAGCGCGCTGTCGGGCGCGCCACGCCGCTCGGTGGCCTGGACGCTGACCGGACTCTATTTCGCGCTGGTCGGGTTCGCGGCGGTTCTGACCGCGATGCTCGCTCCAGCATCCTGAGCCGCCGCAACATTTCCCGGACCCGTCCGTAAGCAGCATCACGTCCGTGCGATTCCTGGTCGGGCGCACGCCATGGAGGACTTGAATGAGGACCACTCTTCGCGCTGCGGCGGTGCTCGCCGCGGCTTCGATGACCATGACGGCCGGCTCGCCGTCCCGCGCCGAGACCCTGAGCGCGGACCGCGCGGTCCAGATCGCGCTGCGTCACAGCCCCGACGTGGTCAATGCCGGCGCCAGCGTGCTGGACGCGAAGGGCGGCGTGTACGGCGCCTACTCGGGCGTGCTGCCGCACGTTTCGGCCAGCGTCGCGCGCGACAACAATGTCGCAAGTGGCATCCTGTCTCCGATCGTGATCAATGGGATTCCGACCGGGGGGACGTTCGTGCAGGACCGAGAGTCTCATGGGACCACGCCAGGGATCTCGGGTTCGTGGTCGGTGCTGAATCTATCGAGCATCGAGGGACTGTCATCCGCCAAGTCGTCCCTACGGGCGGCGAAGCAGCGCCTGGCTTCGAGCCGGAACGATATCGCATTCAACACCCGGCGACAGTTCTACGAGGCGGTCAAGTCCGTCCACCTCGCGGGTGTGGCGAACTTTGCGCTGCATCTGGCGCGTGACAACGAGCGGCGCGTGAGGGCGCTGTTCGAGGTCGGATCCGTCTCGCGCAGCGACGTGCTCAAGGCTCAGGTCAACACCGCTCAGAGCGAACTCGATTCGGTCTCGGCCGAGCAGGCGGTGCTGGTGCAACGCGTGGCGCTGGCCTCCGTGATCGGCCTCGAGGAAGGAAAACTAGGCGAGATCGACACGGTGTTGAGCGTGCAAGACCACGACTATGACGAGGCGGCTCTGCTGGCCGAGGCCGGGCGAAATCGGGCCGATCTTCAGGCAGCCGAAATCTCGGTTCGCGCCGCACAGGCCTCCAAGATGGCCGCCCGCCTGGCGCGCGTTCCCTACCTGACGGTTTCGGGCGGGTACGAAATCAACGTGAACTCGCGTTCCGCGTCGACGGTGGAGCCTCCCGGCAACCCCCCGTTTGCCAATCCCGGTGTCGAGGGCTTCAATAGCTCGACCGACCGTCAATCGTCCGTGCGGCTCGCCCTCAATTGGGATTTCATCGACGGACTGTCCTCAGATGCCCGCAACGCGTCGGCGTCTGCTCAGCTGGAACGGGCGATCGCTGCCCGGGACGCGCTCAAGCGCAACCTCGCGAGCGACGTGCACCAGGCGCTGGTGGCCTATCACGATGGGCTGGCGCAGGGAGAGGTCGCGAAGCGGGGCCTCGATTCGGCAAGCGAGAATCTGAAGCTCACTCAGCAGAAGTACAACGTGGGGTCCGCCACCATTCTGGATCTCGTGGATGCCCAGGTGCAGCTCGAACGCGCCGCGAACAACCGCGTCACCGCCGCGGCCGCCATCCGGGTGGCTGAAGCTCAGGTGGACCGGGTTCGCGGAAAACAGGAGTAATCCCTCGGAAGGAGTGGGTCGCGGATGAAGAACAAGAAGTGGATCTGGATCGGGCTGGGAGGCGTTCTCGTCCTGCTGCTGATCGTCGTCAACGTGATCCATCAGTCGCAGGCCAGCGTGCAGGCCGTTCAATTCGCGCGCGTGCGGGTCGAAGACATCACGTCGCGCGTGCGCGCGCCCGGCAAGATCGAGCCCAAGACGCAGGTGAAAATCAGCGCCGACCTTCCTGGCAAGGTGCAGCGCCTGCTGGTCAAGGAGGGCGATCGGGTGCGCAAGGGCCAGCTGATGCTCCAGCTGGACGACACGCAGTACCGGGCGAACTCGAATCAGGCGCGGGCGGCGCTCGCATCGGCTCAGGCGCGCCTGCGCGAGGCCACGGCCGCGCTCAAGCTGTCCGATACCAACCACGCGCGGCAGAAGGCCCTGTTCGATCAGAAGCTGCTCTCGCAGGCGGAATGGGATCAGGCCTCGACCGCGAACGAATCCGTTCACACCACCGCGGCCACCGCCCGCGAAGAGGTCACGCGCGCGCAGGCGATGCTGGACGGGACCGAGGACAATCTCGGCAAGTGCCGCTTTGTCGCCCCGTTCGACGGCGTGGTGAGCGCGCTCAACGTCGAGCAGGGTGAAGTGGTGATCACCTGCACCATGAACAACCCCGGGACGCAGATCCTGGTGGTCTCGGACCTTTCCCGCATGCTGGTCAAGGCCGACGTGGACGAAACCGACGTGGTGGACATGAAGCTCGCGCAGAAGGCCAAGATCACCGTGGACGCGATGCCCGACACCTCGTTCCGCGGCAGCGTGATCGAGATTGGCAATACCGCGAAGCGCTCGGTGACCTCGACCGTCGAAGGGCAGACCAACTTCGAGGTCAAGGTCGTGTTCGAGGACAACGTGGTTCAGATCCGACCGGGCATGACCGCCGACGTCGAGATCGAGACCGCCACCCATCCCCACACGACCGGCGTTCCGATTCAGGCCGTGGTGGTGCGGACCCAGCGCGAGCTGGATCGCGCCGCGCACAAAGCGGACCGGAAGCAGCCGAAAAAGCGCCCGAACACGTTCACCGCGGATGAGGACACGGTGGGTCGGCGCGAGAAGGAGATCACCGGGGTGTTCGTCGCGACCAAGGGCGTCGCAAAATTCGTCCCGGTGCGCACCGGAATCGCGAGTGAGAGCCTGATCGAGATCTTCGGCGACGTGAAGCCGGGCGACCTGGTGGTGGCGGGACCCTACAAGGCGCTGCGGGAGCTCAAGCCGGGGGCCAAGGTGAAGCAGGAGCAGCCCGGCAAGGGCGGCCCCGGAGGGAAGAGTTGATGCTGATCCGCATCCACGATCTGCACCGCGTGTACGAGGTCGGCAGCGAGCAGGTCCACGCCCTGAACGGCGTGGACCTCGGCGTCGGTGCGAACGAATACGTCGCGATCATGGGACCGTCAGGTTCGGGGAAGACCACGCTCATGAACCTGATCGGCTGCCTCGACACGGCGTCGAGCGGCTCGTACCGGCTCGACGACGTCGAGATCGGGCGGATGTCGGACGACGATCTGGCGCGGATCCGGAACCAGAAGATCGGATTCGTGTTCCAGACCTTCAATCTGCTCGCCCGCGCGGACGCGCTGCACAACGTCGAGCTGCCGCTGGTGTACGCCGGGATCAAGCACGAGGAGCGGCGCAAGCGCGCCCGCGAGGCGCTCGAGCTGGTGGGGCTCGCGGACCGCATGAAGCACCGGCCGAACGAACTCTCGGGCGGACAGCGCCAGCGCGTCGCGATTGCGCGCGCGCTGGTCAATCGCCCCAGCATCATTCTCGCCGACGAACCGACCGGCAATCTCGACAGCACGACCGGGGAAGAGATCATGGTGGCGTTCGAGCACATCTGGCGCCAGGGCAACACCGTGATCGTGGTCACGCACGAGCTGGACGTCGCGGCGCACGCGAACCGCGTGGTGCGCATGCGTGACGGCAAGATCGAGAGCGACACGCCGAATCCGCAGCGGCGGGCCGCCGGCGCTCCGGCATGAACCTCCGCGAGAGCACCGGGATCGCGCTGGGCGCCATCCGCGCCAACAAGCTGCGCTCGTTCCTGACCCTGCTCGGCACCATCATCGGGGTCGCCTCGGTGATCGCCGTGGTGTCGTTCGTCCAGGGCATGAATCGATTCGTCTCCGAGAAGCTGCTCGACGCCGGATCGAACGTGTTCGAGATCGACAAGTTCGGCTTCATCACGAACAACGACGATTACATCAACGCGCTGCGCAGACCCGACCTCACGATCGACGACGCCGAGGCGCTCCGCCTCGGCGTGCGCCACGCCGCGATCGTGGTGGCCAGCAATGGGAACTCGGAGCGCATCCATTACCGCGCCCGCCACCTCGACGGAGTGAAGGTCAAGGGCGAGTCGGCCGGCTACGAGGTCATCAACGATTACACCATCGAACAGGGGCGGCACCTGACCGAGGAGGACGACCAGCACCGCCAGCTGGTGTGCGTGCTGGGCCCGGAGGTGACGGAGGAACTGTTCCCGGGCCGCGATCCGATCGGCAAGGAAGTCCGGATCGGAGAGCAGACCTGCCAGGTGGTGGGCGTCACGAAGGCCAAGGGAAAGATGCTGGGACAGAGTCAGGATCGGTTCGCGGTCATCCCGGTGCGCACGTTCCAGAAGTTCAAGAGCGAGCGCGGCTCGATTACGATCGACATCAAGAGCCTCGACCAGGCGGCGCTGCCGGTCGCGATCCAGGAGGCGCGCAACCTGTTGCGCGGCCGCCGCCACATCGGCCCCGGCAAGCCCGATAATTTCGGCATCACGACCGCCGACACCTGGATGGAGTTCTACCGCACGCTGACCGGCGGCATCTTCGTCGTGCTGATCGGCGTGGCGTCGATCGCGCTGGTGGTGGGCGGAATCGTGATCATGAACATCATGCTGGTCTCGGTCACCGAGCGTACGCGCGAGATCGGTGTACGCAAGGCGCTCGGAGCCCGGCCGCACGATATCCTGGTCCAGTTCCTGGTCGAAGCCACCACGCTGTCGCTGAGCGGAGGGATACTCGGCATTCTGCTCGGCGTCGGGCTCTCGCTGCTGGTCGGCGCGATCAGCCCGCTGCCGGCCGGCGTGAGCGTGCCCGCCATCCTGCTCGGCATCCTGATGTCGTCGCTGGTCGGCATCTTCTTCGGCTCCTACCCGGCGTTCCGGGCGTCGAAGCTCGACCCCATCGAAGCGCTGCGTTACGAGTGACCATGGACCGCTCCCTGCTGGGTGAGACGTTTCGCATGGCGACGCACGCGCTGTTCGCGAACCGCATGCGCTCGCTGCTCGCGCTGCTCGGCATCGTGATCGGCGTCGGCACCGTGATCGGGATGGTGGCGCTCATCAACGGTTTCCAGCGCTCGTTCCAGCAGAGCATCCGCTCGCTCGGGAACAACACGATCTACATCCGCCGCATCCGCCCCGGCATCAACTTCAGCGACGATGCGCTGGACAGTCTCAAGCACCGCCACGCGTTCACGCTGGAGGACGCGAGCGCGATTCTCGACCGCTCGCCTGCGGTGCGCGCGATTTCGACCTGGAAGTTCCCGTGGGACAACCTGCGAATCGGGTACCGCGACAAGATCACGAAGTTCACGTTCGTGTTCGGAACCGATCAATATTACACGTTGACGCATGGCCAGGACATGGGGCGCGGGCGCTTCTTCACGGAAGAAGAAGTGCAACGGCACGCGAACGTGTGTGTGCTGGGGAAGGACACGCGCGACGCGCTGTTCGGCAATCGCAATCCGCTCGGCGAGACCGTGCACATCGCGGGCGTGCCATTCACCGTGGTGGGGGAGTTCGAGAGCAAGGGAAAGCTGTTCGGGCAGAACTTCGACGAGGTGGCGGTGGTTCCCTACCCGCTGATCGACAAGTATTTCCCGGCGCCGAGCGACGCGCCGCCGTGGTTCCCCAAGCGCGGCGAGCTGTTCCTCGACGCGATCGCGGTCAGTCCCGATCGGAGTGACGCGGCACAGAGCCAGATCATCGAGACGCTGCGCATCCGGAGGCACGTGCCGAGCAACAAGATCAACGACTTCGTGGTGTTTACGGACGACGCGTTCCTGCAGCTGTACCAGACCGTCACGGGCGGCATCGTCGCCCTGATGACGCTGATCTCCTCGATCGCGCTGATCGTGGGCGGGATCGGCGTCATGAACATCATGCTGGTGGCGGTGACCGAGCGGACGCGCGAGATCGGAGTTCGCAAGGCGCTGGGGGCGAGACGCGGGGCGATCCTCACCCAGTTCCTGGTCGAGTCGGTGGTGCTGACCGCGATCGGCGGCGCGATCGGTATCCTGCTCGGCGCCGGCATCTCGTGGCTGGTGCGAGCGCTGAGTCCGCTGCCGACCTACGTTTCGGTGTGGTCGGTAGTGACCGGGCTGCTGTTCTCGGCCGCGGTCGGCGTGTTCTTCGGACTCTATCCCGCGATGCGCGCCTCCCGGCTGGACCCGGTGGAGTCCCTGCGGTACGAATAACCCCCCATGAACGCGAGGGAGAGCGCCGGCATCGCCCTCGGCGCGCTGCGGGCCAACAAACTGCGATCGCTCCTCACCCTGCTCGGGGTGATCATCGGAGTCTCCTCCGTGATCGCCGTGATGTCGGTGGTGCAGGGCCTCGATCACTACGTCTCGACCCAGCTGGTGCAGGCCGGGAGCGACGTTTTCAACGTCGACAAGGTCGGCCTCGAGTTCGACTTCACGAAGATCGCCGAGCGATCGCGCCGCCGCGATCTCACGCCGGATGACGCGGCCGCGATCGCCCGTTCCGCCCCGCACGTTCAGGCCGCGGTCGCGGAGCGCGACGCGACCGCCCCGGTGCGGCGCGGTGCCCGCGGGCTGACCGGCGTCACGGTGCGTGGAGTCGAGCCCGGCTATCTCGAGGTCAACGATCTGCCGCTCGCGCGCGGCCGGCCGATCGGTGAGACCGACCAGCGAACGCGCGCCGCCGTGTGCGTGATCGGATCCGACGTCGCCCGGGAGCTGTTCGGCGCTCTCGATCCGATCGGGCGCGACGTGCGGCTCGGGGGACTGACGCTGACGGTGGTCGGGGTGGGCACGCGCAGGGGCGCGTCGTTCGGCGCCAGCCAGGACGCGTACGCGCTGGTGGCCCTCGCGGTGTTCGAGCGCATGTACGGGAGATCCGCGAGCGTCACGATCGGAGTGCGCAGCCGCGCCCCCGGCGTATTCCAGCAGGCCGAGGATGAGACGCGCACCCTGCTGAGGGCCCGCCGGCACGTATCGCCGGGTGCGAAGGACGACTTCGAGATCGTGACCCCCGAGATGTATCTCTCGCTGTGGCGCAATCTGTCGGGAGCGATCTTCATCGTGATCGTGGGCGTCTCACTCATCTCGCTGCTGGTGGGCGGGATCGTGATCATGAACATCATGCTGGTCTCGGTCACGGAGCGCACGCGCGAGATCGGGATCCGCAAGGCGCTCGGGGCCCGGCGGCGGGACATCCTGATGCAGTTCTTGATCGAAGCCGCCACGCTCTCGGCTGCGGGCGGCGTGGTGGGGGTCGCGCTCGGGGTCGGCGCCGGGGTACTGATCGGGCTCCTGACCCCGCTCCCCATGTACGTGAGTCCGCTCTCGGTGGGCCTGGGGCTCGGCACCGCGACGCTGGTCGGCCTGTTCTTCGGCGCCTATCCTGCGACCCGCGCGGCCCGGCAGGATCCGATCGACGCGCTGCGCTACGAATGAACGCCGAGCGCCGGGTGCCGTGGCCGACGGTGGCGCGCATGGCGTTCGGTTCGCTGCGCGCGAATCGCATGAGATCGCTCCTGACCACGCTGGGGGTGGTGATCGGGGTCGGGACCGTGGTCGCGATGGCGAGCATTATCCAGGGTTTCAATCGCACGGTCGCGCAATCCATCACGTCGTTCGGCTCGCACGTCATCTACATTCGCAAGTTCAAGCCGGGGGTGTTCGTCGCGGGATTTCCCGACAGCGTGCGTCACCGCCACGCATTCAGCGTGGACGACGCCGACGCGATCCGGCGCAACTGTCCCGACGTTCGCGAAATCACCGTGATCGGATTCGTCGACGCGGTCACGTTGAACGCGGGAGGGCACACGACGCGCGGCGTCCAGCTGCTGGGATCCGACGAGAAGGTGCAGGAGGTCAATCGCTACGATCCGTGGATGGGCCGTTTCTTCACCGGCGAGGAGGTGCGCCACCGCGCGCAGGTGCTGGTGCTCGGCAGGGACATCCGCGAAGCCCTGTTCACCGGCGGCGACCCGGTCGGCAAGACCGTCCACATCGACGGCGTCCCGTTCCGGGTGGTGGGGGAATTGGAGCCCAAGGGTCGCAGCCTGTTCTTCAATCCCGACCAGCTCATCACGATTCCCTACACCACCCTGACCAAGTATTTTCCACCTTCGCCCGACGCCCCGTTCTTCGTTCCCAGACGCGGCGAGTATTACCTGAACGCGGTGGCGGTCTCGCCGGAGCGGACGCCGGCGGCGGTGGACGAGATCACCGAGCTGATGCGGCGGCGCCGGCACGTGCCGGCCCGCGGCTCAGACAACTTCTCGGTCTTCACCGAGGACCTGCTCGCCGACCTCTACAACCAGCTGACCGGGGCGACCTACGCGGTCATGATCCTGATCTCCTCGATCGCGCTGCTGGTCGGCGGGATTGGCGTCATGAACATCATGCTGGTCGCCGTCACCGAGCGCACCCGCGAGATCGGGTTGCGCAAGGCGCTGGGCGCGCCCCGCATCACGATCCTCGCGCAGTTTCTGGTCGAGGCCGCGACCCTGACCGGGCTGGGCGGCCTGATCGGGATCGCGCTCGGGGCGGCGGTGGCTCACGCGGTGCGGGCGTTGTCGGGGCTGCCCGCATACACGCCGTGGTGGTCGGTATGCGCCGCGTTCGGCTTCTCGGTCGCGGTGGGTCTCTTCTTCGGGCTCTACCCGGCGGTGCGCGCGTCGCGGCTCGACGCGGTCGAAGCGCTGCGCTGGGAATAACCGGTTGCGCGCTCTGCTAGAGTCGCTTCCCATGTCGCCCCGCACCCCGCACGCGATCCGCGCCTCGCGCAGAACTCCGGTGGACGCCGCGCCCGCCGGCTCACGCGGGCTTTCGGACATCGTGATCCGGGGGGCGCGCGAGCACAACCTTCAGAATCTGTCGCTGCGGCTGCCGCGCCAGAGCTTGATCGTCATCACCGGCGTGTCGGGCTCGGGCAAGTCGTCGCTCGCTTTCGACACGCTCTACGCCGAAGGCCAGCGCCGTTACGTCGAGTCGCTCTCCGCCTACGCCCGGCAGTTTCTCGGCCAGATGGAGAAGCCCGACGTGGACGCGATCGAGGGCCTCTCCCCGGCGATCGCGATCGAACAGCGCGGAGCGGGATCGAATCCCCGCTCGACGGTCGCCACCCTCACCGAGATCTACGACTACCTGCGGCTGCTCTACGCACGGCTGGGCGAGCCGCACTGCCCCGCCTGCGACGCCCGGCTCATCCGGCAGAGCGTGCAGGAGATCGTGGATCAGGTGGTGGAGCGTCGCGCGGGCCAGCGCGTCGCGCTGCTTGCGCCGATCGCGCGCGGCCGCAAGGGCGAGTACCGCCGTGAAATCGAATCGCTCCTTCAGCAGGGTTACCTGCGGGCGCGCGTCGACGGGGCGTGGGTGGAGCTCGAATCCGCGCCGAAGCTGCGCAAGCAGCAGCGTCACGATATCGACGTGGTGATCGACCGGCTGGCCATCGAGGGCGCCGCTACTGCGCGCCTCGCCGAATCGGTCGAGGCCGCGCTCCGGCTCGGAAACGGCCTGCTGGGGGTGGCGAACGCGGGCGGCGGGGTGGCGGGCGGTGACCTGCTGTTCAGCCAGGGCTCGGCCTGTCCGAATTGCGGCTTGAGCGTCGAGACGCTCGAGCCGCGCAGCTTCTCGTTCAATTCTCCCTATGGCGCCTGCCCGGAATGCGACGGGCTGGGAACGCTGCCGCGCGTCGATCCGGCGCGCGTGGTGCCGGATCCCTCGAAGAGCATTTCCGAGGGAGCGATCGCGGCCTGGGGCGACGCCGGCGGCACGTGGGTGGGAGGCACGCTGCGCGCTCTGGCGCGAAAGTTTGAGTTCTCGCTCACGACGCCGTGGAAGAAGCTGCCGGGACGCATCCAGCGGTTGCTGCTTTACGGTTCGGGGGACGAGCTGGTGCGATTCGAATACCGCACGTCCAGGGGATCGGCGTTCATCCAGCGCGCGAAGTACCCGGGCGTCCTGCCGAATCTCGAGCGGCGTTATCGCGAGACTGCGAGCGAGGCGGTGAGGCGCTGGATCGGGGCACTCATGAACCCCACCCCGTGCGCGGCGTGCAAGGGACACAGGTTGAAGAGCGCGAGCCTCGCGGTGAGGCTGGGCGGTCTCGACATCGCCGCCTGGACAGCACTCCCGGTCGCCCGGGCGCGGGAAGCGCTCGGCGCGCTGTCGTTCGCGGGAGCGCGGGCCACCATCGCCCGGCCGATCGTCAAGGAGATCGGCGAGCGGCTCGCTTTCCTCGAGAACGTGGGGCTCGGCTACCTCACGCTCGACCGGCCGGCCGCGAGCCTCGCGGGCGGAGAAGCGCAGCGCATCCGGCTCGCGACCCAGATCGGATCGCAGCTGACGGGCGTGCTCTACATTCTGGATGAGCCGTCGATCGGGCTTCACCATCGCGACAACCAGCGGCTGCTCGCGACGCTGCTCAAGCTGCGCGACCTCGGCAACACGGTGGTGGTGGTCGAGCATGATCGCGACACCATGGAGACGGCCGACTGGCTGGTGGACCTGGGGCCGGGCGCCGGGCGCCACGGCGGAAGGCTGGTGGCCGCCGGAACTCCCTCCGAGGTGCGGGCGGTGACCGAATCGCTGACCGCTCAATACCTGAACGGCACGCGGCGCATCGCGGCGCCCGCCTCGCGCCGGGCGGGAAACGGCGCCGCGATCGAAGTGCTGGGCGCACGCGAGCACAACCTGCGCGGGATCGACGCGCGCCTCCCGCTCGGATGTTTCGTCTGCGTCACCGGCGTCTCGGGCTCGGGCAAGAGCACGCTGATCGGCGACATCCTGCTGCCGGCCGTGACGCGCGCTCTGGGCGGCGAGAGTGATGCGCCCGGGGAGCACCGTGAACTGCGCGGCATCGAGCACCTCGACAAGGTGGTGGCGATCGATCAGAGCCCGATCGGCCGCACGCCGCGCTCCAATCCCGCGACCTACACCGGAGCGTTCGACTACATCCGCCAGTGGTTCGCGCAGCTCCCCGAATCGAAGGTGCGAGGTTACGGTCCCGGGCGCTTCTCGTTCAACGTCAAGGGCGGGCGCTGCGAAGGTTGTGCGGGCGACGGGCTGCGCAAGATCGAGATGCATTTCCTGCCCGACGTGTTCGTGCGCTGCGATCTGTGTCACGGCCGGCGCTACAATCGCGAGACGCTCGAGGTGCAGCATCGCGGCCGCTCGATCGCCGACCTGCTCGAGATGACGGTCGAGGAAGCGCTCGAGTTCCTGAGCGCGATGCCCGCGATCCGGCGCAAACTCGAGACGCTCAAGGGCGTCGGTCTGGGGTACATTCATCTCGGTCAGTCCGCCACCACGTTGTCGGGAGGAGAAGCCCAGCGCGTGAAGCTGGCGGGGGAACTCTCGCGGGTCGCGACCGGGCGCACGCTGTACGTACTCGACGAGCCCACCACCGGGCTTCATTTCGAAGACGTGCGCGTGCTGCTCGACGTGCTCCAGGCGCTGGTCGACCGCGGCAACACGGTGGTGGTCATCGAACACCATCTCGACGTGATCAAGTGTGCCGACTGGCTCATCGATCTGGGGCCGGAAGGCGGCGAGCTGGGCGGCACGATCGTGTCGGCCGGCACCCCCGAAGCGGTGGCGCGCGCGCGGGGGTCGCATACCGGTCAGGCTCTGCGCGAGGTGCTCACATCCGTATGAAACCCGCCCCCCTGGCGTTAGAGCTGCCGCGAACGAAGGGCGCGACGCGCGCCCGCACCATGAGGGCCGTGGTCAAGGCCACCGCCGGTCCCGGCGCCGAGATCCGCGAGGTCCCGGTCCCGACCTGCCTGCCGTGCGAGCTGCTGTTGCGCGTGCTGCGCGCCGGGGTATGCGGCACCGACCTTCACATCTTCGAATGGGACCGCTGGTCCCAGGGCCGCATTCGCCCGCCGGTCACGCTCGGCCATGAATTCGTGGGAGAGGTTCTGGAGCGCGGTGAGGGAGTCGCGAACTTCTCGGCCGGCGACCGTGTCTCGTGCGAGAGCCATATCATCTGCAACACCTGCCTCGCCTGCCGCACCGGCAACGGACACGTGTGCGAGAACACCCGGATCCTGGGCGTGGACGTGAACGGCGGTTTCGCCCAGTACGTGACGGTTCCGGCCGCGAACGCGTGGCGCGCCCCCTCCAACATCAGCATCGAAGCGGCGGCCGTGATGGAGCCGCTCGGCAACGCGGTGCACACCGCGTTCGCGGGAGCGCTCTCGGGCTGCAACATCGCGGTCACCGGCTGCGGGCCGATCGGCCTGTTCGCGATCGGCGTCGCGCGGGCGGCCGGGGCGGCGCGCGTGTTCGCGAGCGACGTCTCGGCCTACCGGCTGGAGCTCGCGCGCCGCATGAAGGCCGACGCGGCGGTGGACGTCTCGAAGGAGAACTTCGTCGAGCGAATGCGGGAGCTGACCCTGGGCACCGGGCTCGACGGCGTGCTCGAGATGTCGGGCAACCCGCAGGCGATGCGCGACGGACTGACCGCGTTGCGGAACGGCGGGCGGCTCTCACTGCTCGGGCTCCCGAAAGAGCCGTTCGATCTCGACTGGAACCGTCTCGTGATCTTTAAGGGCATCACGCTCCACGGCATCATCGGCCGTCGCATGTTTGACACCTGGTACCAGATGGACAACCTGCTCACCTCCGGCCGGCTCGACGTCCGGCCCGCCATCACGCACGTGATGCCCATGGAAAAATTCCACGAGGCGATCCTCCTGCTCAAGAACGGAACCGCAGGGAAGGTGGTGCTGGTGCCCTGGGGACTCGACCAGGGAGAACTCCCGTGACCTACACCATGAAGGAGTCGCTGGAGCGCGAGCTGGCCTCGATTCGAGAAGCCGGGCTCTGGAAGGACGAGCGCGTTCTGGCTTCGCCGCAGGGCCCGGTGGTGCGCCTCGAGGACGGCCGCCAGGTGCTGGTGTTCTGCGCGAACAACTACCTCGGACTCTCGAGCCACACGCAGGTGATCGCCGCCGCCCACCGTGCTCTCGATACTCACGGGTTTGGCCTCTCGTCGGTGCGCTTCATCTGCGGAACGCAGGATCTTCACCGGACGCTCGAGAAGAGAATCGCCGAATTCGTGGGCGCTGAAGACGCGATCCTCTACGCGGCCTGCTTCGACGCGAACGGCGGCGTGTTCGAGCCGCTCTTGTCCGAACACGACGCGATCATCTCCGACGCCCTGAATCACGCGTCCATCATCGACGGCGTGCGCCTGTGCAAAGCCCAGCGCTGGCGCTTCGAGCACGCCGACCTGGCCGACCTCGAACGCTGCCTCGCCGAAGCCCAGGCGAAGGGCTGCCGGAACAAACTGATCGCCACCGACGGCGTGTTCAGCATGGACGGTCAAATCGCCGATCTTCGCCGAATCTGCGATCTCGCCGACCGTCATGGCGCGATGGTGATGGTGGACGACTGCCACGCCACCGGCTTCGTGGGCCCGACCGGGCGTGGCACCGCCGAACTCCACGGCGTCATGGGCCGGATCGACATCGTCACGGGAACGCTCGGCAAGGCGCTGGGTGGAGCGCTCGGGGGATTCACCGCGGCGAGGCGTGAGATCGTCGCGCTGCTGCGCCAGAGGTCGAGGCCCTATCTGTTCTCGAACACGCTGCCGCCCGCGGTGGTGGGGGCGGGAATCGCGGTGCTGGATCTGCTCTCTCAAAGCGGGGAGTTGCGCGAAGCTCTGATCCGGAACACGCGCCGGTTCCGGGGCGCCATGGCCGGGGCCGGATTCGACATCCCGAGCGGGGAGCACCCGATCGTTCCGATCATGCTCTACGACGAGCGCGTGGCTCACGAGATGGCGCGCAGGTTGCTCGAGCTCGGAATCTACGTGATCGGCTTTTCGTTCCCGGTGGTGCCAAAGGGCAAGGCCCGGATCCGGGTCCAGCTCTCGGCCGCCCACGAGGCCGCCCACGTGGACCGCGCGGTCGAGGCGTTCACGAAGGTCGGGAAGCAGCTCGGAGTGCTCAAGGGCGCGCGCGCGTAAGGTTTGCGGCGCGACTGGCGGGCCCAGATGGCATGGTGGCGGGGGCCGGGCGGTCGAGACGGCCGGCGGACCGTCCCGGACTGTCACGCCAGGTTGCGGGCCAGGGGCTTAGAGTTTTGTCGTAACTGGCAGTTTTTCGCTGGCTTTTGAGCGTGACAATTCCCTAATCTCTCGCGGTCGGACCCGACCTCCTCCGGGCGGGTTATTTTATTTCCCCCTCCCGACCGCGGTCTCCTGAAACTTGCAGCGTCAGTGGTTCTCGCTACCCCCTCACAGGAGGCGCTCCATGTTTTCTCGATATTTCTCTCCCCGGCGGCTCGCGGTCCTCGCCGCCACGCTGCTGCTCACGGGCGCCGGCCACGTCGTAGCCGCGCACGCGCAGGCCGATGATGCGCCGGTCTATGGGAAGGACAGCCCGGCCGTCAAGCAGTCAGAGATCCAGTTGCTTTTCGACGAGCTGCGGCGCGAGCGCGCAGAGACGCGCGAGGCGGCAGCGCGCGCGAAGAAGGGCGCGAAGGCACATCATGGCCGGGGCGCGAAGGTCGACGGCGTGATCGATGAAGACGTCGCCGCCGGCCGTCTCGTCACCGGCGCTTCAACCGATCGGAAGGCGTCCGAGTTCGGGGTGAACGGCACGCTGGTGTCGCCGACCAACGTCAAGATCAACGACAAGACCACGGACGCCGCCGGGGCCGGGCAGGCCGAGGAGCGCGCCGCGGTGGTCGGCAGCGTCGGCATCGGCGCCTTCAACAACGGCCAGGGGTTCAACACCGGCGGTGACGTGCAGGGTCTCTCCTACACCCTGAACGGCGGGGCGACCTGGATCAAGACGCCCGCGATCGGAGCGGCGCCCGCCGGCAGTCCTCCGCACTTCGTGGGTTCGCCGACCCGCACGTGGACCAGTGACCCGGTGGTCTCGGTGAACGAGAAGCTGGGGGACTTCTGGTACTGCGGCCTGATGGCTAACGCGAGCGGCTTCAATGGCGTCGGCGCGGTGCGCGCCACGTTCCCGGGCGCCGTCTTCACGTGGGACACGCCCCGCATCGTCGTGAGCTACTCCAACTCCACCGCTTCGGCCGACAAGGAGTGGTTCGCGGCGGACTCTTCGAACGGAAATCTGTATGCGAGCTGGACCCGCTTCGACGCCTCCGGCGACCACATCATGTACTCGCGCTCGATCAACAACGGCCTGACGTGGAGCGTGGAGACCCAATTGAGCGACGGCGCCGACGACGGTCTGGTCCAGGGTTCGCGCGTCGAGGTCGGTCCGAACGGCGAAGTCTACGTGTGCTGGTCGGTGCTCGGCGCGGTGGATGCCGACTACTTCAAGATCCGCAAGTCCACGAACGGCGGCGTGTCGTTTGCGCCCGAGGTCGTGCTGACCTCAGAATACTCGAACTTCGGCACCGGCGCCCCGGGCTTCAATCGCCAGCGCGGGATCACGTTCCCCTCGCTCGGGATTGACCGCTCCACGGGCCCGAATCGTGGCCGGCAGTACGTCGCGTTCGAGGACTGCGTCAACTGGTACGACGATCCGTTGGGCGGCGGCGGCAGCAAGTCCGAGGTGGAGAACAACGGCTTCTTCGCAAACGCCACCGTGTTCACTCCGGGCCAGCGCCTGCGCGGCAGCATCTCGAGCACCAGCGATCTCGACTACTGGGCGTTCAGCGGCACGCTGGGCAGCACCTATATCTTCTGGTGCGACTCGCTCACGGGCACGCTCAAGTACTCGATGCGCATCTTCTGCACCGACACGACCGGCGGCGGGACGAGGCTCGCGGGCAGCGGCGACCTCTCGAACCCGGGGCGCAATGGCTTCATCGTGTGGACCGCTCCGGCCACCGCGACGTATTACCTGCGCTTCGCGCCCGGCACCGCCGGCGGCTACCGGGTTCAGACCGGCGTGGATTCTCCGAGCGGCCCGCCCGAGCGCGCACGCGACTGGCGGGATGCTTTCGTCACGTACTCGGACGATGACGTGAGCTGGTCGACACCGACTCGTGCCAACGACGATCCGGCGTACTACGACAACTGGCTCCCGGAGGTCCAGGTCGGGTGCGACGGTTACCCGTACGTGATGTGGTACGACTTCCGCGACGCGGTGGCCAAGTGCGGGGGCCTCGCGAACATCTACGCCACGCGTTCCACCAACGGCGGCGTCACCTGGGCGGCGAACCAGCTCATCAGTACCGCCCAGACCAACTTCACCACCGCCTCCAGCAACATCGCGCCCAACATGGGCGACTACAACGGCATGTATGGCGGCAAGAACATCATGATGAGCTGGGGCGATGGGCGGCTCGGCGATGTGGATGTCGAGGGCGCGAAGATCGTCACGGGTCCGGGCGTGGTGTGCCCGAACGACAGCACGGTGCTGGCGAACACCACCTACACCCCGTGCTTCAACGTCAGCAACCCGAACGTGGTGTTCAGCGACACCTACACCTACACCATCTCGCTCGACCGCAGCTGGCCGGGCCTGCCGCTGATCGGCAGCGTGACGGTGCCGGCCGGCAGCTCGACCTGCGTGAGTCCCGCGATCTCGATCCCCGACTCGGCCGCCACCGGCGATGTGCACCTGTGCATCGTGCTCAACTGTTTGAACGGCGGCTGTCCGGTCAGGTGCTGTGTGACGCTCCACGTCCTCAACCCGATCACGGCCACGCTCGCCACGCTGGTGGACGCCTCGGCGGACGATGGGCTGGTGAAGCTGCTGTGGGAGGTTTCGACCTCGGCGTCCGTGAACGTCTATCGGTCGCAGGATGGCGGCACCAGCTGGAGACGTCTGGCTTCGGTCGCTCCCGATGGCAATCACCGCGTGAGCTACACCGATCAGGCGGTGGTGCGCGGCTCGACCTACGGCTACCGGTTGGGCGTGCCTCAGCCGGGCGGCGAAGTGATGGCCGGTCAGACCTCGGTCACGGTGCCGCTCACGACCGAGTTCGCGCTGCACGGGGTTCGTCCCAATCCGTCGGTGGGCTCCATGAGCTTCGCGTTCTCGCTCACGGACAATTCGCCGGCGACGATTGAGCTGGTGGATCTCGGCGGTCGGCGCGTGTTCACGCGTCCGGTGGGCTCGATGGGAGCCGGGTTCCACGTCGTGCCGCTCGCGAACGCGAACCTGCCGATCGGCATCTACGCGGTGCGTCTGACGCAGCATGGTCGCACGCTCTCGACCAAGGTGACCGTGATCCGGTAATTCGCCTGTCGCAGCATCCGACGACGGCCGGCGTTCGAACGCGCCGGCCGTCGTCATTTGGAGGCCGCAGTCCGCTTGACCCTGTGGTGCCCATTCGATAACTTCCCCGCGTTTGACCACCCGGGAGCCTTCGTGCAGCCGATCGCGACACCCCGCCACACCCCCTTCTACGAGTTCCACCGCGCCGCTGGCGGCCGGTTGATCGATTTCGCCGGCTTCGAGATGCCGGTGCGGTATACGGGCGACGTTCGCGAGCACCGGTGCGTGCGCGGCGCCGCCGGGCTGTTCGACATCTCGCACATGGGCGAATTCGAAGTGTCGGGGCCAGGCGCCTGCGAGACGCTCGACCGGTTGGTCACGAATGATGTGAGCGCTCTCGAGGTGGGGCAGGCGCTCTATTCCCCGGCCTGCCGCCCGGACGGCGGCATCGTCGACGACCTGCTGGTCTACCGGCTGCCCGACCGCTATATGGTGGTGGTCAACGCTTCGAACATCGCGAAGGACTTCGCGTGGATCCGCGAGGCCTCGCTTCCCGGCGTCCGGCTCAAGGACCGCTCCGATGAGACCGCGCTGCTCGCCATCCAGGGACCCAGGGCGGCCGACGTCATGCGCGGGCACGTGCCGCCCGCCGCGCTGGACCTGGGCTACTACCGTTTCATGATCGGACCGATGTTCGGCGCCGAGGGCGTCATCTCTCGCACCGGGTACACCGGCGAAGACGGGTTCGAACTCTACTTCCATCCGCGGGATGCCGAGCGCGTGTGGACCGGCATCCTGTCGGCGGGCCGGCCGCACGGACTCGAGCCGGTGGGCCTCGGGGCGCGCGACACGCTGCGGCTCGAGATGGCGTACATGCTCTACGGCAACGACATCAGCGACACGACGAACCCGCTCGAAGCGGGACTGGGGTGGACGGTCAAGCTCAAAAAGGCGTCGGACTTCACGGGCAAGCAGGCGTTGCTCGACCAGAGGGCGAAGGGGCTCGCTCGCAAGCTGGTGGGCTTCAGCCTCGAGGGCCGGCGAGTGCCGCGTCACGACATGGCGATCGAATGCGCGGGACGCGAGGTCGGAAAGGTGACGAGCGGCACGTTCGCGCCCAGCCTCGAGCGTCCGATCGGCCTGGGTTACGTCGAGGCCGGCTGCGCCGCGGTCGGTTCCGCGATCGAGATCCGCGCGGGAGAAGCGCGGCTCGCGGCCCGGGTGGTGGCACGGCCTTTCTATACGCAGGGTTCACACCGCTAGGCGCCGAAGGAGGATCCGTTGGGTTACCCGGAGGATGTGCGCTACACGGCCGAGCACGAATGGGCGCGCCTGGAAGGCGGCGTCGTGACGATCGGGATCACGAGCTACGCGACCGAGCAGCTGGGAGACGTGGTGTTCGTGGAGCTGCCCGAAGTCGGGCGCATGCTCGAAGCCATGAAACCGTTCGGCGTGGTGGAGGCGGTCAAGACCGTCAGCGATCTCTACGCGCCGCTCGGCGGACGCGTGATCGAGGTCAATTCCGCGCTGGCCGACAACCCGGCGCTCGTCAACCAGGAGCCGTTCGGCGAGGGATGGATGATCCGGCTGCGCCCCGCGAAAGCGGCCGACCTGCAGAAGCTCATGACCGGCCCCGAGTATGAGAAGATGATCGAGGAGCATCAGGGATGAGCTTCGTGGGGCTGACCGAAGCGGAAGAGCGGCGCATGCTCGAGGGGATCGGCGTCGCATCCTTCGAGGAACTGCTCGCGTCCATCCCGCGCGAGGCGCGGCTCGATCGCGCGCTCCAGGTGCCGGGACCGCTCGCCGAGATCGAGATCCGGCGGCGCTTCGGGGCGTGGGCCGGGGAGAACGACGCCTCCCGCATGGTGAGCTTCATGGGCGGGGGCTGCTGGGATCACTACATTCCGGCAGCGCTCAACGCACTCGCCATGCGTTCCGAGTTTGCCACCGCGTACACGCCGTACCAGCCGGAAGTGGCGCAGGGCTCGCTCACCGCGATCTTCGAGTTCCAGAGCCTGATCGCCGAGCTGACCGGCATGGAGGTCGCGAACGCTTCGCTCTACGACGGGGCCACCGCGACGGTCGAGGCCGCGCTGCTCAGCCGCGGCCAGAGCGGCCGCGCTCGCGTGGTCGTGGCCGGGGCGCTGCATCCGAATTATCTCGCCGTGTTGCGCACCTATCTCGACGGGCGCGACCTGACGGTGGTCGCTCCTCGCGGCGGGCAGTGCCCGCCCGAAGACCTGCGATCCGCGCTCGGCGCGGATGTCGCGTGCGTGATCTACCAGCTGCCGAACTTCTTCGGGCTGATCGAATCTCCTCACGCGATCCACACGCTCGCGCACGGCCTAGGCGCGCTCGCGATCGCGGTGTGCGATCCGATCGCGCTGGCGCTGATCGAGCCGCCCGGCGCCCAGGGCGATGAGGCCCCGGGCGGCGCCGACATCGTGGTGGGCGCGGGACAGCCGCTCGGAAATCCACCCAGCTTCGGCGGTCCCGCGCTGGGCTTCTTCGCATGCCGCCAGTCGCTGGTGCGGCGCATGCCGGGGCGGCTCGCGGCCGAAACCGTGGATCGTGACGGACGACGCGGCTTCGTGCTCACGCTCCAGACCCGCGAGCAGCACATCCGGCGCGAGAAGGCGACCTCGAACAT